>JBCCEE010000216.1:0-13421 GCA_039030415.1 Acidobacteriota bacterium
AAGAGACAGAATTCCTTCGAGCTGCCGGTGGATCAGCAGCGTGTTGTCTGCTGTATTCGAACCACTTCGTTTATCCCCAGCAGCTGCTGTGGTCGCCCTGGGGCTACGGCTTGTCGCTGCCGGGCTATGACGACGAGATGTCGTTCGCCTTGGGCTGGAACCTCTTGCTCTTGATCGGGCTCGCTGGTTGTGGAGTGGCAGGACGGGCCGGCCTGTCGCGCCGCGCCGACTGGCGGTTCTTCGCGGCCTCGGCTGCCGTGCTGTGTGCGCTCATGCTGCCCGGTGCACTGTGGCTGTGGGACACGCTGCCGCTGCTCGAGTACGTCGAGTTTCCATGGCGGATTCTGAGCTCGGTAACGGTCTGCCTGGCCCTTCTGGTGGGCTCTCTTGGTCTGCTGCTGCGACACAGCCGGCGCCCACGGGCCTGGCTGGGCGCCGCTCTCGCGTTGGTGATGCTGCCGATGGTGCCGCACCTCGAGCCCCAGCGTACGTACCAGCTAGAGCCTTTAGATTGGACGCCGGAGGCGATCGCGCGGCGCGGCATCGCGGTGACGACCCGTCGAGAGTACGAGCCGCGCGGCGTCGAGCAGGCGACGCCCTGGCGCGAAGATCTGCTGCGTCCGGTGGCGGGCAGCGCTGAGATTCTGATTGGCGAGCGGACGCCGATCAGCTGGGTGGCGACCGTGCGGGCGCCGGCCGAGGTCGAGCTCGAAGTGTCGACGGCATTCTTCCCAGGCTGGCAGGTTACCGCTGACGGTGAGCGCATCGAAGTGCAGACCGCCGCCGGCAGTGGCTTGATGCGATTCGAGCTGCCGGCCGGCGAGCACCGCGTCCGCGGGCGCTTCGTTCGCACCCGCGTCCGCTGGCTCGGCGAGGGCTCGAGCCTACTGGCCGTGCTGTGCTGTGGGCTGCTGCTGTGGGGTCCTCGCAGGGGAGGCCGAAGCGGTGGCCTGAAGCGGTAGGCTTTGGTCGGGATCGAGTCGCAGCAGCGCCTTTTCCAGGCGCTCCAGGCGGGCCTTAAGCTCTGTGATCGCTTCCGCTTGGGTGGCGATCTCTGCGGCCTGGGCCGTGAGCTCCGTTTCCTGGTCGCGGATGATGCCGTGCTGGGTCTTGACCGCTTCGACCACCGCACCGACCAGCCTGGCATAGGCCACTGACTTGTAGCCCCTACCGTCAGTGAATACGGCCTCGGGGAACACCGCCTCGACGTTCTGGGCGATCAGGCCCATCTCGGGCCGGGCGTCGAGCTCGCCGTCCCGCCAGCGGAAGGTGACGCCGCGCAGAGCGAGCAGGCGTTCCAGGCTGCCTGAGATCGGCGCCACGTCGCGCTTGAGACGCTCATCGGAGGGTGAGACGTTGCGGCCACGGATGATGCCGTTGACGTCGAGCTCGAAGAACGGCTCCGAGGTTTGGACCCCGACCTTGCCTCGGCGGCTGATGCGCAGCACGTCGGTGCTGTTGCTCGGATCCGGGCCGAGATGAAACTTGAAGCCGCCTTCCGAATTGGTGAAGAAGCGCGCTCCGCGCGAGGTGTCGCGCTCGTCGAGCGCGATCTCCATCAGCTTTTCAGCAGCGATAGATTCCAGGCGCACGCGACCGCCGAGCTGCGGTTCGTCGGACTCTAGCCTGAGGGTCGCCCAATCGTCGGCGCTGCGAGCACGGATGGTGGGCTCCTCAGTGGCGATGGTTTCGTCATCTCGGCTCCAGATTGAGCTGCCTTCGCCCGGTGGTCCTGGTGGGCCAGCTGGTCCCGGCGCGCCGGTGGCGCCTTGGGGACCGATGGAACCGGCGAGGCCGGCGGGCCCTTGTGGACCCGTAGCACCGGGCAGCCCGACGCCGGCGGGCCCGGCGGGCCCTACCGGTCCAGCGGGCCCGGTGACGCCTTGGATGCCAGCATCACCCTGGGGCCCAGTGGGTCCGATTCCTCCATCGTCACCCTTGGGTCCCGTGGGTCCGATCAAGCCGGGATCGCCTTTGCTGCCCGTAGCTCCGGTGGGTCCGATGTCGCCATCGTCGCCCCGGGGGCCGGTGGGCCCGATGAACCCCCGCGGGCCGGTGGGCCCGATCTTGCCTTCATCACCCTTGGGGCCGGTGAAGCCGATGATGCCGGTGGCGCCGGTGGGCCCAATATCGCCGCGATCACCCTTGGTCCCAGTCGGGCCGATGATGCCGGTGGGGCCGATGATGCCGGTGGCGCCCGTCGGTCCGATGTCGCCGCGATCACCCTTGACGCCGGTCGGTCCGCTGAGGCCGATGTCGCCTTTGGGGCCGGTCGGGCCGATATCGCCCGCGTCGCCCTTGTCGCCTTGCGGTCCGATTAGCCCCTGAGGTCCCGTTGCTCCGATCTCGCCGTCGTCGCCCTTGACGCCTTGAGGTCCGACGAGACCTTGCGGTCCGGCAGGTCCGGTGTCTCCGGTATCGCCCTTGAGCCCCTGGGGCCCTGCCAGCCCCTGAGGCCCTTGGGGACCGGTGGCGCCGATATCTCCGTCGTCTCCTTTGAGCCCCTGGGGTCCAACGAGGCCTTGCGGCCCAGCGGGGCCGGTATCTCCGGTATCGCCCTTGAGTCCCTGGGGCCCTGCCAGCCCTTGGGGCCCTTGGGGACCGGTGGCTCCGATATCTCCGTCGTCTCCTTTGAGACCCTGGGGTCCGACGAGGCCTTGCGGTCCTGCGGGGCCGGTATCTCCGGTATCGCCCTTGAGTCCCTGGGGGCCTGCCAGTCCTTGGGGTCCTTGCGGTCCGGTGGCGCCGATATCTCCAGCATCACCCTTGAGCCCTTCCGGTCCTGCCGGCCCCGCCGGTCCAACGGCGCCGGTGTTGCCTCGGGGGCCTGCCGCACCCTGAGGCCCGGCGAGTCCTTGGGGGCCTTGGGGTCCGGTGGCGCCAATATCTCCAGTATCGCCCTTGAGCCCTTCCGGTCCTGCCGGCCCCGCCGGTCCAACGGCGCCGGTGTTGCCTCGTGGCCCTGCCGCGCCCTGAGGCCCGGCGAGTCCCTGGGGACCTTGCGGCCCGGTGGATCCTGTGTCTCCGGCATCGCCCTGGGGCCCGGCCGGTCCGACGGCGCCGGTATTGCCTCGCGGTCCGGCGGGTCCTGTGTCTCCGGTACTGCCCTGGGGTCCCGCTGGTCCGGCGGCGCCGGTATTGCCTCGCGGTCCGGCGGGTCCGACGGCGCCGGTATTGCCGCGTGGCCCTGCCGCACCCTGCGCTCCCGGATCGCCATCTTTACCTGCGGGGCCAGTTGCCCCCTGTGGACCGAGCGTACCATCGGTACCGCGCGAACCG
The DNA here is from genome assembly GCA_039030415.1 of Acidobacteriota bacterium. Classification (GTDB taxonomy): domain Bacteria; phylum Acidobacteriota; class Thermoanaerobaculia; order Multivoradales; family J023; genus JAAELT01. Next base: position 3,280 of record JBCCEE010000216.1, read on the forward strand.
CTCGTGCCCGGCGGACCCGCAGGGCCGGTAGCCCCGGTAGCCCCCGTGGCGCCCGTTGGGCCGGTAGCACCACCGGTCCGGTCTTCGCCGCCGATGGAATCTCCAAGCTGCTGGGCGTCGGTCAATCCAGCAAGAACGAGTACGGCGGCGAGAGGGACAACCAGAAAAAATCTCAGCGTATGCATCTCGAGTTTCCTTGTAGGGCGACGGCTGCCGCAGACGGCGAAGTCGTGGACCCGATGAATCGGCCCGGATCGAGACTTCTTGGTAAAGCAAGTTACATCACGTTATCGGCTCGCGAGCGATTCATGGGATCAGACTGCAACCCTCTCGATCAGCCCCTCGACTTGCCATAGTAACGCAGTGAGTCTGAGTTTGTTCATAAAAACTGCGATGAAAACATCTTCAGTTCAATCAGTAAAAGTGAGCGGAAACTATAAACCCTGGAGTGTGCTTGCTGCCGAGCTGCCCTTTCGGTCGAACGCTTCTGGCGTCTACAAACCGTATCATTATACGGTGCCGAGCTGGATTTGAGAACATTTGATCGAATTCGTCCCGCGATCACGCCCTGCTAGAGTGAGAGGGCGCCGAGCCCGAAGGTTTCGGAGATTACGAGCTCGAGAAGCATTGAGCCTAAACATCCTTGACTCGATAATCGTATGTGATTGTAGAATACGGGGGCTCGGTCTTCCTGAGCTCCCAGATCGGCAGTCCGCTACTGCAGTTCCGTCGCCGGATTTCGGGAGCATGGAGCCAAGAGCTCAGGGCGGAAGCGAGTCGAAGTGCTGGCCGATTGGGCACTTCTTCGATGAGTTGTTTGAGATGATTCGATTCTGGTGTTCTAAGGCCTTGAAATGATGATTAATACTGGAGAAGGCAGGCTCTAGTACGGCAAGCTGAGAGAAGATCCGGGGGCGGCAGGTCCAGGGAGCTTCGAGCTGAGCTCGCAGTGTGATCAGCGGCAGCTGGCACTGCGTGAAAGCAGCAGATTCATCCGGCATGCAAACGCCTCTCGAGCGTTGGGCAGAGGGAACGCAGGTACCCACTCTGTAAGGGGAAGTACTATGCTCTTGAGTCATTCTCTGGCGGGCTGCCAGCGCGGTGTGCAGAGACGTTTTGACCGGCCGAGCTGTTCGGCGTGAGCTGTGTTGCAGGCGAGGACGCGCGGGCTGATGTGTCGAAAGGTCTGTTTGTGGTGACAAGCGGTAGTGTGATCGTGCTGGTTGACGGTCGGTGGTTATTGTTACTTTTCAATTGGAGCTGGATCGGTGAAATTGGATATTGCGTCATCCGTCGAGCCTGCGGTAACTTGTAAAGACGTTGGTCGCCGCAGACCTTGGAGTCGCGTCTTCGGCTACCTTTCTCCGCAATGATTTTGCCGGAATGATTTGGTCGTAATGATTTGGGGCGGTGTGAAGCGGCGAACTGGGCTTCGCACCTTAGAGAATGAAGCTGGCTTGTGGTGCGTTCTCGTAACGACGAAACCGGCTTGTTCAGATCTCTTTCGACGCTGTGGTAGAGCGCAGCGATGCCGTGGAGGTTTCAAGTAAGTTGTTTAATAGCATGTAGTTAGGTTAGAGGTGCTCGACTCTCTCAGGGCGCGTTGAGCGCGGCAGCGCAGCAAACGCCCTGATCGGCAGGACAGAGCCGAGCCGATTTCTCACAGGACTCAGATCCACATACCGTCGTCGACGCCTTCGCTCGTTTTCGAGCTAAAGGGATCGCTTATCAAAGGGCGATTGGTTTGGCGGTGGCCGGGGAGCTCTATGTCTCCGGAGCGTCGAGGCTATTGAGCTTCGAATTAGGAGGAGCTGTGTCCTTTGTAAGGTTTTAATAGTGGTTTGGTGCTGTTCGAAACGGGGGCCTGTTTCGCTCTATGTCACGAGTGTACGCAATGATTAAAGATCTCGAGAGATTCGCAGAAAGTCTGAAAACAAAGGCTTTGTGTGCCTTGATTGAGAATTTTTGCTTTCAATCATTTTGTTGTTGCGCGGCAGGTTTCGGTGCGGTACGTTGAATAGGCGGCTCGGCGTTACAGTGATTTTGATGCGCCGTTGATTGCTCTCTAAGTGTGCTGGGAGACGAGCCGCAATAAGTGTTCGCTGCAATAAACGTTCGCCGCAATAAATGTTTGGTGTTGTGAATTGGCCGAGTGAAGCCTCTTGATTTGTCTGGGGTATTTCGAATGTTTGTGATGAAGCGCTATTCGGAAAACATTGCTTTGAGTTTTTGGGGGGCGAGCCCAGAGCTCGAGGGGATGCGCCTGGTGCGGCCCAGCTATCGCCGGAGGCTCTTTGGAGCAACATGCGAGCGGAGGGCGGTCGCTTGAGTAGCTACTCCGTCGTGGCAGCAGTCAGCGAGGCTTTGCGCTCGCTGCTCTGGGAGGCCTACAACGAGGACGACACGCTGCGGCCGATCGTCGGCAGCGAAGAGGCGATCGTGCTCAAAAACCCGACCCAGACGGCGCAGGATTCCGCCAGCCGCATCTCTCTGTGGCTGCATCACATCACCGAAAACGAGTTCATGAAAAACCAGCCGATGGAGCGTGGGCCGTCGCACGACACGCAGCGCTTTCCGCCGTTGGCGCTGAATTTTTCTTTCCTGCTGACCCCATTTGCGGCTTCGACCGCTGCCGAGCATCTTTTGCTCGGCAAGGCGATGCAGGTCTTCTATGACAATGCGACGATTCTGCTGAGGGATGAAGCGAGTGGCATCGCCGAGGAGCTGCGGATCATATTTAGCCGCTTGACCCTCGAAGAGCTGACTCGCGTCTGGGATTCTCTGCGCGAGCCCTATCGGCTGTCCTTGTGTTACCAGGTGCGAGTCAATCGCATCGATTCGCTGCGCGTTCCGCGCCATGCGCGGATCGTGGAGCGCTTCACCGGGTTCGAAGTGCGCGGTGGCGGAGGGGAGACGTCATGATCGACGTCCAGACCCAGCGCCGCGCTCAATTGATCTTCGATCTCGAAGACCTCTACGCCCGCGACCGCGGCGTGCGGGGGCCTCGGCCGCGGCCGTTGTCCGGCGTCGAGCTGTGGGTGGTCGGCGAGATGGTCGACAGCACGCTCGAGGCCTTCGACGCCCCGTGGCGGATGATTACCCGCCGCAACCCTAGCGGGTACCACCTGTTCTACGGCGAGGTCGAGCTGGCGGACGGCAAGCGCCGCTCGCAGATGGCAGAAGGCACCTACGCGGTGCGAGCCGAAGGCGACTATTACCAGCACGCCGTGCGTCAAGACATTGCTCTGCCTGAGACTCGGACGCCCTATGCGTTCGATCTCGCGCCGGGCTTCCGCTACCCGTTCCCGCGCGAGAGCACGCTCTCCCAAGGGCGCGGAACCACCCTGCTGCGCGGTGGCGTTCACCACCGCGACGGCAGCGGGATCGCCGACGTGACGATCGAGGTCACGCAGGCTTCGTACTCCTACTCGACCGACGACACCGGTCAGTGGGTGCTCGTGTTTCCGGATGATGTGACCGATAGCGACCTCACCGTCCGGTTCGTGTGGCCGGATCGACCTCCCACGGAAGTCGATGGCGTGCCGTTGATTCAAGGTCGCGACAACAGCTTGCTGCAGACCGCTCTCAGGGGGTGGGTCACGACCGATACCGGGGTGCCGATTCGCGGTGCGACGGTGGAGGTGGTGGGCCATACCGGCATCGTGGAGACCCGTGGCGACGGCGCCTGGTTCTACTACTTCGATCCTACCCAGCCCGAAGAGACGGTCGACATCGAGCTTGTGCTGCCGGATGGGCGAAATCAGATCGCGTCATCCATCTTGGTGCGGCCGCGAGCGACCGTGGTAGTGCCGACAATCCGTTTCTCGTAACCGACTAAGGAGGACAGAAATGCCCGAGTATCTCTCGCCTGGTGTCTACGTCGAGGAGATCAGTACTGGGCCAAAGCCCATCGAAGGGGTTAGTACCAGTACCGCAGGCTTCGCGGGCCGCACCGAGCGCGGTCCCACCACCCCCCGTCTGGTAACCAGCTGGCTCGACTTCCAGCGCTGGTTTGGCTCTTACATCGAGCCGTCCCAATCGTTCTTGCCCTATTCCATCCAGGGTTTCTTCCAGAACGGTGGCAAGCGTGCCTTCGTCGCGCGGGTCATCAACAGCGACGCTATCGCCTCGTCGATCTCGCTGGCCGCGCCGAGCTCGGACAGCGGCTCGGGGCTCACCAACGTCCTGCGAGCGGAAGCGCTCGGACCAGGTAACTGGGGCAACAACATCATGATCCGGGTGACGACGGCCAGCCGTGCCGATCTCAACGCATCGCCGGCGCTGGATCTCTTCCGGGTGACGATCGCCTACTTCTCGGACGGTATCCCCAGTCCGTTTGTCGATCCGGTCGATCGCACCAATCTGGCCAGCCCGTTCTACAAGGCCGCGGATGTCGTCGAAGACTACGACAATCTCTCGGCTGAGCCGGGTTCCGCCAACTACGTGATCAGCACCATCAACGCGGCATCGCGTCTGGTCCACCTGGAGTGGGGCAACACCAATCCGAATCCCGCGATCGTGCCGCAGCCGGCGCGGCCGGAGAACACCGACTTCGGTACTCGCTCGGCGCTGTCGCTGGCCACTAGCGACGCGGCGCTCTTCGTGCGTGCCTCGGCGGTCGGACCCGGCGTCTGGGGCGACGGCGTCTCGGTCGAGGTGCAGGCCGGTACCCGTGCGGGTACGGCGCGCATGATCATTCGCTGGTCGACCCTCACCGAAGACTTCGACAACCTGTCGACCGACATCACCAAACCGGATTTCCTACCGGACGTGATCAACGGCAACTCGCGACTCATCCATGCCGAGTACGTCGACGACAACGGAGCGCCGATCGCCGACCTGGCGAGCGCCACCCTGCAGATTCCCGATGCGGCGGCAGAAGCCAGTCTGACGGGCGGCGCCGACAATCCGCTCAATGGCGGTACCGAGGAGGCGCAGCTGACGCCAGGCGACTTCGCCGGCAAAGACACCGTGCCGCCGGACGAGCGCACCGGTCTGGCCGGCCTCGAGGCGATCGACGAGATCTCCTTGCTGGTGGTTCCCGACGAGGTCAACCCTGGCATTCGCAACAACTTCCAGATCACCAACGTGCTGCTCAATCAGTGTGAGCGCCTCAAGGATCGCTTCGGCATCCTGAGCGTGCCGAAGGGGCAGGGCACCGTGCAGGACATCTACCCGGTGCGCGACACCTCCTATGGTGGTATCTACTATCCGTGGGTCCGGGTCTTCGACCAGCGCACTCAGGACACGCTGCTGATTCCGCCGGCCGGACATGTCGCGGGCATCTACGCCCGGACCGACATCGATCGCGGCGTCCACAAGGCGCCGGCCAACGAGGTTATCCGAGGCATCGTCAACCGCGACCTCAATTCGCGCCGCGGCCCGCTCGAGTACAAGGTTGTCAAGGGCGAGCAGGACATCCTGAACCCGCGCGGCATCAACGTCATCCGTGACTTCCGCACCGATCGCCGGGGCATTCGGGTGTGGGGTGCGCGCACAATGGCGAGCGATGCCGAGTGGAAGTACGTCAACGTACGTCGCCTGTTCATCTTCATCGAGGAGTCCCTCGACGAAGGCACGCAGTGGGTGGTCTTCGAGCCCAACCACGAGCCGACCTGGGCCCGCGTCGTGCGCAGCATCAGCAACTTCCTGGTGCGGGTCTGGCGCGATGGCGCGCTGCAGGGCGTGACCGAGGAGGAAGCCTTCTTCGTGCGCTGCGACCGCTCCACGATGACCCAAGACGACATCGATAACGGACGGTTGATCTGCTACGTCGGCATTGCGCCGGTCAAGCCGGCCGAGTTCGTGATCATCCGCATCGGCCAGAAAACCCTCGAGGCCACGCAGTAGACACTGAGGAGGACATCTCATGAGCGAAACGGGAAGCCGTAACGATCCCTATTCCGCATTCAATTTCAGGGTCGAGATCGACGGCGGAGGCGCCGCCGGTTTTGCCGAGTGCAGCGGCCTCGTCACCGAGACCGACATCATCGAGTACCGCAACGGCGATGAGGACATCCGCGTCCGCAAGCTGCCGGGGCTGAAGAAGTTCACCAACATCGTGCTCAAGCGCGGCTACACCGACAGCAAGGATCTGTGGCAGTGGCGCAAGACGGTGATGGACGGCCGCACCGAGCGTCGCTCGGGCTCGGTCGTGCTGCTCAACGAGGCCCGCGAGGAAGCGTTGCGCTGGAACTTCAGTGAAGGCTGGCCCAGCAAATGGGAAGGGCCGTCCCTCAACGCCAAGAACAACGAGACGGCGATCGAGACCCTCGAGATCGCCTGCGAGGACATCCAGCTGGCCTAGTGGCCTCAGGCTCCTCGTTTTGACCTTCAACTGATCGAGGAGCTCGGTGGCGGCAGCCGCCGAGCCTCCCGAACCCTTCACTGGAGAGCTAGATGTTGGCACCCAGCACGCCAGGAGTGCGTTTCGAGTGGGCGGATCCCCGTGTCCTCGAAGGCGTCCGCACCGATATCGCGGGCTTCGTCGGCATCGCTGCCCGCGGCCCGGTTCAGCAGCCGGTGCGGGTGGAGAGCTGGGGGCAGTTCACGTCGATCTTCGGCGGGCACCTGTCGCATGCCTATCTGGCCTATGCGGTCGAAGGGTTCTTTGCCAACGGCGGACGCACCTGCTGGGTGGTGCGGGTCGCCGATCCCCTGGCCGCGACGCCGGCAGAGGTCGATCTGCTCGACGGCCAGGGGCGCGTCGGTCTCAGGCTCGAGGCTTCTAGCCCCGGCGCCTGGGGCCGACAGATTTCGCTGCGGGTCGGTCGCCAGGGGCGCGAGCGGTTCTCGCTCAGCGTGCGGCTGCCAACCGGTGAGAGCGAGACCTGGCTCGATCTGACGCACGCGGTGGCGAGTCTCGATCTGGTCGACGCCCAGGGGCGACCGACCCTCAGGCTCGAGGCTCACGACCCCCGCTTGCTCGACCACGATGTGACGGTGGCGGTGGCGCCAGCCGGCAGGGGCAACACGGCGTTCTCGCTCACGCTCGAGCCGCTGCCGCGCGATCGCGCGCAGGATCGAGAAGGCTTCGAGCCGCTGGCGGCCGAGAGCTTCGCCGAGCTATCGATGGCGCCGGAGCATCCGCGCTACGCGCCGAATATCCTGACCGCCGGCAGCTCCTGGATCACCGCGATCGATCTGTCGTCGCCGGACGAATATCCCTACAACCTACCGGCGCCCTTGCGGCCCAGTCATGAAGCTCGCCTCGGCCTGCTGCGGCACGAGTCGCGCAACGTGCGTCGATTGCTCGATGAGGGCTCGCAGCTGATCAAGGTGCGGCCTGCCGCGGACGGCGAGAAGATTCCAGATCGCGACAGCGTGCCCGATCCAGGCTCGCTGCCGCAGGGGCGTACCTGGCTCACCGGTGGCTCGGATGGGCTCGAGACCCTGTCTCCGGCGCATTTGAGCGGCACCGGAGCTCCGCTCGAGGCCTCCTGGGGTCTGGCGGCTCTCGCAGCGGTGGACGAGGTCGGCCTCGTCGCGGTGCCCGACATCATGCCCAAGCCGACGGTGGGGGCGCCCGCTCGAAAGCTTCCCGAGGTGGACTGTCATTGCCTGGACGAGCCGGCTCCCGAGCCGCCGCCGCTCGAGCCGACCGAGGTGGCGCCGCACTTCAGTCCGGTGCAGATCGACGTGCTGCAAGCGGCGCTGATCCAGCACTGTCAGACCCAGGGCGATCGCTTTGCACTGATCGATCCGTTGCCCGATCTGGTGACGCCACAGCAGGTCAGCGAGTGGCGGCGACGCTTCGATTCCAGCTACGCGGCGCTCTACTTCCCATGGCTCGACGTGCCGGATCCTCTGCGTCTCGCCGGCCTGCTGCACCGCGTGCCGCCGAGCGGCCACATGGCCGGCATCTATGCCCGTGGAGACCGGCAGGAGGGCGTGCAGCGTCCGCCAGCGAATCAAGTGGTCGAGGGAACCCGCGATCTGGCGATGGTGATCGACGATATCGATCATGGTGGCCTCAACACGGTCGGGATCAACGTCATTCGAGCTCTCCCTGGCCGCGGCCTGAGGGTGATGGGCGCACGCACCCTATCGAGTGACACCAGCCTGCGGTTCGTCAACGTGCGCCGTCTGCTGATCCTGATCCGCGAAGTGCTGGATCAAGGGCTGCAGTGGTCGGTGCTCGAGCCCAACGGACCGGCGCTGTGGGAGGCGATCGAGCGCGTGACGGAGAGCACCCTGGATCGTCTGTGGCGTCAGGGCGCGCTCGACGGCAGCAACCGTGACGAAGCCTACTTCGCGCGCTGCAACGAAGTGACGAATCCCCCGGAGGAGGTCGAGGCCGGACGCCTGATCTGCGAGATCGGGGTATTGCTGCCACCGCCGGCGGAGTTCGTGGTGGTTCGTATCGGTCGCAGCGAGGCCGGAGTCGAGATCCTGCAGGTGACCGAGGAGGCGCGCCGTGGCTGAGACCGGCAATCGCAACGATCCGTTTCCGGCCTTCCGCTTCCGGATCGACATCGACGGCATGTCGGGCGGGTTCAGTGAGTGTACCGGGATCGAGGTGCAGACCGAGGTCTTCGAGTACGCCGAGGGCGGAGTCAACGACTACGTCCACAAGCTGCCGAGCCGCTTCAAGCACGGCAACGTCACGTTCAAGCGCGGCATTGTCGACGCCGCATTCTGGAACTGGCACAAGCAGACCCTGCCCGGTGACGTTTTGCTCAAGACGGCGTCGATCACCCAGCTCGACGAACAGGGGCAGGTGGTGCAGACCTGGCGCCTCGATCGAGCCTATCCCTGCAAGGTCCAGGGTCCGACGCTGAACGGCGGCCAAAGCAGTGTTTCAGTGGAAACGATGGAGCTCTGTCACCACGGCTTGAAGGTGGTCTGAGCCACGCGCCACAACCCCTAGAGGAATTCGAGGATGCCGGTACACATCGGAGAGATCAGCAGCGAAGTCACCGCCATGGACGACGAGGTGCCGCTGTCGGACAAGCAGCAGGACCGCATCGTCGAGCGGGTGCTGCGACGCCTGCAGGACATCGAGCGTCATCGCGCGCTGCTGCACGACACCACCGACGTGCGCATCAGCTCAGGTAAAGCCGGCCCATTCCGTCGCTTCGTGCCACGGACCACGATCAATCGGCCCTAGGAAACGCTGGGACCCGCAGCTCACCCCACGGAACAAGTCATTAGCAAGCTCATCATCACGAGCACGAAGGGCACCGTCACGGCGCAGTTCAACCCGACGGAATTCACCCTCGACAAGAGCGTCAAGATCAAGGAGATGGAGACCAAGCGGCTCAACGCCGCGGTGCTCGAGTTCATCCGCGGCAACAACGAGAAGCTCAACATGACGCTGCTGTTCGACGACACGTTGGACAACAAGGTTGGGGTGGCGGCGCAAGCGGCGACTCTGCAAGAGATGGCCAAGGTCGACCCGGGCTCGGCCCAGAAGGCGCCACCGGTGTGCACGGTGACCTGGTCAGGCCTGGAATTCACCGGCTATCTCGAGAGCGTGCAGCGCAAGTTCACGCTGTTCAACGAAGCGGGGGTGCCGCTGCGGGCGCTGGTCAGCCTGAGCTTCATCGAGTTCAAGACCGAAGAGCAGCTGTTGGCCGAGGTCGCCGGGCAGACTTCGCCGCATACCACCCGCCACGTAGTGCAGCGCGGCGACACGTTGAACCGCATCGCCGCCGAGGTCTACGGCGACGCCGGCGCCTGGCGCTACATCGTCGAGACCAACCCCGGCGTGGTCGACAACCCGCGTCGGTTGGACGCCGGCACGGTGTTGATCCTGCCGCCGCTGGAGGGCCCGTGACGTGTCGCGACCCGCCCCAGCGAATTCGTGTCGCACCGCACAGGCGCTCCGGATGTATCCCCTGAACCCCAACGATGAGAGCTCGTCATGACGGACTGGTCGGTTTACAAGTCTGAAGACTTCTTCGTACCCGACTTCGAGGTGCGGGTCGACGGCGAGCTGATGACCGGGGTCAAGAAGGTGGACATCCACAACGTGGTGTACCGGGACAACCTCTACGGCATGGACACCTTCGAGATCACGGTCAACAACTGGGATCGCAAGAAGAAGCGCTACAAGTACAGCGACAGCAATCAATACCTGCCGGGGCGCCACCTCGAGCTCAAGATGGGCTACGAGGGCGAGATCGGCAGATCGGAAGAGC
>JBCCEE010000217.1:0-13409 GCA_039030415.1 Acidobacteriota bacterium
TACCAGCTGGTCGATCCGGTCTACAACCTGGACGCGTTCGCCGTCCAGCGGCTGCGTGATTCGCTGACCCTGACCAACCCCTCTTTGCGCCAATCGGTCCAGCCTCCGAAAGGGCGGCCCTGGAAATCGACGGCGATGCTGCGCAGCAACGAGGGGTTGGTCAGGGTCAGCGAATCACGCAGCCGCTGGACGGCGAACGCGTCCAGGTTGTAGACCGGATCGACCAGCTGGTAAGCGGCTTCGCTAGCCGAAGCCTCGAAACGACTCTGGTAGGCCTCCTGCAGACTCTGTCGTGCGATCGCATACATGCCGAGCCCCACCGCGCTGCTGACGATGAACGCCAGGCCCACGGTGTAGATCAAGGTCAGTGATCGCAGACTCGTCTTCATGGCTCCTCGGATTCACCAGCCCTGTGGGCTGCAGTAGCCCTGTTGGCCGCGGCAGCCCTGTTGGTTGCAGCCTCGGTAACCAGCTCGTCTAGCCGGACCACGCCTGCCTGGATGCGATCGATATCCGCTAGGAATTCGGCCGGGATGTCATCGAAGCGATCGGTGGAAGAGAATTCCGCCAGCATGGCTCGTCCTTCCTCAGTCTCATGGGCCGACATCAGCAGCTCGCGGATGCGGGCCTCGGCGACCGGATCGAGACCGGAGCGTGCCGCGATCAAGTGCCGTGGGAGCTCCGCGGTAGTCGCCAGGATGCGCAGCTGGTCCCGCTCGGCGTCGGCCAGGTGGTCGACGTTCCAGCGGTTCATGGCACCGGCTGTCACCTTGCCGGCCAGCACCCAATGCATGGTGTTCGAATCGCCGTCCGAGAACACGAACCCCAGCTGTTCTGGGGGCACCGGATCCTCCGCCTGGCCAAGGAAGGATCCCTCGAGCCCGCGGCTGATCAGCAGATCCATCGGCAGAAAGAACGACGACGAGGAGTAGCGATCTTCGAAGGCGATGGTCTGGCCGCGAAGCCCTTCGAGATCCCTTATGCCCGAGTCCTCGCGCACGAAGATCTGCGAATCGTAGGTTGGCGAGCCGAACTTCCAACGTCTGAGAATCGGTCGACAATCCGAAAGGTGACGCGCCAGAAGAATGGGGTGAGGCGAGTCCATGTAGAGGTCTGCTTCGCCGGAGCCCAGCCACTGCGCCACTTCGGGCACCGAGCCAGCGATGCGTATGCCAACCCGCCAGCCATCGTCGGCGAGCCGTTCGTTGAGCCAGGCCACCAGCCCGCGCAGCTCGACAACCGCTGCAGCCGGGTAGCTACCCACCGCCGCCAGGGTCAGCTCGTTCAGTCCTTCCGCGGGTGCTGAAGCCTCGCCTGAGCTCGGTCCATCGCCGCCACAACCGAACCACAGGACGAGGCTCGAGCTCGCCAGCACAACCCACCACCATTTCCCTCGCCCGCCTGTGCTCATCTTCATTTCGCCTCGGTTGCGTCGTCGCTGTTGGGCCGGCACAGACCTGGACCTGGCCCAGTGAATTGGGACATCCCATCGAGAGATCATGGCAGCGATGGGCCCGTGAAGCGGCGCGGGCTCAGATGGTTTACAAGACTGATGGTTAGCCTCTACTCTACCGCGAGAATCGAGAGATGGAATCTAGTTGATGACCGAGCCCGCTATCGAGATCGTCGGCGCCCGCACCCATAATCTTCGGGGAGTCAGCTGCCGGGTGCCGCACGCCAAAGTGACGGTGGTCACCGGGCTGTCGGGCGCCGGTAAGTCATCGCTGGTGTTCGACACCGTCTACGCCGAGGCGCAGCGGCGTTTCGTCGAGTCGATGTCGACCTACGCTCGGCAGTTCCTCGATCAGATGGAGCGGCCGCCGGTCGACGCCATGACCAACATTCTGCCGGCGGTGGCGCTGGAGGCCCGCAACTCGATCAAGAACGCGCGTTCTTCGGTCGGGACGATCACCGAGGTCTACGACGTTCTGCGGCTGATCTACACTCACCTCGGTGAGGTCAGCTGTCCGAACGGCCACGGCAGCGTGCAGCGCTCGACGCCGCAGGAGGTCGCCGATGCCATCGCCTCTGGCGAGGCCGGAGCGCGGGTGCTGCTGCTGGCCCAGCTCGAGCGCCCGCCGCGCCAGGCCAACGTCAAGCTCAAGGAGCTGGTCCGGCAGGGCTTCTTCCGCCGCTACCACGAAGGTGAAGTGGTGCGCATGAGCCCCGGCGACCGCTGGCTCAAGTCGCTCGATCCGCTTCCCTTGGTGCTCGGCCGCTTCCGCGCTGAGGCCGGCGCGACGTCGCGCCTCGCGGCCGCTATCGAGGAGGCCTACCAGCTCACCAGCGGCCGGGTACAGGTAGTCGACGCGGACGCCGAATCCGCCAACAGCGCAAGGCATTATGGCCGCGCCCTAACCTGCGTCGAGTGCGGAGCTAGCCTGCCGCGACCGGTGCCGGCCCTGTTCTCGTTCAATTCACCGCTCGGCGCTTGCGTCACCTGTCAGGGCTTTGGCCGCGTGATCGGCATCGACCCCGAGCGGGTGATCCCCGATCCCTCGAAGAGTCTCACCGAGGGGCCGATCGCGCCCTGGAACACTCCGGCGCACTCCGGCAAGTATCGCAAGCTGTACAGCGCCTGCCGTCAGCGGGGCATTCCGCTCGACGTGCCATGGCAAGAGCTGTCCGAGGCTGACCGCCGCTTCGTGTGGAGCGGCCAGGGCGCATTCACCAGCCTCGACAAGTTCTTCAAGCGGCTCGAGCGCAAGATCTACCGCATGCACGTGCGCATCCTGCTGTCGCGCTACCGTGCCTACAATCCGTGTCCGGACTGTGGCGGCACGCGCCTCAAGCCCGAGGCGTTGGCCGTACGCGTGCGTGACCAGACCCTGCCGCAGCTCACCGCTCTCAGCATCGAGCGCCTGCGCGGCTGGCTCGACGATCAGAAGTGGAGCCGGCCAGAGCGAGCCCGGGCCGGCCACTTGCTAGAGCAGCTGCAGGAGCGTTTGACGACTCTGCACCGCGTCGGCCTCGACTATCTGAGTCTCGACCGGCAATCGCGCACGCTCTCGGGGGGTGAGGCCCAGCGTATTCAGCTCGCCGCCGCTCTGGGCTCGGGCCTCACCAGCACCCTCTACGTGCTCGACGAGCCGACGATTGGCCTGCATCCCCAGGACTCCGGGCGCCTGGTGGCGCTGTTGCGCGACCTCGCGGGTCGCGGCAACACGGTGCTGGTAGTGGAGCACGATCCGACGTTGATTCGCGGCGCCGACCACGTCATCGATCTCGGGCCGATGGCGGGCGAGCACGGCGGCGAGGTGATGGCGGAAGGCGAGCTCGACGACGTGCTCGCCAACGATCGCTCGCTCACTGCCAGCTACCTGCGCGAGCGTCGTGCCACCACCCGCAAACAGCTGTCCCGTCAGCTCGCTGAGGCCGGTCCGCCGCTAGCCGAGCGTCCGCGCATCGAGATCCAGGGCGCCAGCGCCCACAACCTGCGTGACCTCGACGTCGAGCTGCCGCTGGCCAGCCTGGTGGCGGTCACCGGCGTGTCGGGCTCCGGCAAGTCGACTCTGATCGAAAACGTGCTGCACGGCACTTACCAGCGGGCGAAAGGCGTCGTCAACGTCGAGCCCGGTGAGTGCGAAGCTCTGGTCGGGCTCGACGAGCTGGCCGACGTCACCCTCGTCGACCAGCGTCCTCTCGGCCGCTCGAGCCGCTCCAACCCGGTGACCTACGTCAAGGCCTACGACGAGATCCGCAAGCTGTTCGCCGCCACCGAAGACGCCCAGAGCCGAAACATCGAGCCCGGTCATTTTTCGTTCAATCTGGATCGCGGCCGCTGCTCCGAATGTCGCGGCACCGGCGTCCTCGAAGTCGACATGCAGTTCATGGCCTCGGTCACCGTCCGCTGCGATACCTGCGAAGGACGGCGCTTCAAGCCCGAGGTGCTGGCGGTCAGCTGCCGCGGACGCAACATCTTCGAAACCCTCGAGCTGACGGTGGAAGAGTCGCTCGAGATCTTTGCCGACCGCAAGCGGCTGTGCCGTCGGCTGCAGGCCTTGGCCGACGTCGGTCTCGGCTACCTGCGACTCGGTCAGCCGACCTCTACCCTGTCCGGCGGCGAGGCCCAGCGTCTCAAGCTGGCCAGCTTCCTCGATCGTCCGGCCAAGGAGGGGCACCGCCTATTCCTGTTCGACGAGCCCACCACCGGCCTCCATCTGGCGGATATCGACCTGCTCTACCGTACCCTGCGTCGCCTGGTCGAGCGTGGCCACGGCGTGGTGGTGGTGGAGCACGCCACCGAGCTCATCGCGCGGGCCGACTGGATCGTCGACCTCGGCCCTGGCGGCGGCGTCCACGGCGGCGAGCTGCTCTACTCCGGCCCGCTCGAAGCCTTTCTCGACCGCGTCGAGAGCCCTACCGCCCGCGAGCTGCGTCGCCACCTCAAGTGGCGCCGCAGGCGCAAGCCGGTCGCGGTAGCAAGCGGTGCCTGAATCTTCCCAGAGCGCCCCGCGCGATCGACGTCAACGCGGGTTGCTGGTGGCCATTCTGGTGATCGGCGCTCTGTTGCGCCTGACCTACCTGCTCGAAGTCACCCGCGCGCCGGATTTCGACCTGCCGCAGTTCGAGGCCCAGTACCACGACTACTGGGCCCGCGCCCTGCTCTCCGGCGACTGGACTCCGCCAGCCGGCGTCACCGATCCCGAGATCCCGCAGCGCCCCTACTTTCGCCCGCCCGGTTACCCCTTTGCGCTGGCCGCGGTCTACGCCGTCACCGGCGGCAGCTACGGCTGGCCGCGGCTGCTGCAGATGGCCTTGGGCCTGCTCAGCTGCTGGCTGCTCTTTCGCCTGGCGCGACGCATCTATGGCGAGGTCGCGGCACTGTGCTCGGCAGTGCTCGCCGCCGTGTACTGGCTGTTCATTTTCTTCGAAGCCGAGCTCATGGCGGTGACCCTGCTGATCTTCCTGCTGATCGTGGCTTGGACCCTGGCGGCGCGCTGGGTCGAGGGCTTCACGCTACGTCGAGCCGTCAGCGTCGGTATAGCGCTCGGCGTCGCCGCCCTGGTGCGCCCCAACGCGGCGGTGCTGGTGCCGGCGTTTCTGCTGTGGGCGGCCTGGCTAACGGTACGTCGTCACGATATAGCGGCTTTGCGCCGGCGCGTATTTTGCGCCCCGGCGCTGGCCTTTGCCTTGGCGTTCGTTCTCACCACCCTGCCGGCGACCCTGCGCAATCTGCGGGTAGCGGGTGACGCGGTGTGGATCACCTCCAACGCCGGCATCAACCTGTTTGTCGGCACCCACCCGCAGAGCGACGGTATGAGCGCCGGGGTCGCTGAGCTGGGGCAGATCGCCGGCCTGGAGGCCGGCTGGGACTCGTTCGACTACCCGCTCGTCGCCGCTGGCGTCGAGCGCCTCTTCGGGCGACCAATGGCAGACTCCGAGGTCTCGGCCTACTTCAGTCGTCGCGCCCTCGACTATGCGCAAGAGCAGCCCGAGGCGGTGCTGCGTCTGATGGTTCGTAAGCTCGCCCTGTTCTTTGGACCCGCCGAGATCTCCAACAACAAGATCCTCGCCTTCGAGCGTCGAGCCTCGCCGACCCTCAGCTTCGGCCCGAGCTTCGCTACCCTCTTGGCTCTCGCCCTGCTCGGCCTGGGGTGGCTGGGTTGGGAGTGGAGGCGTCCGCAGCCGCCTGATCCCGAGCGGTCGCGACGTCTCGAGCTCACGGCGCTGCTGCTGGCGAGCGGCGCCATCTACAGTCTGTCGTTTCTGCCCTTCTTCGTCTCGGCCCGCTTCCGCGCCCCGATCGTGCCGCTGCTCATCCTCTTCGCAGGCTATGGCCTCAGCGCCCTGATCCGCGCCGGCTTGGAGCGTCGCACCCGGGCGCTGGTCACCGGTCTAGTGCTGCTGCTGGGCGCACGGGCCCTGACCGGTGTCGCCTGGGTGCCGACTGAGCCGGATCTCTCGCTGTGGCATTGGCGCAAGGGACTGCTGTGGAAGGCCAAGGGTGACGCGGACCGAGCGCGGGCAGCGTTTCAGGAAGCCGTCGCCGCCGACCCCGAAGACGCCGAGGCCCGCCTCTCGCTTGCTGAGAGCCTCGCCGCCGCAGGTAAAATCGCCGCCGCGATCACCGAATATCGAGCCACTCTAGAGCTGCCCACCCTCGTCACCGGTGACGCCATCGTCGCCCACAACAACCTCGCCGGTCTACTCGCTCGAGGTGGCGATCTCGCCGGCGCTATCGGACATTGGAGTGCCGTCCTCGAGCTCGACCCAAACCGCGTCAGCGCCCTCAACAACCTCGCCTACGCCCTCGCCACCGCCGAAGCTCCCGAGCTGCGCGATCCCGCCCGAGCCGTCGAGCTCGCCGAGCGCGCCGTCGAGCTCACCGGACGCCAGGATCCCCGGCCGCTGGCGACCCTAGACGTTGCGAGACATGCGGCTGGTGAGCATCAGGAGCTCGCCGATAGTGGCGGTGAAGGGCTCTAGGCTCTCGCTTCGAGTAAGGCAGACAGAGCTTGTTCGGCTTGATCGTCAGTGAATCGCCCTCGTAGCTTTTCGAACTCTGCCTTTTGGTTTGCTGCCGATTCGACGGCGGTGGATCTAGCGAGTAGGTAGACGAGGTACTGGTTCATCGAGACTCCCTCTTGAGCAGCTCGATCGACCAAAGCCTGATGAAGTGTCTCCGGAAGGCGAAGAGTCAGCCGTGCCATTACAGGTTCCTTAAAGCGCTTAGAAAAGTTTGAGGCGGCATTGCTACCACTCCGATAGTGCTCGCGAGGTCGCGAAAATCCTTGAGGTTGTTGGTCACAATAGGTGCATTGGCGTTGAACGCACAATCAACCAGAAAATCGTCATCTGGATCAGGAGATGCAGTATGGTGCCTTTCAGTTGAGCCGTGTTTTTGAAGAAATCAAGAGCGATGACTCAGCCGTTCGAAGAGATCAACGATCGCCTGGAGCTCGCAACCGTAAAGATCCGCTCCACTGAACGGGTTGAGCTCGATTACCCGGAGCTCGTCTTCAACCTCGCAGATATCCAGCACGAAGACAGCTTCTGGCGCTGGCAGAGAGGTTGCGACCTGAGCTGCAAAGTCCCAGGGCCTACCCTTGGCCTCTTCTGTCGATGCCGAGCGCGTAGCAGCCGAGTAGCCGCTGCCGGTGATGACCTCGCCACTCGCAACGACATAGCGCCACTCGCGCCCAACGTTTTGAACCGGAGCCGCCACAATAGGGAGATCTACATCTTCGTAGTAGAAGCCATGGTCGAGCGCTTCGAGGCTCACGTTGTCGCGCGAGATTACCCGGCCCGAGAACGGCTTCAGTGGGCTGTCCGGACGTACGAAGAGGGCCTCGGGATCACCGAATCTTGAGAAGAGCTTGGATGGCGCCGCAACGAACGCATCGACGGTGGTGAAAGCGTATTCGCGATGCAGGAGCCATTCACTGGCCGCCTCGTACCAGGCGGAGCACAGGAACCTCGAGGTGGCACAGAACGCCCCCGGATTCCATGGTGACGAAGCTGCGATCTTGTCGGCGGTTCCCAGGCTACCGTGAAAGATGACAGTGCCTTCTTCCAGAGAAGGCCAGCGCTCGAGCCATTCGTCCTTCCACAGCAGGGCCCGATGGCCGCGCCGGGTAGCGAGCGGACGCAGTGCGGCGTGAACTTCGTCGTGAATGTAGGGCTCGAGGAGCCAGGTCAGGCTCATATCGATGAATCCTTCAGGAAGCGCTCGACACTACCCCTCGCACGCTAGAAGATCACCCGCAGCTGGCGGATACGGGCTACTGGACGGCCATCGCGGGTCCACAGCTCGCCTTCGTCGATGCCGTGGCCGGCATCCCAATGGAGGATGCGGCAGCGGAAGGCGTAGAAGTCGTCGACGCTGGCGCTGGCCAAAGGTAGGGGCTGCAAGATGTCGTAACGCAGGTCGACGGAGGCCGAAGCGCGTGGCGGCGCCAGGGTGGTGAGGACGGCGGGTGGCCAGACGTCGAGTAGGGCGGCCATGGCGGGAGCGTCGAGCGGCGTCCTCCGGGCTGCCGGGGTGCGCTCGGCGAAGCGTAGCCAGCCCTTGACCTCGGGCTCATCAGAGCCGGCGTAGGGCTGGGTGCCGGGGATGAAGCGGGTATCGAAGTGGCGGGTGAAGATCGGGATGGCGGGGTGTGCCGGCAGGCGTTCGAGGGTTTCGGGCTCGGGCAGCTCGGGCGGCTCGGCGCCGTCGAAACGAACGGAATCGTCGCGGTCGCGGGCGTAGACGGCGAGCGCCGTCGCTACCGTTTCACCGCCCTGGGTGAGACGAGAGGTGAAGTGGCTGACGTAACGCCCGGCCCGCTCGAGCCGAGCCTCGACCTCGATATCTCCAGCCACGGCGGCGCGGCAAAACGAGAGCGACAGGGTGCGAAGATGTCGCTCAGTGTCGTCGAGTAGCGTCTCGCAGCCACGCACCATCAGTGCCGCTTGGATTCCACCGAACAGGGCTCTGCCCTGGCCCCAGGAGGCGTCGAGCCTAGCGATATAGTGTCCGGGCTCGACCGTGCTCAGCGTACTGGCGTCAGCGAAGGTCTGAAGGGTGGTTGACGTCATCCACTGATGCTATGGCGCTACGCCCGCAGCGTCTACACGACGAGGGGTGTTTCCACCCCTCGTCGATACACCGTGTGTTACCAGACGCAGCAGCCGTTGATGCAGCTGGCGCGTGGCAGACCGATGATGTTCGGGCACATCAGGGGATGCGCGCAAGTGTAGGTGCAGGCGTTGTTCTGACGCAGGGCCGACGCCGGATCCAGTGACTCGAGGGCCGCGAGTCCCGCCGCGGGATCTTGGGACGCGGACGCGTCGGCCACCGTGTTTTCGGTGCCGGAATCCTGGGCGTCGACTTCGGTCTGCTCCGGTTCGGCGGCCGGTTGCTCGACAGCCGGCTCGGCCTTGGCGGACGGTTCAGGAAGCGGCGCCTCGACCGGGCTGGCGGCGACGGGTCCAGCTCCGAGCAGGGCGAGGGCGAGGATCAACGCGGGCATGAGCGATCGTTTCATGATGCCTCCATCAAAAACAGGTTGCGTATCTGAATGGACCGTAGGTACGCCGCCGCCTTTCGGCCGCGGCTGGATACCTGTTGGGATGGCAGCATTCGACGGCGCCGCATCATGCTGTTGAAACATCGTAACAGAAAATAGGCAAGATCAAATGTAAAAATTTGAGTCGGAGATCCGAGAGTTGCCTACTCGGCGCAGGCGACGACCTCGACCTCCACCAGCCACTCCGGCGATACCAGACCGGCGACGAAGACCGTGGTGATGGCCGGCCGCACGCCGTCGAGCAGCTCTTTGCGAACCGCCACCAGGTCGGCCATGTCTTCTCGTCGAGTGAGGAAAAACGACATCTTGACGATGTCCGAGAACTGCATGTTCGCCGACGCCAGCACCGCCTCGACATTGGCCAGCGCCTGCCGGCACTGACCGCGAAAGTCGGTCGGCAAGTGGCCCCCGGGGGACTCGGGAATCTGCCCGGAGACATACAGCGTCCGGACACCGGCGCGGGTCTCGACGGCATGAGCGTAGATCCCGTGGTAGGGATCTTGGACGGGAATAGGATCGTGCCGGCGAGCGACGGGCGTTTGATCAGCAGACGTTTGATCAGCAGACATGATGAAGCTCCTGAATGAGAGGTGGGATCTCGGCGTCCGGATGCCCGGCGGTGACGGCCAAGGCTGTAACAGCGAAGGGCTACCGGTTTGGACTCAGCGCCCCACCGAGGGTTCAGACCTCGGTGATCAAAGGGCGCGGTCTTTCTACGGATCTTCTCGCTCAGGGTTCAAGGCCACAGGAGCTCCTGAGCTCATCCCTCGGCTCTGGGTTTTGCCGAGTCAGCTTCGCCAACGTCCTTTAGAACCCGGTCGTACAGCATTGGAGCCATTCTAAAGTCGTGACGCAAGAGTGCTTCCAGGCATGGGCGTACGGCAGAAATGAGCCCTCGTCGCTTGGCTGCAACCAGTATACCCAGCGTACCTACCGTTGGGATCCGCAACGCTTGGGCCAAACGGCGCGCGGGACGATCATCGAGAATGACCCACTTGGCATCTGTCTCGAGAGCCAAACTGATGCTCTCGCTCTCGCCGGCTCCGAGCGAAGCGGCCAAGATCTGAGCTCCGATCGGCTGGGAGAGCCCTCGTTGATCGATCCACGCCGGAAGAGATACAGATGGGGCGATCTCGCGAGTGACCGCAGGCGGGATCACAATTCGCTGAAAGAGTTGCTCGAGAAGATCCAGATGGTCGATCTGATGCAACGCGATCAAGGCACTCGCGTCGGCAACGATCGGCGCCGAGCTCATAAACTCTCGGACTGAAGGCGCTCCGCCTCCCACTCATCTTCGGTCAATTCGAAGTAAGAGATGCCGAGTCGCGAAGCGTGTCGCACAAATTCCCAACGCGCCATATCCAAGAGCTCAGCCGCTTTGCCGCTCGAGATGGTGCCTCGACGGTATAGCTCCAACGTGATCAGCTCTCGGACAGCCTGCTTTGCGGGCAAGTTCAAACCCTGCAGGAGGGTGACCAGATCATCATCGAGGGTCAGGCTTGCGGCCGGCATGGCGTGATCTTTCTCAAAGAAAATTGATCGAGAGACCGCGGGGGATCTGACGGAGTCGAACCAAGCTGCCCGACTCCATCAGGTTGCAGATTATCACAGTGCCGGATTTGGGATCCGCCCGACGTCAGCTGCCACCAGTGACGTTGGACCAGGCTGAGAAGTCGCCGGACTCGAAGCCGTCTTCGAAGAGGATCGACGATCCCAGGCTGAAGTCGATGCCTTCGGTGACCCCCGGATTGCCCGCGGAGCCGCTCGACATGACCTCGATCGCAGTGCCCAGGAGCGGATCACAGAAGCCGGCGAAGGCCGGTCCGGGACACTGCAGGCCATCGAAGACCTCATCCATCAGCAGGCCGTTGCCGGTGTCGGTAGAGGCGAAGTAAGTGTCTTCCGGCAGGGCTACGAAGTAGGTGCCGGCGGCGCTGGTGATGGCGGTGGTGACGCGGTTGCCCGAGATGTTCCAGATGTCGATCAACACATTGGCCAAAGGCTCGCCGGTCGCCTCCTCCGTCACCATGCCGGCGAGGCCGGTGGCGGTCAGCAGCAGCTGGAAGTCGATACCGGTCACCACCGAGTTGGCGACGATCGGAATCGGGGTGCCCTTGTCGGGCTCACAGCCCGCGGGCGCGCCGTTGAGACACGGCAGATCGTCGTAGAGCTCGTCGAGGTAGCCCTGGAAATTGTCGGTGGTGACGAAGTAATTGCCGGGCGCCAAACTGGTGAACTGGTAGCTGCCTTGATCGTTCGTGGATCTCGACTGCACGAACTGCGCCGACTCGTTCCACAGCTCGACCCTCAAATTCGAGAGGGGCAGACCGGTGTCGACGTCGGTGACGATACCGCCGAGCGTGCCGGCACTTTCGAGGGCAAAGTCGATTCCGGACACCGTAGCGTTGGGCGCTACGGCGATCGGCGAGCCTGAGGTGGCATCGCAGCCGGTCGGCGCACCCCCAGGACACGGCAGATCGTCATACAGCTCGTCCAGAAAACTCGACCCGACGTCCGTGGCGACAAAGTAGGTGCCCGTCGCCAAGCCGCTGAAGGCGTAGGTGCCTGCGCTGTCGGTGGGGTCGCTGCGCAAGAAGTCGCCCTCAGAGTTGAACAGATCGACGCGTCGGTTACTCAGCGGTAGGCCGCTCGCTGAGAGCATGCCGGTGATTATGCCTCCGGCCTCGAGCTGGAAGTTGATGTGGCGAGTCGTCGTGTTGATGGCAACCGGGATCGGTGTGCCGGCCGTGACGTCACAGCCGCCTTCACAGGGCAGGCCATCGTAGAGCTCGTCGAGCCAGGCGATGCTCGAGGTCGTGGCATAGTAGGCGCCCGGCTCCAGGCCGCTGCTGGTGTAGAGACCGCTGGCGTCGGTGGTCGTCGAGCTGACGTTGTTGCCCGCGGCGTTCCAGAACCGCACCGTGACGTTGCGGGCGGGTGCGCCGCTGGTTGATTGCACAAAGCCGGAGATGGTGCCCCTGCGCTCCAGATTGAAGTCGATACCGGTGATCGTCGAACCGAGGCTGACGACGATTGGCGTACCGAGGGTGACGTTACAAACACCCTCGCAGGGCAGGCCATCGTAGAGCTGCTCAACGTAGAAGCTCGAGAAGGAGCTGGTGCGGACGAAGTAGGTTCCGGCCGTCAGGCCGTCGAAACCGTAGCTGCCACCGCCGAAGACAAAGTCTGAATCTACGAAGTTGCCAAACTCGTTGTAGAGGTCGACGAAGCCCGATTCTTGCAGCGTGCCCGAAACCGCATCGTTGACGGTGCCGCTAATCACTCCGAAACGCTCGAGAGCGAAGTCGATGCCGGTGGTGGATGAGCCGCCCGTCACGATGATCGGCGTGCCGGTGGTCGGGATGCAGCCGGCTCCGCAGGGTAGGTCATCGTAGAGCTCGCGGACGTACAGGCGAAAAGACTCGGCGGTAGCAAAGTAGGTTCCCGGCTCGAGCCCCAAGAATCTGTAGAAACCGCTGCTGTCAGCAAAGGCTCTCCTGACGAAGTTGCCCGCGGCGTCGAAGAGCTCCACTTCACCGCTCAAGACGGGAGCTGCGGTCTCCGCATCGGTCAAGTTGCCGGAGATCCCGCCGCCGACGGCGAGTGCGATGTCGATGCCGGAGGTCGTCGTTCCGAGCGCTACGGGGATCGCGTTACCGGTGGTGGGATCGCAGCCGGAGGGCGTTCCACCAAAGCACGGGATGTCGTCGTAGAGCTCGTCCAGCAGATCGGGTGAAGAAATGTCGGTGCCGACGAAGTAGCTACCGGCATCTAGGCCGGAAATCTGATATTCGCCCAGGCCGTCAGTGGTTACCGAGCCGGCAAAATTGCCGTTGCTGTCCCAAGCCTCCACGCGACGGAACGTCAGGGGATCACCGGTGTCTTCACGGGTCAAAGTACCGGCAATGCTGCCGGTGCGCGTCAGCTCGAAGTCGATCCCAGGGGTCGTCGTATTGGCGGTGACCGCGATCTGGGTGCCGAAAGTCACCGTGCAGCTCGGTTCGCAGGGCAGATCGTCGAATAGCTCATTGATCACCAGATTGCCTTCGGTGCGGGCGAAGTAGGTGCCTTCGAACAGGTCGTCGACCTGGTAGAAGCCGCTGGCATCGCTTATGGCCGACCGCTCAAAAGAGCCACTCGAGCTGTAGATCTCGACGCGGACGTTGGCAATGGCGAAGCCGCTGCCGACCTCGGTGAGCGTGCCGGAGATCCCGCCCTTGCGATCGAGCACGAAGTCGATCCCCGTCGTGCTGCTGTTCAGGCTCACCACCACCGGCGTTCCGCTGGTGACATCACGTCTGGACAGACAGAGCACACTGTTGCAAACAACACTCAAGTGAGTATGTTCACGCCTGGCTGAACATTATCTCGACCCACTTAGCAATGTGCATTCCA
>JBCCEE010000218.1:0-13354 GCA_039030415.1 Acidobacteriota bacterium
CTAGGAGCTTGCTGAAAAAGTCCTGATCCGGCACGATTGGGCAACGGCGACGGGAGGACACGGGATGCGCGGATCTGAGACTCAGCAAGGCTCGATGTTCAGTTACGTTGACTTGGAATCGCGCATTCCGAAGTCCCATCCTCTGCGGCAGATCCGCAAGCTCGTCGATACGGCCCTCGAGGAAATGTCGGTGCGCTTTGATGAGCTGTACGCCACCAAGCTTGGTCGACCCTCGATTCCGCCTGAGCGACTTCTTCGAGCTCTGCTGCTGCAAGTGCTCTTCAGCATTCGCAGCGAGCGGCAGCTGATGGAGCAGCTGAACTACAACCTTCTGTTTCGTTGGTTCGTCGGCCTGGGCATCGATGATCGTGTCTGGGCCCCCACGACATTTACCAAGAACCGCGACCGGTTGCTCAAGGGCGAGGTTGCTCATGCGTTCTTTAGCGCTGTGCTCGCTCAGGCGGAGAAGCGTCGCCTGCTTTCGCAAGATCACTTCACGGTTGACGGGACGCTCATTGATGCATGGGCTTCGCACAAGAGCTTTCGACCGAAAGACGAAGATACTAAACCCCCTGATGGGGGCAGCGATTTCCGCGGTAAACGCCGCGCCAATGACACCCATCAATCGACGACCGATCCAGAATCGCGCCTGGCCCGCAAGGGCCGAGGGAAAGAAGCCAAGCTTTCCTTCAGTGGCCACATTCTCGTCGAGAATCGCAACGGTTTGATTGTGAATACCGAAGTGGATGTCGTGAAGGGAAACAGCGAAACGCTGGCAGGTTTGAAGATGCTCGAGCAGTTGGCCGGTAATCGTCGCGTCACGGTTGGCGCCGACAAGGCTTACGACAACGCAACGTTTGTCGACGGTGCACGAGAGCTTCGAGCAACCCCTCATGTAGCGCAGAACACGACGAACCGAAGAAGTCGTATCGACAAGCGAACAACCCGCCATCGTGGCTACCAGGCAAGCTTGACCAAACGCCCTCGCGTCGAAGCGCCTTTCGGCTGGCTCAAACAATACGGGCTGCAGCGCCGGCCGATGTTTCGAGGCGTCGAGCGAATAAGCTGGGCGTTCACCTTTGCTGCGGCGACCTTCAATGTGTTGCGCATGAGCAATCTGATGGCCTCGACATGAACTACGCGTCCAATAGGGCCTTGATCGACCCACTATCAAGCTCTCAGAACGGCTCGAACGAGTTCGACGCAGCGCACGCATCGCCTGCCGACGATTCGATCGACTTCGATCAGTTGTCGCACTGTTCAGCTGAACCCTCGAATTCTCTGCCTCGCCCATGAATCTCAGCTCATAACCAGATTTTTCAGCAAGCTCCTAGAGCGTTGGGGGCGACGAGAAGCGTCCGCCTGTTCACCAGGGCTGGATTTGACACGGAATTGGGCGATTGGAACTGCGAATCTGTGTTGCGAAGGGCCGAGTTTAGATCCCGTCGACCTCCCCGTCCGACTTGGCTGGCACCTTGAATAATAATGATCGTCCGCCTTGGCTGGCACCGCTAACGATCGTGTGAATGATCAATGATCGACCTTTCGCATCTATTCATCGATCTTTTCCTTACAATTCCTAACTATCCCCCCATGTGTGAAGACTGCGACTCGCGAACCGTCAGCGTTACGCCCGCTAATCTCGGGCTCAAAGACCGCAACGTTTTTGTATTCTAAACGGATTGTATCTCTGTCGACACCTGCCCAAGATGCTGGAGAACCCGCATATGAAGCCTTACCGTCCTTGTAGATAACGATTGGGATTGTTGAATCACACACCCACTGGCCTACCAACGACGCCCCACACTTCCCGCAGCCCGCCAAAAAGCCCCCAAGCACCAATGCAAATACAGATGCAGATGCCATGACATATCTCATCTGGTTCCGTTCATACAGCATTCGAATACTCCCCGTCTCAAGCTTCCGCCCAATTCCACCAATGTCATAGTTCAATGCAGAAGGACTCTAACTCTGGCCGCACAGCGGCAATACGGCCATTTGGATTGACAGGGCTCGTCGACCTGCGATGTCCTTCTCAGTTCAACAAAAAACTACAACTACTCTGCCGAAAGCAAGTAGGCCGCCAGCGCTGAGTAGACGATCTCAAACACAATCAATGAAAGGATAAGCGGAGCCGGCATTCCATCCACGACAATGCTCACGATCCGGCCAACCGCAAAACTCGCCATGAACGTGAGCAGCGCGATGAGAGCCGGTCTAGCGAATTGATCCCGCAGCGAGCCCATGAGAAAGAGGATGCCGAAGCCAAGGAACAAACCGCCATATGCTGATCGCACCATGTTGGCTTCGTTGACGGTTTCTATCTCGATGCCGTAGAGGCCGTACATGAACTGCGGGGAGATCAAGTACCCCAGGCCTATAACGCCAATTCCCAGTGACGCAGAAAGCAAGACAACGCTCTTTAGTTTCATGATCTGTATCCTTGGACGCCTGGAGGATGGAAGCTCTGCGGCGAGCCTGCTCCTTGGCGAATTGTATCTGGCCAGCAGGTGCTCTGAAGGCTCTTGAGTACCCATTAATGACGGAAGCGCAGTCCTACGGACAGCGCTGTGCCGGCAAGATGCCGGCGGTCCCAGCGGGACCCTGCACGACCGGACCGCGGTCCCAGCGATATCGTGCCCTGCGCGACTGGACCGCGGTCCCACCGATATCGTGCCTTGCAAGCCTGGGCAGGACTCATGGGGCGTGCTCCGTACTACCAAAAGGGTTAGACGGCTCGATTCCTGGTAGGAGTCGCCCGCCGCTGGCTCCCCCATGGCCATAAACTCCCGCCAGAGGCTTGCACAGTGCGCGTCTGATATCGCTCTCCCGACTAGACGTCGACCCTCGACGCCCAGCCGACGAGGCAGCTGATGGATTCGGAACGAAGGGGTATCGCATGTTGAGAATCGAGAATCTGTCGAAGACTTACGCCAACGGCGTCCGCGCCTTGAGCCACATCGACCTCGAGGTTCCGCGCGGCATGTTTGGCCTGCTCGGGCCGAACGGTGCCGGTAAGTCGACGCTGATGCGCACTCTCGCGACGCTCCAGGAGGCCGACGAAGGCTCCGTCACCTTCGGTGAGCTCGATGTGCTGCGGGACAAAGAGGAGGTGCGTAAGATTCTCGGCTATCTGCCGCAGGAGTTCGGGGTCTATCCCCGCATCTCAGCCGCCGCCATGCTCGATCACTTCGCGGTGCTGAAAGGCATTACGCGAGCCAAGGAGCGCAAGGAGCTGGTGGAGCACTTGCTGCAGATGACGAATCTGTTCGACGTGCGCAAACGGCAGCTCAGCACCTTCTCGGGCGGCATGAAGCAGCGCTTCGGAATCGCCCAGGCGCTGATAGGCGATCCGCAGCTGATCATCGTCGACGAGCCGACGGCCGGTCTCGATCCGGAGGAGCGCAACCGCTTCCTCAACCTGCTGAGCGAAGTCGGCGAGAACGTGGTGGTGATTCTGTCGACCCACATCGTGGAAGACGTCAGCGATCTCTGCCAGCACATGGCGATCCTGGCGGGGGGACGCCTGCGGCTCGTCGGCGATCCCGGCCGGATCATCGAAGGGCTGCAGGGCAAGATCTGGCGCAAGGTGATCGACCGCCAAGACCTGGCGAGCTACGAGCAGGACCTGGCGGTGATCTCGACGCGCTGGTACGCCGGCCGACTGGAGATCCACGTCACCAGCGACGAGCCCCTGGACGACGGCTTCGAGCCGGTGGACGCCGACCTCAAGGACGTCTACTTCTCCACGCTCAAGTCCGCCAAAGCCACCCACACCGCCGAAGCCGCCTAGACCATGCTGCTGCGCATCGCACGCTTCGAGCTCGCCTACCAGCTGCGGCAGCCGCTGTTCTGGCTGGTGACCGGTTTCCTCGCCGTCATGACCTTCGTCGCGACCTCCACCGACGGGCTGACCATCGGCGGCGCCATCGGCAACACCCATCGCAACGCGCCGTTCATCGTCATCCGTCTGCTCACCCTGATGAGCCTCATCGGCACGTTCATCACCACCGTCTTCGTCGCCGGTGCCATTCTGCGCGACTTCCAGCGCAACACCCACGAGCTGTTCTTCGCCCGCCCCGTGCGCAAGCTCGACTATCTGCTGGGACGCTTCCTCGGCGGTTACGCGATCTCCTGCCTGGTGTTCCTCGGCGCCGCCTTCGGCATGTTCATGGCCAGCCTGATGCCGTGGCTCGATGCCGAGCAGCTCGGGCCGATCACGCTCGTGCCCTACCTCTTTGGCCTGCTGGTGATGGCCTTCCCCAACCTGCTGTTCTGCGGCGCGGTGTTCTTCGCCCTCGCCAGCCTGACCCGCAAAGTGTTCACCACCTACCTCGGGCTGGTCGGCTTCTTCGTCTGCTACTTCCTGAGCCGACTCCTGCTCGGCGATATCGACGACCGCTGGACGGCGGCCCTGCTCGATCCCTTCGGCATGTCGGCCTTCGAGCAGATCACGCAGTATTGGACGCTGGTCGAGCGCAACTCGCTGCTGCCCGAGCTGCCCGGCCTACTGCTCACCAACCGCCTGCTGTGGCTGGCGATCGCAGTCGCCTTCCTGGGCGCGGCGATCCGCGCCTTCCAGCCCACCGCGGTGCTCAGCAGCCAGCGCAAACGCGCCTGGCGGCGCTCGAGCCAGCTGGAGACGCAGGACTCGAAGGCAACCGAGCCGACGGCGATCGAGCCGACGGTTGGCCTGCAGGCCATGCCTCGGGTCACCCAGACGTTCACCTTCAGCACCGCCCTGCGCCAGTTCCTGCACCAGGCGCGGCTCGAGATCGGCGGCGTGTTCCGCAGCGTCCCGTTCCTGGTCGTGCTCGGCCTCGGGCTGCTCAACCTGATCGGCGGCGCCAGTTCCATCGGCCAAATCGTCGGCACGCCGGTGCTGCCGGTAACCCACCTGATGGTGCAGGCCATCCAGGGCGCCTACGTCTTCTTGCTGGTGTTCATCATCACCTTCTACAGCGGCGAGCTGATCTGGAAGGAGCGCTCGGTCAAGCTGTCCGAGATCTACGACGCGATGCCGACGCCCAACTGGGTCTACCTCGGCGCCAAGATCGTCGCCCAGATGTTCGTCGTGCTGACGTTCCTCACCGTCGGGGTGCTCGCTACGATCGGCGTGCAGGCCAACCGCGGCTACTTCAACTTCGAGCTGCCGGTCTATGCCCAGGGCTTCATCGTCACGGTGATCCCGTTCCTCGCCACCTGCTGCCTCGCCAGCTTCCTGCAGGTGGTGGCGGGGCGCAAGCTGCTGGGCTTCCTGCTGATGATCGTCTACCTGATCAGCAAGGGCCTGATGCCGCCGCTCGGCTTCGAGCACAACCTCTACCGCTTCAGCAACGCGCCGCGCGCCATCTACTCGGACATGAACGGCTACGGCCACTACGTGCAGCCGCTGTTCTGGTTCTACCTCTACTGGGCGGTGGCGGCGGCGATTCTCGTCGTGCTGGGGTCGCTGCTGTGGGTGCGCGGTACCGAAACGTCTCGCAAGGCGCGACTCAGCATCGCGGCTCAGCGCTTCCGCGGGCCGGTTCGCGGCGTGCTGGCGGCCCTGATGCTGGCGTTTCTAGCGATCGGCGGCTGGATCTTCTACAACACCAACGTGCTCAACGAGTACACCAACAGCGATCAGCGCCAGGCACGACGCGCCAGCTACGAGCAGGAGCTGCGCCAGTACAAGGATGCCGACCTGCCGCGCATCACGGGAGTCAACGTTAGCGTCGACATCTTCCCGGAAGAGCGGCGGGTCGAGGCGCGGGGGCAATACCGCTTCGTCAACCGCAACGACGCGCCGCTCGAGGAGATCCACCTCAGCATCCCGCGGCGGGTGCGGGTCAACGCCCTCGAGCTGCCAGCCCATAGCGACACGACCGTCATCGAAGAGCATGGCTACACGATCTATCGCTTGACGCAACCGCTGGCGCCGGGTGAGGAGGCCGAGCTGTCCTTCGACCTGACGGTCGAGCACCGCGGCTTTGTGAACGCCGGCTCCAACACCTCCATCGTGCGCAACGGCACGTTCTTCAACAACACGCAGATGCTGCCGAGCTTCGGCTACAACGAGCGCGTCCAGCTGGTCGACCGCAAGACGCGCCGCAAGCACGGCCTGCCCGTCGTCCACCGCATGGCGCAGCTCGATGACGCGTCGGCCCGCGGCACCAACTACATCTCGCACGATGCCGACTGGATCGACTTCGAGACCACCGTGTCGACCCGCCAGGATCAGATCGCCATCGCGCCGGGCTACCTGCAGAAGGAATGGAAGGACGGCGAGCGGCGCTATTTCCACTACAAGATGGACGCTCCGATCCTCAACTTCTACGCCTTCCTGTCCGCCGAGTACGAGGTGGCGCGGGATCAGCTGGGCGACGTCGCGATCGAGATCTACCACCACCCGGGACACACCGCCAACCTCGACCGCATGATCGACTCCGTCAAGCAATCGATCACCTACTTCGAAGCCGCCTTCGGCCCCTACCCGCATCGTCAGATGCGCATCATCGAGTTCCCGCGCTACGCCAGCTTCGCCCAGGCCTTCCCCAACACCGTGCCGTTCTCCGAGTCGATCGGCTTCATTGCCGATTTCGACCCCACGGACGAGGAGGCGATCGACTACCCCTTCTACGTCACCTCCCACGAGGTCGCCCACCAGTGGTGGGCCCACCAGGCGATCGGCGCCAACGTCCAGGGCGCTACCCTGCTGTCGGAGACCCTGGCGCAGTACTCGGCGCTGATGGTGATGGAGCAGGAATACGGCACGGAGAAGATGCGCCGCTTCCTCAAATACGAGCTCGACCGCTACCTGCGCAACCGCGGCGGCTCGGTGATCGAGGAGCTGCCGCTGGTGCGGGTCGAGAACCCACAGGCCTACATCGCCTACAACAAGGGCAGCCTGGCGGCCTACGCCCTGCGCGACGCCATCGGCGAGGAGGCCGTCAACCGCGCCCTCTCGCGCTTCCTGGAAGCCGTCAAATTCCAGCAGCCGCCCTACACCATCTCGCTCGAGCTGATGGACTTCCTGCGCCAGGAGCTGCCGGGGGCGTCTGTGGCAGTCGATGCCGACGGCCTCGAGCCGGCAGTGGCCGAGGGCGTCGCGCCCGAAGGTACCGTCGAAGGTGACGTCCTCGAAACAGCGGTTGATGACGACGCGCCCGACGCAGACCCCTTTGACGCCGAAGCCCTGCTCGCCGATCTCTTCGAGCACATCACCCTATTTGACAACCGCGTCGAGGAGGCGAGCGCCAGCGAGCGGCCCGACGGAACCACCACCGTCTCCCTGGTCGCCAGCGCCAAGAAGCTGCGCGCCGACGGCGAGGGCCGAGAGACCGAAGTGCCGATCGACGACTGGATCGACATCGGCGTCTTTGGTGCGGACGATGAGGTTCTACACCTCGAGAAACATCGCATCACCGACAGCGACGTGCGCCTCGAGCTAGTGGTCGAGGGTGAGCCGGTGCGAGTCGGCATCGACCCCTACAACAAGCTGATCGATCGCAACTCGGACGACAATCTCGCTAGGGTCTCTGCGGCCGAGGGCTAGGCAGCCGTTGCGGTCAAAGCCGCAAAACGGTGATCCGCCGGCCGCCGCGATCGATCTCCTCACGCGAGCAGCGCTCGGCGATCGGCGGCGCATCGTTCCGCTGGTCGAAGAGCACCAGCGTGCCGGTGTCGAGGCCGAGGCGATCCAAGTACTCGCCGAGCTGCTCTAGACCGTCCTCGAGTGGATCGCCGTCACCGTCGCGGCGGACCTTGAGCTCGGCCGCGAAGCGCTCGACGCCGCCACTCGGTAGAGGCCAACGCACCAGCAGGTCGACGCGACCGCTGCCAACCGCATATTCGCGATCGATCGCCGCCACGCCAGCCGGTTGGGCCTCTAGGTCGGCGCCGCCGTTGACGATGCGGTGCAGCCACGCCGAAATGACGAGCTGCGCGGCTGCTTCGGAGTAAGGCTGGCGTTTGAGCATCCACTCGGCGTTCGACTTCCAGAAAGCGACAAAGCCGTCGAGCAGCTCCTGCCAAAGGAGGCGACCATCGTCGGCGATGTAGGTCTCTCGGCGAATCGGCAGCAGCCGCTCGCTGGCCGCGGTAAGCGCTCGAGGAATGATCTCGCGATAGATCGGATTGGCGATCTCCAGTAGTCCACTTCCTGGCGCAATCAGGCCGAGATCCTCGACGAAATGGAGGTCGTCGTCGAAGACGTCCTCCGCCGGATAGCTGCCGTTCACAATCGGCTCAATCACGCTGCGGACACGGTCTTCACGCAGACGATCGATCAAGGAGTCGAGATGAGTATCGCGTCGACGAATCAGGACTTCTTTAGCGACTTCGACATCCGAGACTTCGATCTTCGCTGAGCGATCGGGAACCAGCTTCTCGACGAGCTGGCGCGCCAGGGCGTTGGTCAACCAGGGCTGGCCGATCGTCAGCTCGAAGGCTCGCGCCTTGGCTTCGGGGGAGAAGGCCTGGCCAGTCTCCGCGGTGTGCTGCTCGTAGAGCTCGGCGACTTCCGGGGCGGTGAAGTTGCGCAGGGTCAGGGAGTCGCTCTTGATGTTGAACGGCGACGAGCTACCCATCCGCTCCAAGCCGTCGCGCCGCACGATCTTGTAGTCGCGGACGTCGCGCAGGCCGATGAGCCCCAGAGCGTGGGGAAAGCGCGAAGGGCGGCCGGGATAGCCGGCATGCAGCTGATTGAGGACCGAGAGCAGAGTGTCGTCGACCAGGGCGTCGATCTCGTCGAGAAAGAGCACGACCGGACGCGGACAGCGTTCGCACCAGCGCGCGAGGTAATCCCCGAGCCTCGTTTCGGCGACGACCCCAGCGAGCTCCTTTGGTGGTGGCGGCCGCAGCTCAGCGGCGAGCTGCTTGCGGCATTCCAGTTCGATCGAGTGGAGCACCGCACTGACGCCGCGCTCGACGTCACGGCCGGCGACGGCTCCGGGCTTGCAGCTCGCGAGGACGGCGGCGTACGTGCCTTCGGCGGTGAGTGCTTCAGCGAGCAGCTGGGCGCTGGTGGTCTTGCCGCTTTGGCGCGGGGCGTGGATGACGAAGTACGCTTCGCCGTCGATCAACTGCCGCAGCTCTAGACGCGTCTCAGGCGCCAGCATGTAGTGTTTCTCGGGCCGACAGAGACCGGCGGTATTGAAATTGCGAGCCATCACGGCATTCTAGAGCCTGCCAACCCACCTTGACAAAACGAGCCCTCCCTGCGGTCAGCTGCGACGGAGTCCCTGGCAGGACTCCGAGATCAACACGTCGAGAGGTTCCCGCCGAAGGCGGGAGGGGGAGCGTCCCGCAAGGGACGTCATGACTGAGCGAGGGAATTCATTCCCTCAAAAACGCGCAGATCTACGGCGAGCCGGCCCGGGATAGGGCAGCCACCACCCGAACCGTGATCCAATGAACCGAATAGGGAGTAGATTTCGCCTTTAATTGAGAGTGGCTACCCACGCCCCTTGGCGGCGAGGGCAGCCTCGCTATCGAGCTGTATTGGATCCGCAGGATCGCGGAGGGTCGACAGGAGGATCAGTATGGACCGGGAGTGTTTCAGGATGAATTGGCGTGCCGCGACGATCGTTACTCTGTTGGGCGTCGCTCTAGCTGGGGTGGGCTCAGCCGAATCGCCGGACCAACCGTCTGCCGATTTCGAACGTCTATGGCAGAAGATCGCCGCCACCGAGCTCGAGCTCGACCGCGCGGTCGAGATTCGAAACCTGAACCTCGACACCGGCATGGCACTCTTCAAGATCGAAGAGGGGGTCTTCATCCCGGCGGCGCCGATCGGCGAACGCAGTGTCGAGATGATGTTTCAGGGCAAGGCGCGACTCGTGCTGGAGCCACCGGATGACATCGAGGCCGGCCAACTGGAGCTGTTCACGGACAAGCCGCGGCTCGACGAGGCGATCAGCGAGGCGGCCTTCGTGCTGACCGTCGACGCGGCGAGCGACAGCCTGCTCGGCCGAACCGCCGCCAGCGGGCTCGACGAGGCCGCGCTCGGCCGAGCGCAGGAGATCTTCCGCGACTGGAAGGAGCGGCCGGAGCGCAGCCTGCTGGGAGTAGAAGCCGCCATCTTCCGCGACGCCTTGAACGACCGCATGATCCAGGGCTACTTCGCCGGCTGGTTTCGCGGCGAGGAGCTCGGCGAGTTTCTCTACCTGGTGCAGCCGGGATCCGCGGAGCAGGTGACCCTGGGAAGGTTCACCGCCCTCGAGGCGACGGAGAAAGAGGAGCGCAAACTGTCGCGCATGCTGCACCGGCAGCAGCGCAAAGGGCGCTTGATCGGCGTCTCCACGGCGAACCTGGGTTTGTGGGACACCTGGCTTTCGACCGCGCGCCGAGGCGAAGGCGGCGAGGCGATGCCCGGGCGGCAGGCGTTCGAGCCCAAACACTACGAGCTCGAGCTCAGCCTTGGCGATCCGCCGCAGCTGGAGATGCGGGGCAAGGTCCGCCTGCACCTCGACGTGCTGGCGCCGGGGACCCGAGTGGTGCCGCTCGAGATGCACTCCGATCTGCGGGTCCAGCGGGTGACCGATGCGGCGGGAAAAGAGCTCTACTTCACCCAGAGCCGCGACGTCGAGCTCGATCAGATGTCCGAAGTGCTGGTGGTGCTGCCGGAGTCTCCGCCCGCAGGAGAGCCGCTGGTGCTGGCGGTGGAGTACTCCGGGCGGCTGATCGATAAGGTAACCGGCAAGGGTTTCGCCTTGCGCAACACGACCCATTGGTATCCCCACGCCGGGACCGACGATCTGGCGACCTATGACGTGACCTTCGAGTGGCCCGCCAAGCTCGATCTGGCGTGCGGTGGTCAGCGCGTCGACTCCGGTCGCAGCGCCGACGGCCGCCGCTTCGAGCGCCGCCGCATCGACCACCCGACCTTCGCCTACAGCTTCGAAGTCGGCAAGTTCCAGACTTGGACCGGGCGAGCCGGGGAGGTCGACGTCACCCTGGCGATCGACGTCACCCTCGCCAAGCTGATCAACAAGAAGAGCCGCGAGGAGCTGCTGGCGACGGTTGTCGATTCGCTGACCTACTTCGAGGAGACCCTAGGCCCCTACCCCCTGAGCGAGCTCACCGTGGTCACCGTCGATCGCGGTTACTCGCAGAGCCTGTTCGGTTTCATGACCCTCGCCTCTGCCAACATGATGGACACCAGTCTGTTTACGGTGCTGGTCGGCCTGCAGGACCGCCGAACGGTGGTGGCGCATGAAGTCGCCCATCAATGGTGGGGACACCAGGTCGCCTGGCAGAGCTACCGCGACCAGTGGATCAGCGAAGCGATGGCCAACTACAGCGCGATGCTCTACGCGCGTCATCGTCTGCAGGGCGATGGCCCCGTCTTCATCGGCCCGACGAGCGGCTGGCAGGCGGCCCTGACCGATTTCCTGGAAGACGGTCGTACGATCGAATCGATCGGCCCTCTGGTGCTCGGCGAACGCCTGCTTTCGAGCCGTTCCGATTCGGCCTACGAGGCCATCGTCTACAAGAAGGGCGCGATCGTAGTAGATATGCTCTCCCGGGCCTACGGCGAAGAAGTCTTCGGCGAGATCCTGCGCAAGATGGTCGCCGCGGTCTCCTTCCGGCAGATCTCTACCGAGACCTTTGTCGACCTGATCGGTCGCATCTCGGGGGCCGATCTCAGCGGCTTCGCCCAGCAGTTCATCTACGGCACCGGCCTGCCGAGCGTCTACTACCACTATGAGTTTTCGAAGGTCGGCGACGGCAAGTGGCTGGTCGAGGGTGCTGCCCGCCAGCGTTCCCCCTATCGCTACCGGCACGAGGTGATAAAACGTGGCGATGGCGGCTGGGACGTTGCCCGCCAGCGCCTGGATCAGACCGAAGTCAGCGATTCCAAACTGGTCGTCCCGGTGCAGATCGCGGTATTCAATCCGGACGGACCCAAGCGTGACAAGAAGCGCGGTATCGACCCGCAGGTCACCGGCAACGGCACCATCAAGGGACGGCTGGCGCTGAGCGGCGAGTCGAGCAGGTTCCGTTTCGAGCTCGACTATGAGCCCAAGGAGCTGTGGCTGGACCGCGACGCGCAGGTCTTCGGACAGTTCTACAACGAGAAGCGCTTTCCCAAGCGGATGCTCTACTACCAGGGCCTGGCGCTGGCGGGGGGTGGAGATCTCGCGGCTGCCGAATCGATCTACCGTCAGGCCCTGGCTGCCGAGGCCTTCGACGGCCCGAGCTTTGGCCTGACTCTGAAACCGAAAGAGCTCGCGCGGCAGAGCGATCGGCTCGACGCCCGAGTGCGCCTTCAGCTGGCCCGTCTCTATCTCGACCAGGGGCGACCGGCTGATGCCCGAGCCACCCTGGAACAGCTAGGGAAGCATTCGGGCGGCGCCGGCCGCAACTACCTCGCCCCCTGGGTGAGGAATCTGGAGGCCCGCCTGGCGATCCACTCCAACGATTTCGAGCGTGCCTTGAAGCTACTGCGCAAAAAGCTGGAGCGCGGCGGCACCGAGCGCCTCCTTCTGCTGGCCATCGCGGCGCGCGAAACCGGCAACGACAACCTCTACGAGACCGCCGTCACCCTAGCCGGCAGCCAAGGAGCCGACGCGTCGGCGCTCGAAGAGGTGGGCTAGATCACTGGGCACTGCGAAGGAATCCGATCGCCAAAGAACGCCAAACACGGCGAGGGACTGAAGTCCCTCGCTAAGCGATGAAGTCCCTGACGGGACTAGGAAGTTCGGCATGTCGAGAGATCCCTGCCAGGGACGGTAGGCGGAGCGTCCCGCCAGGGACGTCATGACTGAGCGAGGGAATTTATTCCCTCGAAACGCTCGCTATAAGATCGACGGCCCCATGTATTCCTCTGAGTCAGGCTCAGCCACCTCACCGGCAGATCGCGCCGCCCCCGAGCCTGATCGACTCGACAACGCCTTTCAGCACTGGCGCGAGCAACCCTGGCGCTGGCACCTGCTGGCGCTGGGCCTCCTGGCGCTCGTCGGCCTGGCGCGTTTCTGGGCGCCGCTGAGCGCGGACGTCGCCCATATCGACGAGTCGCTCTACGAGGGTGCGTTCCAGGCGGTGGCGGAGGGCCGTTCGCCCTACGAGGTGCGCGGCTACTACTACCCCACCTTCTTCGCGCTGGCCGGCAGTTGGCTGACCGAGCAGCTCGGCACCGCCTCGACCCGCCTGCTGCTGCGCGCGGCCAATCTGCTCGGGCTGGTGATTGCACTGTGGGTCTCGGCAGCCTGGTGGCTCTCGGCGGCCTGGTGGGTCTCGGCAGCCAGGACGCAGCGCTTGGTCGACGCTCTCGGCCACAGCGATCGGCGAACGTGGCTCGAGCGCTTCGCCTTTGCCGGCCTGCTGCTGGTCGCCGCCCCGGGCATCGCGGACGTTATCCACCTCGGCA
>JBCCEE010000219.1:0-13352 GCA_039030415.1 Acidobacteriota bacterium
AGCCGGCGAGTGCTGCTGACGCAGCCTGCGACCTGCTGCCGCGCTTCAGGGGTTGTTCCTGGTGCTGCGGTCCCTAGTGCCATGGTCTCCAGTGCTGCGGTCTCCAGTGCTGCGGTCTCCAGTGCTGCGGTCCCTATTGCGGCGGTCGCCGTGCGGAGGGCCCTCACCCGCTCGGGTGGAAGGACCTTCATTGCAGTAGGCTGGGCGCCCGCGGCCGGCGGTAAGACCGCCTCACAGGTCGCGAACGCGTTCGTATCCTGGATCGGGGCGAATTCCGTGCTCACCGGTTTCGAGTAGACCCTCGTCTCGCCCGTCACGCGATCGGTCACCGTGATCCGGGTGCCAACGTCGGTGAGACCGGCCGCGAAGACCCAGAAGCGATCCGAGATCGCGCAGGCGTCGAGGACCTTGACCACGATCTCGACGTTGTCGGCATTGAAGAACCAGAAATAGCCCGCATCATCCGTCAGCTCGATCGCCCGTGCCGTGCCGGCTTCTCCAGCGCTGGTCTGCCATTCGACGTCGACCTGGAAACGGTCCTCGGTGAGCAGCAGAGCGGTTTCGTCCGGCGCGCGCTGCAGGCGGAAGTCGACCACCACCGTCGTGTTGATCGGTACCAGAACGGGCGTACCCAGGGTCGGATCACATCCCTCGGCCGGACAGGGGATGTTCTCGTGCACTTCGTCGATGAAGCGCTCATCGGTGAAGGTGGTGAGAGTGTAGGGCCCCTGCGGCAACGAACGGAGTAGGTAGACGCCTGCGTCGTCGGTGAGGTCGACCCCAATGAACGAGCCGTCCGGCGACCACAGCAAGACGCTCCTGCGCGGAATCGGTTCTCCAGTGGCTTCATCGATCAGGCGACCCGTGATCTCGCCCCTGCGATCGAGCTCGACGTGGATGCCAGCAGTCACGGTGCCGCCCACCACGCGGATCGGCGTGCCGGTCGTCGGCTCGCACGGCTCCGGCTCGCACGGGATATCGTCGAAGACCTCGTGGACGAACGCGCTACTGTCGTCGGTCGACAGGAAATAGTCTCCGGAGCTCAGACCCGAGATCTGAAAACGCCCGGTCCGCGAGTCCGACCGCTGCCAGCCCACGAAGCCACCCGCGGCATCCCACAGGTTGGCGATCACGTTGATCGGCTGCCCGGTGACGTCGGTGATCGAGCCGGCGATCTGGCCGCCGGCTCCAAGCTCGAAATCGAGCCCGGTGACCCCGCTGTTGAGCTCGGCCGAGATCGGCGTGCCGATTCGCGGATCGCAGCTGAACAGCGGGCACGGGATCCCCGGATAGACCTCGGCGACGAGGTTGCCGTCGTCACCGGCCGTCAGGAAGTAAGTGCCCGCGGCGGCCGCCGTCAGCTCGAAGACGCCGCTCGACGGGACTCCCGCGGTGTCGATCAGAGTGCCTTCAGAGCTCCACAGGAAGACCCGGCCGCTGATCGGTTCGCCGGTGGCTTCGCTCGACAAGCGACCGCTGAAGCTGGCGCGACGATCCAGAGCGAAGTCGATCCCGGCGGTGGTCTCGCCTCGGGTCACCACGATCGGCGTGCCGGCGTCGGGACATTCCTCGCGGCAGGCCAGGTTGTCGTAGACCTCGGCGACGTAGCCTCTCGAGGAGGCTTCGAGCCGGTACGTCCCGGACGCCAAGCCGTCGAACGCGAAGCTGCCGTCGGCGCTGGCGACCCTCTGATCGCTGAGGTTCTCAGCGCGCAGGGTCAGGGTGGCGGCGAGAGGTTCGCCGGTCACAGCGTCCGTCACCTGGCCGCGGATGACGCCACCCGGCTCGAGCGTCAGGTCGATGCCTTCGGTGACCCTATCGGCAGCGACCTCGACCGGCGTGCTGTTCAAACCTAGGCAGAACGTCCCCGGAGGGCAGAGGATTCCGTCGTAGAGCTCTCTGAGATAGCCCTGTTCGCCGCCTGCGTTGATGGAGTAGGTCGCGGGCAGCAGGTCGTCGAAACGATAGCTGCCGTCCTCGGCGGAGCTCACGGCCGCGTTGTTTGCGGTCTCGCTCCGGGCAAAGACGCGGAACCCTGCGAGCGGCTCACCGGTGGCGGCGTCCGTCAGGCGACCCGTGATCGATCCGCGCCTGCGGAGCGCGAAGTCGACGCCGGACGTCGTCTGATTGAAGAGAACCTCGATCGGGGTGCCGACGGTCGGGTCGCAGCGTGGAAGATCCGGTCCTTGGAGGCACAGCTGATCGTCGAAGAGTCCGTCGACGTAGGGTTGCCCGCTGCTCAGACCGGTCGTTGCGAAGTAAGTCCCGGCCAGCAGGCCGCTAGCCGTGTAGGCTCCGGACGCGTCGATCCCAGCGTACGTCACCAGGTCACCGTCAGCGCTCCAGATGTCGACATCATTGTCGAACCACACGGGCTCGCCGGTGGCCGCATCCGTGACGCGACCGGAGATCTGGCCACCGGGCTCGAGGGCGAAGTCGACCCCCGAGATCGTGACGCCCGGTGCCACGTCGAACGGGGTGCCGCGCGTCAAGTCGCATTCGAGCCCTCGAAGCGGACACAGGACATCGTCATAGAGCTCGTCGGCGTACTGGCGTCGGCTGTCGGTGCGCACCCGGTAGGAGCCGGCTGAGAGGCCGCGGAGGTAGCGCCCGTCGATATCGGTGGTGGTCGTGACGCTCGCGAAGCCGCTTGAGTCGAAGAAGCGGATACCGATGAACGGCAAGGGCTCCCCGGTCCGGGCGTCGGTGACCCGGCCCGAGATCGTCCCGGCAGGGCTCAAGGCGAAGTCGACGTTCTGGAGCTCGGTCGACGGCGTCACGTTCAGCAGGGTCGCTTGGCTCGCATCACAGTTGTTCAGCTCGCAGGGGATGTCGTCATAGAGCTCGTCGATCAATCCCTGGGCCAAAGCGATGGCGCGGTAATCGCCAGCTGCCAGGCCGTCGATTCGCCAGCGGCCGTCCGCGTCGCTGACGGCTTCGCGAGAGACCGAGGTGTCGACGAGCCTGACGCGAACCCTGGCGTCCGCCACCGGTGCGCCCGTCGCCTCGCGCGTTACCCGGCCCGACATCGAGCCGCCGGGTACCAGCGCGAAATCAACCTCGAAGGTCGTATTCAAACCCACCTCGAGAGGCGTTCCGTCTTGTGATGCACATTCCCGGATCGGGCTGCCCAGGCAGTCGACGGCCTCATGCAACTGACTGAGGAGACCCGGTACCGGCGGAGTCGCGGTCGCCAGAAAGGTGAGGTCGGGAAGTCCGCGGAACGCGTACCTGCCGTCGTCGTCCGTGCGGGTTGAGGTATAGGAGCTCGGGGAATCTCCCTGCCACAGCGCGACGAGGGCGTCCGCCAGCGCTTGCCCGGTGGTGGAGTCGGTCACTGTGCCGGAGATCGTGCCTCCGGGGCCGACCTGAAGCGTGAAGGGCCCGGCGTCATCGGCATAACCGCTGACTCGAATCCAGTATCGAATACCCGCTTCGAGCTCCACCCGCAGCAGCTCCGGCTCAGCCGGAGTGTCCGAGCACACCAGCTCGTTCGGCTCGGCGCCGGGGCAGGCGGTATGGATCGACAGCACGGTGTCGTAGCCGGAGCCGCGAGTGCTGAGCAGAAACTCGCCGGGGGTCGACGGCGTGAACTGCAGCCAGACATCGCGAGCGTTCTGGGTGAAGCCGCAGCTCGCGCTGCCGTCGGAGGTTGCCGTGCGGGTGTCTCCCAAGAAAACGCCCGGGTCGATCGCGGGGGCTTCGGCGCAGGTGTCGGCGGCGGCTAGGGGAGCTTTCTCGAAGGGAAGACTGAAGGGGATCGAGCGCTTCCCGGCGCGATGGGCGGCTTCGAGTCTCGTGGGGAGGGTTGGGTCGCGGTGGGAAACCTGCTCGAGCGGTTCCGGCTGCAAGCTCATCACCAGCGCCTCGATGCGTCGGCTCAGTCTCTGAGCTTCGAGTCCCTCCAGGGCGCGTAGGTGGTCTTTCAGGGCATCGAGGTGGTCCAGCAGCAGCTCGGCTTCGACGGCCTGCTGTGACTCGGCAAAACGCGACAGATTCTGCTCGAAGCGTTCGAGCTCGTCGAGATGCCGGTCGAGCTGCTCGACGAGCAGGGTCGCGGTGGATGCGTCGGACAATTCGAGACCTGGCGTGGCGTCGGCGAAGGCCGCACTCGCGAGGGCCGTAACCGCCAGAGCCGTTGGCAAGCAGAGAGCTACGGCAAGGTTGATGAGAGGCCGGCGAGAATGTTGAAGGATCAAGTCGATCTCCTGCAAGAGACGGATTCTGGAGCCTGGGCTTGGGAGCGCCATACCAACGGGCAAGGCCGAAAGCGCTGTGTCTCTAGAGGAGGCGGAAAACGAGACCAAAAAGGCTCAGGAAATCCATCGCCCCGTCGCGATCAGACTCCTAGTCCCGCGTCTCTGCCCAGGTCGGATCGCTGCCCGGCGTCGACGCCAGCACCTCGCCCGAGCCGCGAGCGAACAGCACCATCGACGAGCGGCCGGCCGCGACGTGGATCGACACCTGCCGGCCCTCAATCCTGAGTGTGCGACGCAGGTCCTGGCCGCCTTCGTTGACCAGCACGGCGAAGTGGCTGTTGGGTCCACTGAGTACCCGTGCTGCGATTCCAGTCGGCGACGGGTGCGTCGCCACGCCGGCGGTGTCGAGCGCGGTGGCGACCAGCGCCACGACGGGATCGTCCTCCCGCGCGTGATCCAAGGGCAAGGGCTCGTGCCAGACGTTGCCGTTGCGACGCAGGCCCGGGCGGACGCTGCGGCGCAGGTTCTCGCGCAGGCCGCGATCGAAGGTCGCCCAGGTTTCGCCGTCCGGCTCGGCTGACCAGGCCGTCGCCTCGCGGAGCGCCACCGGCCGGCCGGGGTCGACGAGGTCGAGCTCCGCCAGGGCTTGGGGCACTTCGCCATACGGGTCGCCGAGGATGGCGCCGGTGAAGACGACCAGGCTGCCGGCGCGCGAGGCGGCGAGCAGGGCCTCGGCCGCGTCACCGTCCAGCACTTCGGGCGAGGGCACCAGGATCACTCTAGCGTATTTCAGGCGCTCGGGCGTGAGGCGCAGCTCGGAGAGGCCCACCGGCACCACGCCAAGACGCTCGGCCATCACCCGCACCAGGCGACGGAAGCCGTCGTTGGCGGCGGGGCGGTTCATGTAGAGGCGCGAGTGGGGGATCACCGCGATCACCTCGGAGGGATCGTAGTCGTCGAGGTGGGGGATGGCGTCGCGGAAGAAGTCGGCAAACTCCGAGATCACCCGCAGCTCGGGCTTGGCGGTGCCGTCGGGCCGGAAGAAGCCGATCACCGACTCGTTGTCGATCGCCATGTTGGGGTTGATGTTCCAGGCCCAGTTGATCGCCCCGGCGCCGCCCGACGCGAAGGAGTAGGCGTATTTGCGCTCGAGCGCCTGCGCCGCGTGCTCGGGCGTGCGCCAATGCCAGCCGTCCAGGTCTTCCAGCCGCATCAGGCCGGTCTCCTGGTAGAGGTTGGGCTTCTCGGGAATCTTGCTCTGGACGCCGGTGACCAGCATGTCGTCGACCTGCCACCAGGGGTGCACGCCGGTGTAGTCGAGCACTTCGCCGTGGAACTGTTGCGACGGTCGGTGCCAGGTGCCGCCTTCGTCCTGCCCGAGGGTGACCAGCAGGGGACCGCTCACCGCCCGCAGGTGGTCGCGTAGCTCCCTCGCCCAATCCGTGGCGATCTGCTGCGAGAAGATCACGAAGTCGCGCGCCTTGCGCGGCTGCCGGTCCTGCCGCACCATGGCGTAGTTCAGGTCGCCACCGTGCGGCAGGCCGAAGAAATAGCGCTCGCGATCCTGCCAGCGGTCGCGCAGTAGGGTCGCGTCGTCGCCGTGGCGCTCGCGGATGAAGCTCAGCCAGGCCTTGCGCTCGACCTCGTCGCCCACCGGCAGGTTGGTCCACAGGGTGCCGACCGGGGCGTAGGACGGCTCGTTGATCAGGTCCCAGTGGATCCAGTGGATATCGCGGAAGCGGCTGGCGATGAGGGTGAGGAATTCCTTCTGGCCTTC
This sequence comes from Acidobacteriota bacterium, assembly GCA_039030415.1. GTDB lineage: Bacteria > Acidobacteriota > Thermoanaerobaculia > Multivoradales > J023 > JAAELT01. Next base: position 5,977 of record JBCCEE010000219.1, read on the forward strand.
GAGCGCCCGACGGTCGAGGTAGGGGTGGGTGCCGCCGTAGGCCGGTGGCTGGAAGGCGAAGAAGCTGAAGTTGAGGTAGATGCCGTTGCGCGCCGCGCTCATCACGTAGGCGTCGAGGGCGCGCAGGAAGGTCTCGTCGATGACGCCGGGATTGAGCATGATGCGCGGCCACGCCGTCCACAGGCCGGTACGCACGAAGTTGACGCCGACCCGTGCCATCAGCGCGAAATCGCGATCCCACAGCGCCGGATCGGGCTCGATCAAGAACTTACGGTGGATGTCCGACGCCATGTAGGTGGCGCCGACCACCGGCAGCACCTCGCCGCCGACCCGCAGCCAGTCGCGTGACGCGGTGACCGGCTTACCCGAGCCGAGCAGATCCTCGTCACGCACCCAGAAGCCGGTCCTGGCCCGTCGCGGATGCCACGACGCGTCCGGCGTCGTCACTTCGACTTGGTAGAGGCCGGGCTGCCACGGCCCGTCGATATTGATCTCGAGCCGACCGAAGCTCGCCTCGGGCCTACCGGTCAACGCGACGCTGCCGCGAAAGACCTCAGCACCTGGAGCGTCAACGTTCGGAGCGTTGACCCGGCGTACCACCACCTCGGCGCGCTCCGGCAAGTCTTCGCCGGGACGAGCGCCGGGACGACGCTGGGCGACGCGAACCACCGGCGTCTCGCCGGGCTCGACGCTGGCGCTGACCGGCAAAGCGGTGAGCTGCGCCGGGCCTTCGAAGGCACGCTCGACCATCGCGCGGATCACCGGCGCCGGCAGCTCGGCGTCCGAGGGAGCCATCACCCAGCGAGCGCCGGCGTCCGAGCCGCGCAGGCGGTCGATCTCGAACAGCGGGCAGGCGCGTGGAATGCCCTCACCGTCGATGACGTGCACCAGCGGACGCAGCACCGCGTCGCGATAGGCTTCCGAGCCATGCTCGGTGGGGGAGTCGGGGCTACGCCCCAGCCGCACCGTGAGCTCGAAGACGCGCTCGGCCCTCGGGAAAGGCTCGTCCCATGCCGATCCAACCCATTCCGAATCGACCACGGCCTGAGTGGCCCAGCCGTCGGCGTCGCCAGAACGCTGCCAGAGGTCGTAGGGGCCGATCAGCAGATCGTCAGCAAAGGTGGGCTGGCGCACGCCGAGCACGAAGCCATCGTCCTGCTGACGCACCGGCTGGTGTAGCGGAGCGCCGCCGAGCGCCACCAGGCCACCGCCACCGCGCAGAAACGCCCGCAGCTCGACCCAGGCTTCGAGCGGGAAGGCGCTGCCGTAGGGCAGGATCAGCAGGTCGTAGGTGCGCAGGCGCAGGCGCTCGCGCAGAGCGTCGACGGATTCGAGGGTATCGACCGGCAGGCCGCCCAAGGCGGCGTCGAGGGTGGCGCGCGGAATCTCCGGCGCGTCGACGGTGGGGAAGCCGGGAGCCAGGAAGAGGGCGGCGCGCGGCGGCCGGGTGAGATCCCGACGGTCGAGCTCGATGCTGTTGGCGTCAGCAATCCGAGCGGTGGCGAAGAGGGGAGTGGCGCCGCTCGCCAGCAGCAGCAGACCGAGGGTTAGCAGCCCAAGGCGTTGCGACAGTTGCGTCCTCATCATCCGCGTCCTGATCATGGCTTGGATTCTCCGTGGCTCTCGGGGTGGGGCTGCGAGAAATGGCGGTGCAGGCTGCCGGTGACCCAGGTCGCGATGCTGAAGATCGCCAGCGGCAGCAGCATGCCGATCAGCGGCCAGCTCTGACGCTCCTCGGCGGGACGCTGGGCCGATCGCGCCGCAATCGGCTCGAGGGTCGGCTGGCCGTAGGTGGAGCTCGCGGTCGGTTCGGCGGCTGCCACCGTCGGTTCCGCCGCCTGGGCTCGCGCCGACAGCTCGGCCACCACCCAGGCGCCGCCGGCAATGCTCAGCAGCACCGCCGCGATCACCGCCCACGCGGTGCCGGTCATCACCCGCTCGGCGCCGAGGGTGCGGCGCCGGTAGCTGACGTAGGCCAAGAGCAGCCCGAGGCTGCTGACGCCGTAGGCCATGGCCATACCGAGAATCTTGCCCATCGCTTCGCTCATGATGCCGCCTCCCAGCGCGTGGCGCGGTTCATCTTGTCGAGATAGGCCTTCTGATTGGCCTCGAAAGCCTGGGACATGGCCTTCATCTTCGGGTCGATGATCCTGAACATCAGGCCGGCGCAGACCATGCTGCCCACCAGAGCTGCGAAGCCCCAGGGCTCGAGCATCAGCGAGCCGGCCACGCCCAGCGCCACCAGCAGGTAGCAGGCCGCGGACAGGACCGCGGCCACCACGTCGTGCCGCGTCCACTCATCAGCGTCTTCCGGCGACCAGTCGCGCTTGAACAGACTGTGCTTGCGGCCGTCGCCTTCGACGATCAGGCCGCGGCGGATCGCCTCGCGTCGCACCGGCCCCCAGAAGCCCGCCGGCCGGGCCTGCACGTAGTAGGCCACCAGGTGGTCCATGTCGTCGGGCTTGGTGAGGAAGCACACCGGCACGTAGACCAGGCCGACCAGGATCGCCAGCAGCCAGAAATTGACCCAGTCGGGCAAGGCCGGCAGAACGCCGAGGGCGGGCAGCACGAACACCACCATCCAGCTCATCAGCAGGTTGGCGATCCAGCTCGCCAGGTAGGCCCAGGAATTGAATCGCCACCACAGCACCTGCAGGATCGACGGCAGCCAGATGCCCGCCGCCTGCAGCCACAGGGCGAAGATCAGCCAGGCGGTGATCGACTCCATCGACAGGCCGAGCACGAAGCTGCCGATCAGCAGGCCGAGCGTGCTCCAGCGTCCCACCCGCACCAGCTGACTCTACTCGGCCCGCGGGTTGACATAGTGGTGGTAGAGGTCGCGGGTGGCGTACATGGCGCCGAGATTGAGGTGGGTGGAGATCGTCGACAGGTGAATGGCGATGATGGCCGCGAACAGCATGCCGATCAGCCCCGCCGGCAGGAAGTCGAAGCCGAGCCGGAACCACCCGAGCTCGTAGACCTCGGGCTCTTGAATGCCGGGGAAGAGCACGAAGAAGGCCAGCACCGAGACCGCCCAGAACGAATTGCGGAAGATCGTCGCCAGGCCGCCAGCCCAGATCGAGTAGCAGGCGTCCCGAACGGAGCGAGCGCTCTGGATACGCTGTGCCTCGGGGTACCAGTCGATGAAGTTGCCCATGCCGAGGCCGCCGAGCAGCGCCATGAACAGCAGGGTGATCACGTCGAGGGCATAGAACTTGTCGGGGTCGAGGCCCCAGAAGGCGTCGAAATAGAACGGGTTGGTGCGCCATCCCTCACCGAGCACGCTCAGCCGCTCGACGATGGCGGTCGGCCCGCCGGCTTCCCAGATACCCCAGCACGACACCAGGGTGATCACCGCGAAGCTGATCAGGCCCTGTTGAAAGTCGGCCATCACCACGCCCCAGAATCCCGCCGTCAGCACATAGATGGCGCAGATCGAAGTGAACACCACCATGCCGATCCACGTCGGCCAGCCGAACAGGAACGTGCAAACCTTGCCCATGGCGGCCGACACCCAAGCCACCACGAACATGTTCATGAACGTCTGCCAGCCGGCCAGCCAGCCGCGCAGCAGCTCCGCTCCCATGCCGGAGTAGCGCAGGTTCTGCCACTCGGCCTGGCTCATCGCCAGCGAGCGCCGGAAGATGCGCGTCGAGACGAACGGCGAGACGGCACACCAGGCGGCGAAGAACGGGTACCAGATGCCGCGCAATCCCCAGCGGTAGATCGTGCCGGTGATCCACATCGGCGTGTCCGTCGCGGTGTGGGTGGCGTACACCGACGTCGCCGGCAGCCACCAGGGCAGCCCGCGCCCCGCCAGGAAGAAGTCCGCCTCGCTGCGCTTGCCGAGCCGGTAGAAGACGACGCCACACAGGATCATCAGGCCGACAAACAGGCCGGTCCAGATCCAATCGAGCGCCACGAATTGGACGAGAGACGGAGATTCCAAATCGGGCCTCCTCACGGGTTGTCTCGCTCTCCGAGCGGTCCATGATTCGCGCCCGGTTGGCGATCTGCCTAAAACGGTTTAGCGCCAGACTCTAGAGGATCAGTAGGGGTGCTGCAAGCGGACGTGACGAAGCGCGCTGCTCAGCATGACCAGATCGCGACGCTTTTTGCGCGTTCTCTAAAAGCACACCTTCAACCAGCCCGGTTCGAGCTGAGCTGGCCCGCCTTGGAAAGCCGCGGGGACTCTGCTCGGAGAGCCGGCGTCTGGGATGTTGGAGAATTGGCATGAGCGCTGGTCTCGTGCCTCGGGAGGTCTCCATGATCCGAGTTGATGCAAGGGCTCGACGACCCGTCGTACCTGGGATCATTTCTGTGCCTCTCTTCTTGTTGACTGCAGTTGAAGGGGAATCATGATGGATGATGGGAAGAGCATCTTCGGGCTGTCGCGGCGTCAATTCGTGGTGGGAGCTTCCGCCCTGGCGGCTGCCAGCAGCCTGCCTGGCAGAGCAGCTTTCGGAGCTTCTAGCAAGAGCACGGCGTCGTATCTGCGGCGCAACGTCGAGAATTCCAGCACGCAACAAACGCTCGAAAACTATGGCAAGGCAGTAACGGCGATGCTCAAGCTGCCGGGGACGGACCCGAGCAACTGGTATCGCCAAGCCCTGGTGCACACGCTGGATTGCCCGCACGGCAACTGGTGGTTCCTGCCCTGGCATCGCGGCTACCTGGGGTGGTTCGAAGAGATCTGCCGCAAGCAGAGTGGCGATCCGGCCTTTGCGCTGCCGTTTTGGGATTGGACGGCTCAGCCCTACGTGCCGCCGGCGTTCATCGGCACCGCTCTGGACCCGACAACGTCGATTTTCGTCGATGGTTTCGACCAGTTCACCCAGCAATACAAGGCGCCGTTCCAGGCCTACTTCGAAAGTCTCGGCGCGGCCCAGCGTGCGGAGTTGACGGTGCGCGGCTATCCGACGTTCGACAGCCTGTGGTCGGGTTTGGAGAGCTTCTTCTTCCCCCGCAGCCAGGCACGCGCCAACCTGACGTTCGATGCTCCCACGCGGCAAGCCGTCTCCCTGCCCACCGTCTGTAGCGCTCTGGCACCTCAGGACTTCATCACCTTCGGCAGCCAGCCGGTACCGCAGCACAGTGGCTCTGGCGGCTTCGGCATCCTGGAGGGCCAGCCGCACAACCAGGTACACAACCGAGTGGGCGGCTTCATGGGCGAGTTCCTGTCGCCGGTAGATCCGATCTTCTTCGGACACCACGGCAACATCGATCGCCTGTGGGATGTGTGGACCACCAAGCAAGAGGCTGCCGGCCTGCCCACCGTGCCTTCGGCTGACGAGGGCTACCAGCGTTGGGTCGACGAACCGTTCCTCTTCTACTTCGATGCCAACGGCCAGCCCGTGGCCGGTGCCAAGGCCAAAGCCGGAGCCTACGTCACCATCGGCGATTTCGACTACAGCTACGAGCCGGGGTCGGCCACGGGTCTCGATGGCTGCAATTTCTCGTCGGCTGCCCAGGACTTTGGTCAGCTGCCCGAAGCCCTGATGGCTACCAAGGCCGTCGGCTTGTCGAACGCCGCGCGCGGTCGAGCCAGAGTTCCGGCTGAGCTGGTGGCCGCCGCCTCCGAGGATCAAGGCCCAGTGCTCTATGCCGAGATCGCGATTCGCCCGCCGTCCAAGGATCGCGACCTGCGCTACCACGTGCTGGTGAATCCGCCGGCTGAGGCCACCGCGGTGGACTACGAGAGTCCCTACTACGCGGCGACGCTCGAATTTTTCGGTTCACCGCATCACCTGAAAGGCCCCGCGTCGTTTCTGGTTCCCCTGCCCAACGTCCTGAAGAAGCTGCGCGCCGCGGGCGAGCTCAATCCCGAACGGCCGTTGGACATCCACGTCGTCGCGGATCACAAGGGCATCGCCATGAAATCGATGGAGGCGACCCTCGAGTCGGTGAAGCTCGGAGTCTTCTAGGCGCGCAGCGCGGTGGCGGCGCGTCCCGCGTCGCCACCGGTTGGGGCCATCGTGTTAGGGTGTGGGGAAACGGTGAGCCTGGGCGCTCGGTGAGCGTAGAAGCTGGCGACCGTGAAAGCTCACCGTCGAGCTCGGTCTAAACTTAGGGGTGAGGGCATGATCATGATGAAACCCACGAACGAGCCGTCTCTAGAGCTTGGACGAGTATCAGGCCTGTGGCGATCAGCGATTTTCTCCCTTTTCGTGCTCGTCGGTACTTCGGTCGCGGGCGGTCTCGCGGCCTGCGCTGGAGATTCAACGCCCTCGGCGGAGCAGGACATGGAGTCAAAAGGACCCCAGCACACGGTCGAGCTTGAGCTGGCTCGCCCTCCCGCGGCCGATGAAGCGGTGCACGTGCGGGTCACGGCCGGCGTCTTGCCGGACGGCGCCCGCATCGTCGCTCGCTTGGCCAGCGGTGAGATCATTGGCGCGGTTTCTCCCTACGGCATTCGGGCCGGCGAGAAGGCCGGGACCTACGCCATGGCCCTGCCGCGAGATCAGGGGCTCGAAGGTCCCGTCCAGCTGAACTTCCAGCTCGACATCGCAGGCGAGTCGCCGCGCGCTCCCACCGCTTCGGAGCTAGAAGCGGTGGAGCTCGTCTTCATCGATATCGCGCCGCCGGTTCGCGACTGAGGCTTAGCGAGAGCTAGGTGGCCAAGAGCGGACGCTCCGAGCGGCCCATGATTCGCGCCCGGCTGGCGATCTGCCTAAAAAGGGTTAGTCGAGAGACTCTAGAGGATCAGCGTGGGCCGCTGCAAGCGAGGCGACGTCGGCGTCGCGCTGAGCGCGCGACCCGTCTGGTTCGAGGCCGTTGGAGCCACTAGAATCTCGCCGGCGAGAGGAGCGCTCGTCAAGGAGTGAGTGCCATGGAATACCTCGCCTTCATCCACGACAACACCGACACGACGCCCAGCGCCCAGGAGTGGCAAGCGTTCATCGCCGAGGCGAGCGCGAGTGGCCTCTTCCTAGGAGGCAGCGAGCTGGGCCGGCGCTTCCCTCTGGGAGCCAAGGCCGTTCACGACTCGACGGATGTCATCGCGGGCTTCATGAAGTTCGAGGCGGATGAGCCCCAAGAGCTGCTGGAGCTGTTGCAGTCTCATCCGGTGATCCGGCACGACGGGACGATCGAGCTGCGGGAGATGCCGCTGTCGTCTTGATTCTTGGGAACACGTCTGGCTGAGTCCCCGGGGCGTTCTGTTCACGGCAGAGCTCGCGTGCCGAGCCACAAACAACGCCATGAGCACGACAAATCTCACGCTCCGGGGCGCGAAGTAGACCAGATTCACGACAAAACTCGCGTTCCGGGGCACAAAGAACGCCCCGTGCACGACAAGAATGGCGTCCCGGGGCTGCCGGTTCGCGATGTTCGGCCTGCGAATGGCGACTGGCGTCAAAAAGGGTGCGATGCAGGCT
>JBCCEE010000220.1:0-13257 GCA_039030415.1 Acidobacteriota bacterium
AACTATCGATCGCTCCTGGATGGACGCTTGCCCAGACTGAGAAGTCGCTGGCGACTACCCTTCCGCCCAGCCCTTCAGCGCGTCGAGCAACGCACCTGAGACGCCTTCTTCGCCCCACGCCGCGCACAGATGCGCCACTGGTGCCATCAGCGCCGGCAGCGGATCACTACCCGGGGTCATCGCGGCGACCTCGCCACGCAGCCAGTCGAGCAGCGCGTCGAGCCCGTCGAACCGCCCCTCGGCCAGTGCCTGACGCAGGCTCGGCACGGTGTCGTTCTCGAAGCTCCGCTTGCGGTCGAGATCGATGATGTCCGGCAACAGCAGGGACGCCTCGGTGAGCGACAGATCGATGCGTCCCAACAGCTCGTTGTAGATGCGTCGCGCGATGGTATCGGCCTTCACCCGCACCTCGCGCAGCAGCTCCTCACCCTTGGCGCCCGACGGCTCGCCGTGCGGCAGCAGCTGGCAGTAGAGCTTGAGCTTGGGCTCGGTGCCGGAAGGGCGGATGGTGATGATGAACGAGTCGGTGAACACCTGCAGCACGTTGCGCGGCGTCCTGTCGGTGTCGCTGACGAACGGGCCGAAGGCCTCCTGATCCCAGTAGTCGACCATCTTGTGCACGGTCTGACCGCCGAGCTCGGCCGGCGGATTCTCGCGCAGCGACGCCATGATGCGATCTTTCTTCAGCATGCCGGAGGCGCCCGCCATCATGATCGAGCGGTTGACGGTGTCGTAGCCGCCGAGCTCTTCGAGGATCATGGTGTAGTAGTCGAGCAGCGTCTTGCCCTCGAGCTTCAGCCGCTGGTAGAGCGCCGCCAGGTACATGCAGGCCGGCGTCGCATCCTTGTCGAGGATGGTCGGCAGCATGACGACGCCGTGGCTCTCCTCCGCCGCCAGCACCAGGTCAGTGTCCGAGCAGGTCACGTCGCCCCAGGCCTCGCCGGCCCTGAGCGTCTTGAGCACCGCCGCGACGTACTTGAAGCCCACCAGCAGGTCATCGACCAGCCACGAGTCGCCGGCTTTCTCGACGATCTTCCCGAGGATCTTGGTGGTCACCAGCGTCTCGACCACCAGGCCCTTGCGGCGCGGTCCGTGCGGGTCGAGCATCAGGTAGTAGCACAGCACCGTGGCGATCTGGTTGCCGTCGAAGTGGTACCAGGTGCCGTCGGGCAGCGCGATCTCGATGCCGACGCGGTCGGCGTCGGGATCACTCGACAGCACGACGCCCGAGCCCTGCTCATCGGCGTAGCGGCGCGCCGGCTCGGTGGCCTGCGGCACTTCCGGGTTGGGAGCCTTGAAGGGGATCACCGGGAAGCTGCCGTCCGGGCCTTCGTCCGGCGGCGTCACCATCGGGAAGCCAAGCTTCTCGAGCACGTCGCCGACCGTCGACAGACCGCAGCCGCACAGCGGCGTGAAGGTGACGGGATGATCCGGCGTCGGCGTGAAGACGTCACCGTAGAGATCGAGGTAGGACTGCACGTAATCGTCGTGCATCTCCGGTGGCACGGCGCGGATCGTACCGGCAGCGAGCGCCTCGTCGAACGGGGTCGAGCGGATGTCGGTGGCGCGCGCCATGGCGTCCACCAGGTGCTGATCGTTGGGCGCGATGGGCTGCGAGCCAAAGCCGTCGTAGACCTTGATGCCATTGTCGTCCGGCGGGTTGTGCGACGCCGACAGGTTCATACCACCGACCGCACCGAGCCTACTGATCAGGTACGACAGCTCGGGCGTCGTCAGCACCGCCATCTCGGCCTCGGGCTCGGCGAAGTAGGCGGTGATGCCGTTGCCGGCGTAGATCTCGCACGCCAGACGGCCGAGGGAGCGCGCCGAGACGCCGATCAGCGGATGATCCTCACCCAGGAAGGTGTAGCGCCCCGAGTTGTCGAGGAAGACGCGGACGTCGTTGGCGACGACGACCACCAGGTCCTCACGATCCGGGAAGGCCTCGCGCAGGTACTGACAGTGTCCCTGGACGGTCATGCCGACGGTGGTCGGGTTCATGCGGTTGGAGCCGTAGCCGACGGGGCCGCGGCGGCCGCCGGTGCCGAACGGCAGCACCTGCCAGAAGGCGTCGAACAGCAGATCGACGTGCTCCTCGGTGAGGTGCTGCTCGAGGATCTCGGGATAGGCGAAGGGAACGTCGCCGGACAGCCAGCTTTGGAGGCGCTCGGCGGCGGCCTTGCCGAGCTCGTCGTAGCGGTCGACGAGAAGGTCCGAGACCTTCTGGAGCGCTGCGGAATTGGACATCTCGTCTCCTTGTCAGAGGATCGAAAACGGCAGTATGAATTGCTTGTGGAAGAGGGGGCGGGACACCCGCGAGCCGATGGTACCAGACTCAGCGGTCCGAAGGCGGTGGCTCGGACGGCGGCTCGGCGAGCGGCAGCTCGGCGACCGTCGCACGATGCTCGATCCAGGCCCTGAAGCGGGCGTTGAGCACGCTCCAGTCTTCCCCCAGGTGCGACCTCAGCGTCTCCGTGGTCGGCGGTGCGCCCTCCGCCACCGCGTCGAGGAAGGCGCGGAAGGCGGCGCGATGACGACCGCCCTCGCCGTCGATCAGGTAGCGGACCCAGAACCCCGCCGCGGCGTAGTGGATCTGCACGTTGGGCGAGCGCACAAAGTCGTTCCAGTCGGTGCTCATCAGGGTCGGCACCCGCGGCAGCGAATCGTCCTCCAACGCCTCTCGCAGGCGCCAGAGATGAGCGAAGGCGCCTTCGAAGCGGTAGGCGTTGCCTCGCGTCAGCCGCTTGCCGCCGAGCTCTTCAGGGTGCAGGCGCCCCGCGTCGTCGATTCGCCCCTGCGCCAGATCCTCCGCCAGCCCCTCGTCGAGCCACGGCGGCAGCTGCGGACCGACGGCGCGCCGGTTGATGAAATGCACCAGCTCGTGCACCACCGTCGCTGCGACCTCGAGACGGTCGCGACCGCTGCTGTAGAGCGCGGCAATGCCCGTGACGTTGTGTCCCGCCGCCGACAGGCCGGCGATGCGGGGGGACTGCCGCTGCAGCAGACGGTAGGCGATATCGCTCTGAAACAGCACCACCGCTTCACTCGGCTCGCCCAGCGGCTGCCGGCCGTAGCGCTCGATATAGGCGGCCTCGATGTTGCCCGCCACCCGATCGATGAAGGCGATCAGCTCGCCGTCCGAGCTGTCGGTGTAGAGCGTGTAGGGGCCAACCCTCGAGATGCGCTCGCGGCCCCGCAAGTATTTGCGGGTGGCCGCCAGCCAATCCTCCTCCGGCGCCCGCGACTCGACGGGACGCACCGGCTCCGGCGCCTCGCCGTAGGGCACTTCGGCGTCCTCGTCATAGCCTTCGAGCAGCACCCAGCCCTCGCGGCCGTTGTAGTCGATGTGGTACCAGTCCTCACGGTTGGCGATCTTGCCGGCCCGCCCCAGCTTCTCGAACGTGTAGCGGGTCGGCGCATCGGCCGCGGGCCGCGGCTTGAGCTCCATGCCCGGCAGCACCCAGACGTGCTTCTCGAACACCGGTGGCGGTGGCGACCGCACCACGCGCCCAGCCTCCTCCAGGCCATCTTCGAAGCCGCCTTCGAGGTCGTCTTCGCCGTCAGCGTCGCGCCGAGCGGCGGGAGGCCGGTAGGCCGCCAGGAACTGCGTCGCCAGCGGCCCGACCACCGGCCACGCTTCAGCCTGGCGAAGGATCGGCGCGTCCGGGTTGCGGGTCAACCAGGCGAAGCCGCCGAACGTCGCCAGCAGCAGGAAAAGGATCACATACCCGGAGGCTCGTCGCATGGCGAGCATTTTACCCGCCGGGCGGAGCGAGAGAATCGTCGCTCGCCGCAGTGTCGATGCGATCTGCCCCGGCTGAGCCAGACCTCAGGTCTGAGCGCTGGCGTCGCCCGCTTCGAGCTGCTCGCGCTCTTCGCGCTCCAGCCGTCGCGCTTCGGACAGCGCCGAGGCCAACAGCCCGGCCGGCATGGCGACGATCGCCAGTCCGATCATGGTCACAATGAAGGTGAACACGCGGCCGCCTGGCGTCACCGGCACGATATCGCCATAGCCGACGGTCGTGAGGGTGACGACGGCCCACCACAGGCTGTGGAATACCGAGCCGAAGGCTTCGGGCTGAGCTTCGCTCTCGAAGTAGTAGATGCCGACGGCGGAGAGGTAGAGCAGCAGTAGGGTCGTCGAGACGAAGATCACCAGCTCGTTTTTCACCAGCCCGAGGGCGCGATGGTAGCGCTGGAGCGCTGGGCTGAAACGCAGCAGTTTGAACAGCCGCAGCAGCCGACAGGCGCGCGCCGAGCGCAGGTCCATACCGGTGCTGAGGTAGAACGGCAGGATCGCGATCAGGTCGATCAGGCCGAAGAAACTGAACACGAACTTCAGCTTCTTCTCCGCCAGCCCCAGCCGCAGCAGATACTCGACGGTGAAGATCACCAGGATCACGTCGTCGAACGCCTTCAGCCAGACCCGCACCTCATCGTCGAGATCGGGCAGCGTCGCGAGCGAGAACGCCAGCACCGAGGCGACGATCAAGAGCTGAATGAATAGGTCGAAGCGCCGCCCGGCGGGCGTGTCGCTGCGCTCGACGATCGATCGTGCACGCTCGATCACAGGGATTGAGGCTCCGGCTAGAGTTTCGGGGTTGCGGTTCGAGAGATCTTACCCCCGCCCCAACCTTTGTTGCCGGAACGCGCGCCGACGGTTACTCAAACCGAGCCCGGGTCATCGAGACCTGTGACTTCAAGAGAGCTTCAGCTCACCGGCTTGGATCGGCGCCTGCATGAAGTTCTCTCCCGGCACCTCCGCCCCCGCCATGCGGCGCAGGGTGGCGAGCTGGCCGACATGGGTCATGCAGTCACAGATCGGCCCCTGAAGCACGGCCGCCAGGCTGGCGTCGTGCGGCTCGCTGCCGCTGCGCAGATGCTCGTCGAGCCGGTGCAGAGTGTCCTCAAAGCGCTGCTTCTCGTCCTCCCAAGTCAACGGCTCGAGATGCTGCCAGGCTTCGCCTTCGAAGCAGAGGGACGCATAGCACAGCACGCTGGACATGTGCTTCAAGATCTCGAGCGGCGAACGCACCCCATGGCCGGCGTCGAAGTCCGGATAGCCCTCGGGAACCTCCTCGAGGATCTGGCGGGTGCGGTAGGCGAGCGTCGCCACAACGTGGCGCAGCGTTTCGCGGTCCATAAAACCTCCTCTACGATGATTCTAGACCGTCCCAAAGCACAGCGCGACCGCACGCCGATCAGCTCGGCACCCGGTCGCGCTGTTTTATCTTCCGTTGAGGGACTCCAATAATATCGAACAGTATCGATACGTCAAGTCAAATTAACTATTTTTCTGCACAGAAACGAAACGGGTGGCACCCCGCTTCACAGCACGAAACGGGTGGCACCCCGCTCAGCACGAAACGGGTGGCACCCCGCCTCAAGGCACGACCGCGACCGATCGGGTGGCCCACGACGATCGACCCGCCGCGTCGATCACCTCGACTCGCAGGGTGCGAGAGCCGGCGGTCGGCAGGGTACGGTACGTGGGCTGGGATCCCCAGTAGACGGGCGGCTGGCCGGCATACTGATAGTCCAGCCACAGCTTGTAGGCGACCGGTGATCCGGCGCTGCAGCTCATGTCGATCTCGAGCAGCTGGCCGGCCACCGGGGTCTCCGGCGAGATCTTGAAGCAGGCCTTGGGGCCGAGAGCTTCGTCCGGCACCAGCAGCTGCTGGGGTGAGGGTGCCAGGTGATCCGGCGCGTTGAGGAATTGCACCACTTTCGAGCCCAGGAACTGGTTGACGGACCATACCTGGCCGTCGTCGCCTGGCGGCACGTCGACGGAGTAGAGCGTCGAGCCGAACTCGAGCCGCGGCGCCAAGCCACCGGCTAGGCTCGGCGGATAGATCCTGAGCAGATTCGGCATCGCCTCGTGGCTGAGCCACACTTTGCGGGCGCCGCTCGGCACATAGAAGTAGGCGCGCTGCCCGGGCAAGATGCCGAAGGGCTGCAGCAGCGGCTGGGTGACGAACGGCGTGGTGCCCGGGATCCCCAGGCTCAGCCGCAGCGTGCCGGAGGGAGCCTCGAAGAACAGCTCGTGGACGCCCGCGGGCAGCACCCCGAGATCGTAGGCGCCGTCGGCGCACACCTGCAGGCCGGCCGGCGCGAAGTCGGGGTAGGCGGTGTAGGCGCCCTGACCGGTGGTGAGCGCGAATGACGTACTCGCCAGCAGATTTCCGGCGACGTCCTGCACCACCAGCCGACCCCGACGCGCCGGATCGTAGACGCTGCAGCTCGGCACCGTGTAAACCGCGATCTTGGTCGGCTGGAGGCCGTCGCTGGCGACCAGGAAACGGTTGGAGCTGCGATCGTTGTGGATCGAGGGGTAGATTGCCGAATCGGGTGGCACCGAGGGCTGCGCCCGCACCATCGGCCCGCTGAACGACCGCGCTTCGAAGTCGGCCGGCAGCGCGTAGCGCGCTCGCCCCGCCGCCACCAGCGCGTCGATCTCCGCCCGGCTATGGGGCTGCAGGGCGTCCGCCCAGCCCCTGGGATGGCTGGAGGGATCGTAAGTCGCCAGCACCGACGCCGACGGCCGGGCGCTGCGCAGTGAGCTCAGCAGCAGGAAGTGCGAGCGCCAGGTCTGCACCACGTTGAGGTCGTGGATGCGGTAGAGGTGGTCGATGACCCTGACGAACTCGTTGTCTACCCGCTCGCCCTCACCGGCTTCCCACACGGGATGCCGCAGCTGCCAGTAGAGGTGCTGGTACTCCACGTACAGGGCCACGTGATCGAGGCGTCGCAGCACGCTCGGATCGGGAATCGTTCCCAGGTCGTTATAGGCCTGCGTCAGCAGCTCGTAGTAGCGCGCCAGCCGCAGGTCGTCGAGACGCCCCGGGCCGTAGAGCAAAGCGAAGAACGACCGCATGGTGGGGGCCGCGGGGCCGAAGGCGGTGGTGATGAGCTCGTCGAGCGCTGCCTCGCCCGTGGCGCTCGGGTCCCAGATCATGCGCGACAGGGCGTAGAGGTAGGGTCCCGCCACCAGGCTGCCGCTGGTGGTCTCGAGGGTGGCGAAGCTGATGCCGGCCGAGCCGTGCCAGTCCTGAATGCGGGCGAAGAAGCGACGGATCGGCGTCCGCGGCAGGCTGGCCAGGGCGTTGACGTAGTTCAGATGCTCGAAGAAGCCGAGGGTGAACGGTGAAGGGCTCGACGCCTGCTTGTTCAGCCAGTCCGCCTTCCAATCGGTGAAGGTGCTGCCGAACTGGAAGCCCGGCACCAGCTGCACCGCGACGTTGTGACGCAGCGGGATGGTCGGCACCTGCGAGTGGCCGTTGTAGGACAGCGCGCCGACGCCGACGCCGGGGTAGAACTGCTCGACCTGCTCCGCGACGTGATTGGCGAGGTGGAAGACCTTGTCAGCGTTGCTGGCGTCGTCGGTCGACAGCGCACCGTAGGGTCCGCTACGCAGCAGATCCAGACTCTTGGCGCTGTGGTCGTGCAGGCTAGCGCCGCTGTCCGTCGGGTCGACGTTGAAGAACGCGTACTCGAGGTCCGGATACGCCTGCTGGCGACGCGGAATCTCGTCGAGCACCCAATCGCTGAACTTGCCGGCGGTGCCGCCGTTCGAGGTGTAGTCAGTGGGGTCTTCGCACCAGGCCACGCCGTGGCGGTCGACGAACGACACCGTCGCTCCGGACTGCGAGCAGGACACCTCGCCGTGGTAGGTGGTATCGAGCTTGACCGCGGACAGCTTCTCGAACGTCGGCCGGGCCTGGCAAGTGGCCTCGGCGCCGGACGGCCCGCACAGGCAGGCGGTCCTCCCCGGGGCCGACGGCGAGTCGTCACAATTCGCGGGGTCGGTCCACGGCACCTCGGCGAAGTAGAGCGGATCGCTGAGCAGCCCTGACGCGCGATCCGCATAGAAGCGCTGGTGCGAATGCCCGGTCTCGACCACGCGCTCGAGCGGAAACCCCACCGCCGCTCGCCAGGCGGCGAAGTCGGCCTCGGGCTGGTAGCAGCGCCGCACGGTCGAGAAGAAGGTCGCCGGGCCAAAGCCGCCGCTGGCGAACAGGTGGTACGAGCCGACCACCGGCGAGCGCGTCACGTCGAGGTCGACGGCGAGGTCGCTGAGGGTCGGCAGAATCGTCCAGTCCTCATGCGGCAGCAGGAACCGCGCGCCGAGCTCCTCGAGGTAGGCATAGGCGGCACGCAGCAGCCCGCGACCCGACCGGGCGATCAGCCAGGTACCGCCGCTGCGATATGAGATCACCGCGTGGGTTTCGGGCGAGCCCGAGGCCACCGCCACCTGCGCCGCCTGGACCTCGGGGGTGTTGACGCTGCCCAAGAGCGGCGAGCTCGGATCGACCAGAAAGATCGCCTGACTTTCCGCCAGGCACCCCGGATTCGCGGCCGCCGTCTCCGTGACCTTGAACGGCACCCCCGTCATCTCATCGAAGTGCTCCGCGACGCGCTCGATCAACACCTCGGTCAAGGTCAAGCGCTGCTTGGCGCCGCCGTTCAGGTTGAGGCGATCCATCACGACCTGATCGCCAAAGGCGTCGATCACCAGGCTGGCGCCGCGCAGCAGCCCGTCGCACTGGTCACAGACGTCGCCGATGCCGTCCTGATCGGCATCTTCCTGGGTGGGATTGGCAATCCACGGGCAGTTGTCCCAGGGATCGCCCCAGCCGTCGCCGTCGCTGTCGACGCCTTGGGCCCGGGCGTCGCCCGCGCCCAGCGTGACGCTGCAGATCATCAACAGCGCCATCACCTTCACGCTCCTCATCGATCTCGGAATCCTCATCATGGTGTGTCCTCCAGTTGACGCAAGCCGCCGGCGGCTCACGAGGTTTCCCCATGAGGCGACGCTCGAGGCACAGAACGAACTAGCTCCCGAATCGGGTGGCACCTTCCCCGAATCGGGTGGCACCTCGAACACACCGTCCTCTTCCCCGAATCGGGTGGCACCCTTCCGAATCGGGTGGCACCTTCCCCGAAGCACCACCTTCCCCGAAGCACCACGATCCGGCCTGTTCACTATTCCTTGTTCGCTTTTCGGAGGCCGCGTCGCCTCATCGGGAAACGGCACGGCGGCGTTCGCGCCGCGCCCTCATCCAAGGAGTTTCCCCATGATCTCGAGCCTTGAGCGACCTGCCTTCCCGAGCCACCTGATCCTCGCCAGCTGGATCTTGACCGCCCTGATCGCCGCCTCGACGGCGAGCGCGCAGCCCTGCGACCGAACCGTCACCGCGACGCGCGGTGGCGTCGCCGGCACGACGCCGCAGATGGCCGCTGACGGCAACAGCGGCACCGCGTTCCGCTCGAGCTACAGCAACTGGCAATTCCTGCAGCTCGCCTTCGACTGCGAGATCGAGCTCACCGCCATTCGCCGCATGATGACCCGCAACGGCTCGTCGACCAGCGGCCAGCGCAGCTGGCAGGGCGAGCAGGTCTCCTACTCCCTCGACGGCCAGACGTTCCACCACATCACCCCCGCCGCCAGCAGCGGCTGGGAGAGCTATGTCGCCTACCACCCGCGGGCCTGGCACTCGGTGGAGTACGGCTGGTCGCGCTGGCTGGTGCCGAATCAGCCGGTGCGCGCGCGCTGGGTACGCTTCCACTGGGACGGCGACTCCGACTACCTGCACGAGGTCGAGGTCGACGCCCGTGCCGTGATCGAGACCACCGACCTGCGCCTCACCCAGAGCGGCATGGTCACCACCGCCATCCCGACCCAGCCGCTGGTGGCCGGCAAGACCACCCTGCTGCGGGCGACGGTGATTCGCGGCGTCTCAGGCGGGCCGGGGCGCGCCGACGAGGCGTTCCTCGATGTGATCCGTGAAAGTCCTGGTTCGGGACCTGGCACCATTACCGCCACGGTGCGCGGCGTCGCCATCGCCAGCGACAATCGCTCGCTGCGCAACGCGATCAACGCCAGTGATCACGTGCACTTCTTCATCCCGGGGCGGCGGCTCGAGGACGAGGCCAGCTACCGCTTTCGGCTGCGCTTGGTGACCGGCGGCCAGAGCCACACCACCACCGTGCTCACTGGCATCGCGACGCGCGAGAACGCCGGCGTGCCGGTGCTGTTCACCGACTACAACGAGGGCCTCTTCGCCTCGCTCGGTGATCTGTTCCGCTTCACCGACGCGGTGATCCACACCAGCCGCATGCTGCCGATCAAAGACACCAACGGCGAGCTGCTGCGTCATGGCGTCCCCACCACCGGAGCGCGCGGGCTGCGCTACGAGTACGTGCGCCAGCTGCCGCTCGCCACGCCGGGTGCGCTCGGGCCTTACATCCAGGACTTCGTGCTCGACGACTTCATCCAGGGCACCGGCAACAACGCCGCCAACCAGAACTGCGCCGCCAACGTCCCGCGCGCCCTGGTCGCCGGCCGCGTCTTCGCCTACAACTTCACCTTCCCCGAAGATCTCGACGGTGACGGCCAGTTCTCCCTCGTCGAGCTCGCCCAATGCCGCAACATCCCGTTCACCAACACGACGCCGATGGGCCTGCGGATCAACAACTTCGGCAATCGCATCCGCACGGACATCGCCCAGCGCAAGGCGTCGACCCAGCTGAGCGGCCGCGAATTCCCGACCTACGGCCTGCAGCTGGTGCCCCACGGACCGACCCGCCACCTGCGCGGCGGCTGGTTGGGCAACGCCGGGCCGACCGCCGGCTGGGCCGGGGTCAGCATGACGGGCAACGCCTTCCCGACCCTCGCGCACGAGCTGCTGCACGAGCTCGGTCGGCCCCACTCCCCAACCACCTCGCTGCCCGGCCCGGCCTACGACCTCAAGCGCAAGCGCCGCGTGCCGAATCCGTTCGACCTGATGGCCGGCGGCTTTCCCGGCAACCAAGACTTCTTCAACTCGTTCGTGAACGACGCCGACTGGAACCTGCTGCTGTCGGTCATCCCGCGCGCCTCGGGCCTGCCCGAGCCGCCTCCTGCCGGCTCACCGACGCTACGCGTCAGCGGCATCGTCGACCCGCAGGGCACCGTCCACATCCTGCGCAACCGCGTCTTGCCGGCAGCCAGCGAGCATGAGCACCTGAGCCAGGACATGACCCTCGCCCTGCTCGACGCTGACGACAACATCCTCGCCACCGGCCCGGCCAAGGTCACCGAAGTCGGCACCGCCGACTGGCCCAAGGAGCTCGACGCCCCGCTCGACCTCGACCTGCACGGCGAGGTCGAGTGGACGGACAAGGCGGCGTTCCTCGCCGTGCTCGATGCCGCCGGCGCAGAGCGTGGCCGCACCGAGATCTCGAAGTCGGCACCGACGGTGACGATCCTGAACGTCGACAGCGACGACGCGTCGATCACCGTCACGTGGAAGGGCGTCGACGAGGATGGCGACCTGCTGACCTACGACCTCAGCCTCGTCTACCCCGACGGCCGCCAGGTGCTGGCCGCTGCCGAGGTCGAGGGCTCACAGGCCGTGCTGGCCGGCGACCACTTACCGGGAGGCGAGGACATCACCCTGAGGATCGAGGCCACCGACGGCATCCGCAGCGGCGTAGACGAGACTTCGAGGCTGTTCCTCGCGAATCGTGCGCCCACCCTGGTGATCCTCGCACCGGTGGACGGCGAGAGCTTCGAGGCCGGCGCCCGGGTCGCTCTCATCGCCGCCGCGCAGGATCCTGAGCTGGCCGACGTCGACATCGCCTGGAGCTCGGACCGGGACGGCGATCTCGGCAGCGGCGACGAGCTGACCCTCGAGCTCTCGCCCGGCACCCACTGGCTCACCGCGACGGCCACCGACGCCGCCGGCGGTGAAGCCACCCATTCAATAGCGATCACGGTCGAGTGATCACTCTGAAGTGATTCAGAGCTTCACGTAGCAACCCGAGCGTCGCGCCGCCTACGGCAACCACGACGCTCTCATGAACGCGGTGGCTCGAGCTACCTCGGGCCAGCGCCTTACACCTGGGAGAATCCCATGTTTGTTTCCCTGATCGAAAGAACGTTCCGCACCGTCAGCGTACGTATCTTCTGCCTGGCATTGGGTACGGTTGGCCTCGGCATTGTCGGCACGGCGCCGCTGGCCGCTCAAACCAACGTGTTCCCGTCGACCTGCGACGCCGGCATCGGCACCACCAATCCGCAGGCGCCGCTTCACATCACCGAGCCCGCCACGCCGCCGACGGCCCTCTTCGGCTCACAGAACGGCCTGCTGTTCGGCTCCACCAGCTCGACCGGCTTCAAGTGGATCCAGAGCTACGCCAACGACCTGGCGCTCAACCCGGTGGGCAACGACGTCGCCATCGGCCGCAGCACCGCCTCGGGCCGGCTCGATGTCGACGGCACCGTCCGCTTCCGCTCCAACCCGTTCACCAACCTCCGGTTCAGCGGCGCTTCGGACGACGCCTTCATCGACCTCACCAAGTCCGGCGCCACCCTGCCCTCGGCCCGCATCGAATTCGAAGGTTACAGCTCGTCGTCGCACCACGAGGGCGAGATCGCTTTCTTCACCCGTCGCCCCAGCGACAGCACGATTCAGGAACGCATGCGCATCCGGTCGAACGGCGACGTCAACATCCCGGGCGCCTTGACCGCCGAGGGCGGCGTGCTGCGCGCTGATGCCAATACGGTGCAGCTGATCAACCCGCGCTTCAACACCCTGCGCTCCCTCACCCGCAGCCACGCCTGCATCAACGAGCTCGGCGGCGGCTGGTTCACGATCGGCAACTGCCTGTCCGATGCCGAGTACACCCGCGCCATGGACATCGGCGAGGGCTTCCCGAAGACCGGCGACCTGGTGAGCCTGGTGCCGGGTGAGGAGGCGACCGACGGCCAGACGGTGTTCGCCGTCGCCCGTACCACCAAGGCTTGCGACCCGACCCTGATCGGCTTCATCAGCGAGCCCGAGTACGGCGCCAGCGGTCAGAAGCTCGGCGAGACCTACATCCCGCTCGCTCAGACCGGCTTCTTCAACGTCCAGGTGACGATGGAGAACGGCCCGATCCGTCGCGGCGATCCGATCTCCTCGAGCTCCACCGCCGGCGCCGGCATGCGCTCGCTCGGCGCCTGCCGCATAGTCGGCTACGCCCTGGAAGACGCCGACGAGGATCGCGTGATCAAGGTGATCGCGCGCCTCGGCGACGACGCCGGCGTGATGGTTGAAGACCTCGCCCAACGCGTCGCCGAGCTCGAGAGCAAGCTGGCGAAATTCGAGGCCGGCAAGTGAGCGAGCACCCCGCGTCCCCCACCCGACAGGCGGCGCTGCTGCCTCCCGTCACCCACGATTTCGAACCCGGAAAGGAAGACTCCATGAGCTCTCTCAATCCACGGATCGCCCTCGT
>JBCCEE010000221.1:0-13256 GCA_039030415.1 Acidobacteriota bacterium
CGACCCGCCGACCCACGGAATCCTGGTGGGCGGCCTGGCCAGCAACGGCGATTTTCAGTACCAACCCGCTGCGGATTTCAACGGCGTCGACACCTTCACCTATCGCGCCGACGACGGCCTGGACCTGAGCGACATCGCGACAGTCACTCTGACCGTGGCCCCGGTCAACGACCCGCCGTCCTTTGGCATCACGGCGCAGCACGTCTCGAGTGAGGACGCAGCCGGCCAAGTCGTGCCGGGCTTCGCCTTCGGTATCACTCCGGGGCCGGCAGACGAAGCTGGCCAAGCCGTGATGTTCTCGATCGCTGGCAATACGCATCCCGGCCTCTTCGCGACGCCGCCAGCGATCGCGCCGGACGGCACCCTGACCTACACCGCGGCAGCCGACGCCATCGGCACGGCGCAGATCACGGTACGCCTCAGTGACGACGGCGGCACCGCGGGCGGCGGTGTCGATCAAAGCCCCGAGCAGAGCTTCGACCTCGTAGTCGACGCCGTCAACGACCCTCCGTCCTTCACCCTGGCCTTCACGCAGGATACGTCCGACGAAGACGCCGGCCCCCAGTCCGTCGCCGGCTTCGCCACCGACATCCTTGCCGGACCCAGCGACGAGGTGAGCCAGGCCGTTAGCTTCTCGGTCACCGGCAATACCGACCCGAGCCTGTTCAGCTCGGCGCCTGCCCTGGCGCCAGACGGCACCCTGACCTACACCGCGGCGCCCGACGCCAACGGCAGCGCGAGGATCACGGTGCGCCTCGCCGACGATGGCGGTACGGCGGGCGGCGGCATCGACCAGAGCCCCGAGCAGAGCTTCGACCTCGTGATCGACGCCGTCAACGATGCGCCGTCCTTTACCCTGGCCTTCACGCAGGATACGTCTGGGGAAGACGCCGGCCCCCAGTCCGTAGCCGGCTTTGCCACCGACATCCTGGCCGGGCCCGGCAACGAGTCGAGCCAAACCCTCAGCTTCGCGGTCACGGGCAATACCGACCCGAGCCTGTTCAGCGTGGCTCCAGCCCTGGCACTAGACGGCACCCTGACCTATACGGCGGCGCCTGACACCACCGGCACGGCGCAGATCACGGTGCGCCTCAGTGACGACGGCGGCACCGCGGGCGGCGGCGTCGATCAGAGCTCTGAGCAGAGCTTCGATCTCGTGATCGACGCTGTCAATGATGCGCCGTCCTTCACCCTGGCTTTCACGCAGGATACGTCTAGCGAAGACGCCGGTCCCCAGTCCGTGGCCGGCTTCGCCACCGACATCCTGGCCGGGCCCAGCGACGAGGCGAGCCAGACCCTGAGCTTCTCGGTCACGGGCAACACCGATCCGAGCCTGTTCAGCTCGGCGCCTGCCCTGGCGCCAGACGGCACCTTGACCTACACGGCGGCGCCGGACGCCAACGGCAGCGCGAGCATCACGGTGCGCCTCACCGACGACGGCGGCACCGCGGGCGGCGGGGTCGACCAGAGCCCCGAGCAGAGCTTCGACCTCGTGATCGACGCCGTCAACGATGCGCCGTCCTTCACTCTGGCCTTCACGCAGGACGCGTCCAGCGAAGACGCCGGCCCCCGGTCCGTGGTGGGTTTCGCCACCGCCATCCTGGCCGGGCCCAGCGACGAGGCGAGCCAAACCCTCAGCTTTGCGGTCACGGGCAACACTGACCCGAGCCTATTCAGCGTGGCTCCGACCCTAGCGCCTGACGGCACCCTGACCTACACGGCGGCGCCCGACACCGTCGGCACGGCGCAGATCACGGTGCGCCTCAGTGACGACGGCGGCACGGCGAACGGCGGCATCGATCAGAGCCCCCAGCAGAGCTTCGATATCGTAGTCGATGCCGTCAACGACCCGCCGTCGTTCACCCTGGCCTTCACGCAGGATACGTCTGGGGAAGACGCCGGTCCCCAGTCTGTCGCCGGCTTTGCTGCCGACATCCTGGCCGGGCCCGACGATGAGGCGCGCCAAAACGTCAGCTTTTCGGTGACGGGCAATACCGACCCAAGTCTGTTCAGCTCGGCGCCTGCCCTGGCGCCAGATGGCACCTTGACCTACACGGCGGCGCCGGACGCCAACGGCAGCGCGAGCATCACGGTGCGCCTCACCGACGACGGCGGCACGGCGGGGGGCGGCATCGACCAGAGCCCCGAGCAGAGCTTCGACCTCGTGATCGACGCCATCAACGATGCCCCGTCCTTCACGCTGGCTTTAGCGCAGACCACGTCCAGCGAAGACGCCGGTCCCCAGTCCGTGGTGGGTTTCGCTGCCGACGTCCTGGCCGGACCCAGCGATGAGGCGAGCCAGATTCTCAGCTTTTGGGTCACCGGCAATACCGATCCTAGCCTGTTCAGCGCGCCGCCTGTCTTGGCTGCGGATGGCACCCTGACCTACACCGCGGTGGCCGACGCCATCGGCACGGCGCAGATCACGGTGCGTCTCTCCGACGACGGCGGCACGGCGGGGGGCGGGATCGACCAAAGTCCCGAGCAAAGCTTCGACATCAGGGTCACCACCATCAACGATCCTCCGACCTTCTCACTGACGCCGCTCGCGTCGTCGCTGGAAGACGCTGGTGCCCAAACGGTCGCGGACTTCGCCACGTCGATCCGGCCCGGACCGGATGACGAAGCCAGGCAGACCGTCCACTTCGTAGTAACGGAGCTTTCAAACCCGGCCCTATTCGAGACGGCGCCGGAGCTTTCGGCGGACGGCACGCTGACCTACACCTCGGCTCCCGACGCCAACGGCACCTCGACGGTGTCCGTGGTGCTGAGAGACGACGGCGGCACGGCCGGCGGCGGTATGGATCAGAGCGCCGAGCAGAGCTTCGACATCGAGATCACGGCGGTGAATGATTCGCCCAGCTTCGAGGTGCCCGAAGTTTTGCAGGTCGAGCCCGACTCGACACCTCAAATCGTGATCGATTTTGCCACGGAGCTCAGTGCCGGGCCTGCCGATGAAGCCGGGCAAGCCCTGCAGTTCCAGATCCTGAGCAATTCCAACCCGGGCCTCTTCGCCGCTGATCCCGAGCTGTCGCCGGACGGCACCTTGTCCTTTACATTGGTGCCCGGAGCCAGCGGTGATTCGGCGATCCTCGAGGCGATTCTGATGGATGACGGCGGCACGGATCTCGGAGGGAGCGATACCAGCCAAACCTCCGACTTCACGCTCGTGGTGCCGGATGCCGTGGCGCCGCAGATCACCTCCGTCTCTTCGCCCTTCGGTCCACTGGAAACCTGCAGTGAGTCGCGCCAAGCCTTTGGTCGCATCGGAGTCGACTTCAGCGAAGCCATGGCCTTCGCCGGCGACCCCAGCGAACCCTCGAGCGTCCTCAACCCCGACAACTATCAGTTGATCGCGAGCGGGGTAGACCAGGACGTGACCACGACGGCGTGCGGCTCGCTGGACGGTGACGACCAGCGCGTCTTTCCTTCGGCGGTGTTGCCCGCCGCCACCGGCGCGAATGAGGTCAGCGTCGAGCTACCCGGCGTGCTGCGCGACGGTCTCTACAAGCTGCTGGTCTGTGACGCCTTGGCCGATGCTTCGGGCAACCCTCTGGCTGAGACCTTCGAGGTGGCGTTCCGGGTCAGCGGGGAGAACGGCTTCGCCAACGGCCAGGTGGACTGTGATCTGGAGGCCTGGCAGATCGCCACCGGCTCCGTCGAAGGCGTGGAAGAGGTGACCTACAGCGAGCAGGACGCGGACGATTCCAGCCTTTCCGGCTCGATCGGCATCCTCAGCCTGCAAAACGCAGACTTCGCCCTTGGCCAATGCGTCGACTGGGTCAGCTCGGCGTACGACCTGGCGGCGCGGGTGCGCGTCGAAGGGGCCTCCGACGTCGAGGTCGAGGTCGTCTTGCACTGCGAGCGCTTCTCACAGTCCGGCTGCGTTGGAGCGAGCCTGGGCGACAGCTCGAGCCAGTTTTCACTGTCTCCCACCGGCGGTACCTGGCAGCCGCTCGAGCACGCCTCAGAAGGCGGCCAGTCGGCACTTTGCGGAGTGGATCTTCGCCTGCTGACGGGCGATGGCTTCGAAGCGTTCGTCGACGGACTCTTCGTTGCGACCCAGCTGTTCGCTGACGGCTTCGAGTCTGGAAACACCGGCGCTTGGAGCAATACCGTGCCATAGAACCGAGGCCTTGAACGTAAGTCCGCACCGCGGTCTCGACGGCGGTGCGGACGTCGATGCGGCCAGCCCAGCGGATCTGGCTGAGCCACCCCCATGGTGTTATCCTGCCGTCATGGCACCGCCAGATGCCGACTTCACCCGCCTTCTGATCGCTTGGAAAGCCGGAGACCGGCAGGCTCTGGAAGAGCTGACCGAAATTGCCTACCGAGAGCTACGCATGCTCGCTGTGGGGCGCCTGCGCCGAGAGCGCGATGGGGGTGCCCTGCAGCCCACCGAGTTGATCAACGAGATGTTCTTGAAGCTACTCTCGGCGGATGTCGAGTGGAGTGATCGTTCCCACTTCTACACCCTCGCCGCAACCACCATGAGACGAGTCCTGGTGGATCAAGCCCGAGCGCGCCAGCGCCAAAAGCGGGGCGGCGATCCGCTCAGAATCACCTTGGAAGACTGGCACCGGTCGGACGCCCAGCGGCAGGACACCGCGGTCGACATGCTGGCCCTAGACCAGGCGCTCGATGCCCTCGCACGTCTCGATCAGGCACAGGCGCGCATCGTCGAGCTCTATTTCTTCGCCGGCCTGACCTTCGGAGAGATCTCGAAAGCCACCGATCACTCTCGCTCGGCCGTGCATCGTCTGGTGCGCTCGGGCCAGGCTTGGCTCTACCAGCGCCTGCAGTCGGAGCCTGTGGGGAGCCCGGCTTGAGCGAGGAGCGCGACAGGTGGCTGCGGGTTCGGAAACTCTTCGACCACGCGTCTCAGCTGTCAGGAGAGGACCAGGCAGCCTACCTGGCCGAAGCCTGCGACGGCGATCCATCCTTGCGCGAGGAAGTCGAAGGACTGCTCGCGGCAGATAGCGCGGCCGGCGTCGGTTTCAAGCCGAGGATCGCCGCAATCACTGAAGCGCTGGTCGATCCGGAAGTCCGCCCCGAAGACAGCCTGGGGCCGTATCGCATCGTCCGCGAGCTGGGACGAGGCGGCATGGGCGTGGTCTACGCCGCCGTGCGAGACGACGGAGAGTACCGTCAGCAGGTGGCCGTCAAGGTGATGGCTCGGCTGCTGGCGTCGGAGTCTGCCGCGGAGCGCTTCCGCAACGAACGGCAGATCCTCGCCGACCTCGAGCACCCCGCCATCGCTCGGCTCCTCGATGGTGGCACCACCCGGGACGGCGCGCCCTATCTGGTGATGGAGTATGTCGAGGGCGAGCCGATTGACGTCTACTGCCGGCGCCGTGGTGCCGGGCTGGAAGAGCGTCTGCAGCTCATGGTGAGAGTTTGCGAAGCGGTGTCCCATGCCCATGCCCACCTGATCGTCCACCGAGATCTCAAGCCGGCGAACATCCTGATCACCGAAGACGGCACGCCCAAGCTGCTAGACTTCGGCATCGCCAAGATTCTCGACGCCGAGCGCGAAACGGTGACGACGCGAACCGGCACCCTGCCCCTCACGCCGCGCTATGCCGGCCCCGAACAGATCGAGTCCGGCTCGATCACCGTGGCGACGGACATCTACAGCTTGGGGGTCGTGCTCTACGAGCTGCTCTCGGGAGCCTCTCCCTACGGCGACCCCAGCCACGCCACGCCGGCCAAGCTCGCTCGGGCGATTTCTGATCTCGATCCGGTCCGTCTCAGCGTCGCGGCCCGGGAACGGCAGAAGGGTGACCCGGAGCCGGGCGTGGTGGCCGCTCGGCGCTTGGAAGGCGAGCTCGACGCGATCCTCGAGACCGCCTTGCGCAAAGAACCTTCGCGGCGCTATGCGTCGGTCGATCACTTCGCCGGCGACCTTCGCCGCTACCTGAACGGCCTGCCGGTGACCGCCGTGCCCGACAGCGTGTTCTATCGGGCCCACAAGTCGCTGCGTCGGAACGTGGTTCCGGCAACGCTCGCCGCCTTGGTAGTGCTCGCCTTGATCGTCGGCCTGATCGCCCGCACGGTCGAGGCCAGGCGTGCCGAGCAAGAGAAGGATCGCGCCGACCTGGAAGCCGCGGTTTCCGGCCAGGTCGCCACGTTCCTCGAGAGCGTCTTCGACTCGGCGGCTCCCGTCGACGCTTCGAGACGTGAAGTGACGGCTCGCGACCTGCTCGACTCGGCGACCCAGCGCATCGATCAGCTGGAAGATCCTCGGGTCCGGGCTCGGGTGCTCCGCGTGATGGGGCGCTCCTACAAAGAGCTGGCTATCTTCGACGAGGCCGAACGGCTCCTGGAGCGCTCTCTCGAAGCGCTCGAGGAAGCCCCCGGCGCGACGCCCGAGAGATTCTACTTGGGGCACATAGCGCTCGGTAATCTGTACAAGGAGCGCCAGCGGCCGGTCGAGGCCGAGGAACAGTTCCGGGCCGCTCTGGAGCGGATCAAAGCAACGGATCGTCGAGGGGGGAGAGAGCACATCCGAGCCCTGCATCAGCTCGGTTTGATGCTCAGTCATCAGCGAGAGCTCGACGCCGCCGAGGAAGTGCTTCTCGAGGCCGTCGCCATGGCGGAGGGGCAGCCCACCCCCGACCTGAAGTCCATGCTGACGATCAACTTCGTACTCGGCAGCATCTACGCCGACATGGGCGACCTGGAACGCTCCCACGAGGTCACCAAGGAGGGGCTGAGGCTAGCGCGGGAGGTGTCGGGACCGAATCATCAGGCCACCGTGATTGGCCTGATCAACTCGGGGCAGGGTCTCATCGAGCTCGGTCGTCCCGACGAAGCCGAGCCCTACGCTACCGAAGCGCTCAGCAGCGCGACCTCGTTCCTGCCCGCCGTCCATCCACTGGTCGCCGCCGCCCAGCGCAACATGGGTGCGATGCGAGCCCGCCAGGGGCGACTGCGAGAGGCCGAGACGTTCCTGCAAGAGGCCCTGAACAGCCACGTCGAGCTCTACGGAGAAGAGCAATTCCTGACGCAGCTGGTGCAGAGCAATTTAGCGCTGATTCGTTTGCGGGAAGGGCGTCTCGAGGAGGCTGAGGCGATGTTCGCCAAGGCCCTGACGGCGATCGAGCCGGACTTCGGCAGCGAGCACCACGTGGTCGGCGAGATTCTCCACTTTCAGGCAGAGCTCCGTTCGCTCCAGGGCCGAGAAGCCGAAGCCCGCGAGCTCTTCGAGCGCTCCCTGAGCATTCGAGAGAAGGTCTTCGGTGCCGACGGGGATCTCACCGTGGCGACCCGCCAGGCCCTCGACGCCCTCGGCGGCGATTCTTAGCAGGTCACGAGCCACCGCGCCTCGACTCTACGTGGAATGGCAGTGGAGCGTGAACGCGCGTAGCTCGCGAGCTCGCTCCAGCGTGGGTCTGGAAGCGGTAGGTTTTGCTATCAGAAAGTGATATTGCCAAGGTGTAAAGTGATAGTATCCAGACGAGATGAGGATCTAGATTTCTCAGTGTAGAGCCTACTGCCGAGACTTCAGATCACCGCGTTGATCCCTAGCATTGACCGTGACCAGCAACTCGTTGGCCAAGTATTTTGGAGCCGTGATTCGGCAGCATTCTCGGAGATGGTCCCGAGATTGTTTTACATCACGCTCTTAGTGGACTGCATGGAAGAGCGCGAGCGACTGTTGCTCGACCTCCGGCATCATGCCGCTGATGGAAACGGTTGGTCGGAGCACCGCGGCAGAACCGAAGTACAGGGTCTGGCGAAAGCTCTGTATTGTCTGAGCTCCGAATCGAGTCCGGCTGCTTCGAGCGTCGGTTGACGAGTTAGAAGGAGGTCTTGGTGAGCGATCCCTACGTTCCTGAAAGCGCATTGGTCGTCGTGGCCCATCCCGACGATATCGAATTCAGCTGTGCCGGAACCCTGGCGCTATGGGCCCAGCACGGGGCCGAGCTGGTCTACGTTGTTTGCACCAGCGGCGAATCCGGAATCGATGATGCTTCGACGAGCGTCGAGGAGGCCAGGAAGATCCGCGAAGCCGAACAGCGAGCGGCCGCCGAAGTCGTCGGCGTACGCGAGGTCCTGTTTTTGCGTGAGCCGGACGGTCTGTTGCAGGCTTCCCTCGAGCTGCGGGAAACGTTGGTGGGCATCATTCGTCGGACGCGGCCCGAGGTGGTCGTATCCGGCGATCCGACGTTGTTCTGGATCAACCCGGAGCTGCTCAATCACCCGGATCATCGCGCGGCGTCTCTGGCCGCCCTGGAAGCTGCCTGGCCCGCGGCCGGCCAGCGCAATCTCTATCCCAAGATGGAGGCAGACCCAGACCTGCAGCTTCATCGCCCGCGAAAGTTCTACTGCACCGGCTGGGTCCAGCCCGAAGCCAACACCTGGGTCGATATCGAAGCCACGCTGGCCACCAAGGCGGCGGCGCTGAACGCCCACGTCTCGCAGACCGGCGGCCATGATCTGACACCCCTGCTGCAGCATCAGGCGACCCTGCACGCCACAGGTCAGGAGATGCAACTGGCCGAGAGTTTTCGAGTCACGACTCTGGTGGCGGATGATGTCTGGCAGCAAACCGAAGGCAACCGCGAAACGGGGGCCTAAACTGTCTCGCAAAACTCATGCGCCCTTGATCTGGCACCCGGGTCAGGGCGGTTCGGTCGAGGCGACTTTGCTGGGCGGCAAAGCCCGTGGTCTGGCCTCGCTCGAGGCTGCCGGCCTGTCGGTGCCGCCCTGGTTCGTCGTCACCGCCGAGGCCTTCCGCCGGACCCTGGCGGCCAGTGGGCTAGGACCTCGGGTCGCCGCTCGCATCGAAAGTCTGGGCGCTGATCCGGCGGAAGTCCAGGCGGCGGC
Organism: Acidobacteriota bacterium; assembly: GCA_039030415.1. GTDB lineage: Bacteria > Acidobacteriota > Thermoanaerobaculia > Multivoradales > J023 > JAAELT01. The sequence goes on from JBCCEE010000221.1 coordinate 8,833, forward strand.
GAAGGAGATCGGGCGAGAATTCGAGGAGCTCGAGCCGCCTGAGGAGATCGTCGCGGAGATCGAGGCGTGCCGCCGCGATCTTCTGGGGCAGACTCGCGGGGTAGCGGTGCGCTCCTCGGCAACGGACGAGGACGGCAGCTGTCACTCCTTCGCGGGGCTGTACGAAACGGTTCTCGCCGCTTCGGGGAAAGAGGCGGTGGTCGCCGCGCTGCGGCGGGTTTGGGCCTCGGCCTTTGGGGCCGCGGCGCTGAGCTATCGCCGCGAAGTGCCTTCCGATGGGGTCGCCATGGCGGTCGTCGTGCAGGCGATGGTCGAAGCGCAGGCCAGCGGCGTCTGCTTTACAGCCAACCCGGTCACGGGTGAACAGCGTGACATCGTCATCAGCTCGCTCTACGGTCTCGGCGAGGGCCTGGTCGGCGAGGGCTTGGCGGCGGATCGCTTCACGGTCCGCAAGGCGACGCTCGAGCTCGAGACGGAGCTGGCCCACAAGCGAGAACAGATGCAGCCGGCAGGAGCATGCCTCGAGCGCATCGCGGTGCCGGATGCGCTTCGAGATCGGCCGTCGCTCTCCCAGCAGCAGGTCCTCGAGCTGGCCCGTGCCGGCAAAGCGCTCGAGCGACGTCTCGGTCGTCCTCAAGACGTCGAGTTTGCCGTCGACAAGGCTGGGCAGGTTTTCTTTCTCCAGACCCGGCCGATCACTACCCTCGAAGAGGCCGGGCCGGCCGCTGGAAGCAAGCGCGTCTGGGACCACGAAAACTGGGCTGAGAACTATCCGGGTATCTGTCTGCCCATGACCTTCAGCATTGCGCGGCGTCTCGAGGAAGTGCAGTACGGCTGCTTCGGCGAGATGATGCGAATCGACCCGCGAGTCGCCGAACGACACCGAGCCAGTCTCGGCTCTTCGTTGGGGTATATCCGAGGGCGTCTCTTGACCGACGGTGTCAAGCGCTACCGGCTGCTGTCGTTGATTCCCGGCATCAATTTCAAACGGCGGGCCTTCCTTTCGCTCCTGTCCGTGCTTCCGGAAGAGATGGATTCGGAGCTCGAAGCGTCGATCCCCAACGACTGGCGCACCCGCTACGTGCGCGAGCTGCCTGCTCTGCTGCGTCTCTTTGGCGGGCTACTGCGGGACCTGGGGCGGATCGATGGCGACGTCGAGGAGCTGCTCGCCGCGGCGCGCCGTTTCCACGATCGGGCCCTGGCCATGGACTTTGACACGGCCCAACCGCACGAGATGGTCGACCTGTACGAAGAGGTCGAAGCGAGCCTTTTGACGCGCTGGACGGCGCCGATGCGCAACGTCTTCCTGCTGCGGCTGCTCTACGTGCTCCTCAAGGCGCTTTGCCGCTCCTGGTGTGGCGACTCGGATGAGTCGTTGGTCAACGAGCTGATGCGGAGCGAGGAGATCGCCCAGAGTGCGCGGCCGGTTCGAGAGCTTCTAGCTCTGGCGGGTTTGGTTCATGGGGAGCCTAAGCTACGTGATCTGTTTCAGCGTCTGTCCCCCAGCGAGCTGGCCGAGCGGCTGCCGGCAGAGACGCGTTTCCCCACCTTCACGCAGGCCGTTCACGGCTATCTCGAGACCTACTACTTCAAGGGCCTGTTCGAGATGAAGCTCGAAGCCGAGACGATTCGCGATCGTCCCGAGATGCTCTACGGCATGATCCGAGGGCATCTGCTGAACAGCGATCCCGAGAGTTTCGACCTCGAGGCATTGGCGCAACGCGATCGCGAGGCGAGGCTTCAAGCCGAAGCCACGGCCTTTGCCAGGTTTGGCTGGAAACCCTGGAGGCTGCCGCAGCGGCTCGTCTTCAGCTGGCTGCTGCGGCGGGTCCGGCGGCTCGACGCCTATCGCGAGGAGGTCAAGTTCCTCCGTCTGCAGCTCATCGGCACGTTCCGAGAGCTCATCCGCGGATGGGGAGGCTGGCTCGCGCGGGAAGGTGTGCTCGAGGAGCCGGGAGACGTCTTCTACCTGTCTCTCGACGAAGTGCTCAGCTATTTCAACGGTCGAGCTTTGACAACGGATTTTCGCGGCCTCGTGGAGGTGCGTCGACGGGAGGTCGAGTCTTGGCACGATACCGAGGCTCCGGACGACAGCTTCATCACCTATGGCGTGCCGTACCACAAGAATCGCTTCCGCTCGCCGACCGACGCGGTGCAGGAAGAGGACGAGCCAGGCGTGCTGCGCGGCACCGGCTGCTGCCATGGCGAGGTCGAGGCCACGATCCAGGTGTTGGATTCACCTCTCGATACGGTCGCGCTCTCGGGCGAGATCCTAGTCGCCGAGCGGTTGCATGGCGGCTGGCTCCACCTGCTGTCGTCGGCTTCGGGAGTGCTGGTGGAGAGCGGTGAGATCTTGTCGCACGCGGCCACGGTCGCGCGAGAGCTCGGGGTGCCGACTATCGTCGGCATACCAGGGCTGCTCGAATCGGTTCACAGCGGTCAGCTCGCGCGGATGGACGGTGCGAAAGGGACGGTGACACTGCTCGACCCCCATGACGACCGGCGAGAAGGAACCGACCGCTGAGAGCTCGCGCGTGGCGTCTCCCACGACGGAGTCGGCTGTCGCGCCTCATGGGTGAGGCGTAGCAGGTGACACGTCTTACAGTGAGCCGTCTCTCAGCGAGACCATAGGGGTTGAAGGCAGCATGGAATCAGCAACCAACAAGAAAATTCGTCTCGCCTACATCTCGTCGATCAATGCGCGCTGGGTGCATCTCGAATGGGTCGCGGACGAGCTGGATCGCGAGCGGTTCGAGCCTTCTTTCGTACTCGTCTCGATCGCCGAGCATCCGCCGCACCTCGAGACCTTCTTGCAAGAGCGCGGGTTTCCTTACCACCGCATCGACTGCAAATTGCAACCGTTCTCGATCGCGCGGACCGTCTTCGAGATCGCGCGGTACTGTCGGCGAGAGAAGATCGAGATCGTCCACTGTCACATCTTCTTCGCCAGCCTGGTCGGTCTGCTGGGTGCCCTGTTGGCTCGGGTCCCGGTGCGCGTCACAACGCGGCACCACGCGACGATGAATCACGGCACGAGCTTCTACTGGCTCGATCGGCTGACCAACTGGATGGCGACCCATGTGGTCGCCTCGTGTGACCTCGTGCGGAAGATCTTGATCGATGACGAGAGGACCCCAGAAAGGAAAGTCGAGCTGATCCATCTCGGCTTGGACCTCGCCGGGTTCACCCACCCGGAGACTGAGCGCGTTGATCGCCTCATGGGGAAGTACAGCACCGACGAGCACTCGCCAGTGATCGGCGTCGTCGCGAGGCATATCGAGCTCAAGGGAATTCAATACATCGTGCCGGCCTTCGAGCGGCTTCTCGACAAGTATCCATCGAGTTATCTGATGCTGTTCTATGCGTCGGGACCGTACCGCGAAACGATCGAAGGCCTATTGGAGTCGATTCCAGAAGAGCGCTACATCATGGTCGAATTCGAGCCCGACCTTTTCGCGCTCTACCATTTGTTCGACCTCTACGTGCACGTGCCGATCGGGCCGGACCAGGAGTCGTTCGGCCTCACCTTCATCGAGGCGTTGGCGGCGGGGGTGCCGTCGATCTTTACACGCTCGGGAGTGGGACCGGAGTTTTTGATCCACCGTGAAAACGCTTGGCTGGTCGACTACGAGTCGAGCGATCAGATCTATCAGGGGATGCTAGCCCTTTTGGGTGATGAAGAGCTGCGGGAAGAACTGGTGAAGAGCGGAATCGAAAGCGTCCGCCGGTTCGACTATCGTCGCATGGTTCGAGAGCTCGAGAATTTCTACCTTCGCAACGTTCGGCGCAGGGTTCCGCAAGACGTACTGTCTCGCTCGTAGCGTGATCAAGCTTCATTCCATGCGCAGCGCCGTTTGAGGATCGATTCGCGTGGCGCGAAATGCAGGAATCTGGCAGGCACCGAGGGTTGTCAAGGCCAGGAGCAAAGCCAAACCAGCCAGTTGGGTCAGGTCGAGAGGCGCGACCTCGGGCATCAGGCTCTCGAGGTAGCTGGCGAGAGCCATGCCCCCGCCGCAGCCGAGCACGATGCCAACCGCGATGAGTAGCGCGGCGTGGGTTGCCACCAGGCCGAGTATGCGCAGACGATCAGCGCCCAGGGCCATCCGGATGCCCAGTTCTTGGTGTCGCTGGTTGACGAGGTGAGACATCAAACCATAGATGCCGAGGGCAGCTAAGAGCGTTCCGAGGATCGAGAATACGCTGAAAGCCACGGCGCCAAGGCGCTGCTCGGCGATGGTCGAGGCATACTGCTGCTCGACCGGAGCTACGTCGAAGACAGGCAGGTTGGCGTCGATCTTCCAAACTGCCTGGCTCAAGCTTCGAGCGACCGACGCTGGTGGAACCTCTGTCTTGACAGTAAAAATCACCTGCGCAGCAACCCGCGCATCGGCATGCTGGGCGTAAGGTAGATAAATCGTTTCTAC
>JBCCEE010000222.1:0-13256 GCA_039030415.1 Acidobacteriota bacterium
CTCGGACAACGGAATGTTCATCACCCGGCCGACGTCGCGGATCACCGCCTTTGCCTTCAGCATATTGAAGGTGATGATCTGCGCGACGGTACCCGCGCCGTCGCCATCGTACTTCTCGCGTACGTAGTCGATGATCTCGGCCCGACCGTCCTGACAGATATCGATATCGATATCGGGATACTCTTTACGATCCGGGTCGGTGAAGCGCTCGAACAGCAGGCCATAGTGCACCGGGCAGGCGTTCGAGAGGCCGAGGCAATAGCCCACCATGGTGCCGACGCCGGAGCCACGCGCGTTGGCGGGAATGCCGCGGCGACGCGCTTCGTTGACGAAATCCCAGCAGATCAGGAAATACGACGAAATGCTCTTGGCCGACAGGATGCCCAGCTCGCGATCCAGGCGCGCTTGAATCTCCTCGGTGATGCCGTCTTCCCCGTAGCGCCAGATCAGACCAGCTTCTGACAGCTCGCGCAGGGTGTCGTCGCATTCTTTCTCGAGCTCTTCCGGGGAGTCCGAGTCCCGTGAGGCATCGAATGGCACCAGCTCGAAACGGGCGCAAAAAGCCTGCAGCCAAGCACTCGACCCGATAGCCGGCGGGTCGCCCTCTGGCTCGACCGCGTCGTGACGGATGATCTTCACCACCGGCGCGTGGTTCTGGGTGAGGTCGATCTCGACGTTGCAGCGCTCGGCGATCTTCACCGTGTTGGCCAGTGCCTCGTCGCCGGCTCCGCCGTCTCCGTAGCCGCTGAATAGCTCGTACATCTCCTGCGGCGACTTGACATAGAGGTCCGCCGGATACTTCAAGCGCTCCGGATCATCCTTGATCTTGCCGGTCGAGATACAGACTAGAGAATCGTGGCTGTCCCAGTCGTCGGCGTCGAGAAAGTGCGAGTCGTTGTCGCACACCAGAGGCAGCTCGAGCTCGCGAGCCAAGCGAATCAGGTGCGGGTTGATCGCCTCTTGCTCATCGATATGGCGCTGCAGCTCGATGTAGAAACACGGCTCGCCCTGCTCATTGGGTGCAAACACTTCAGCATGCCACTGGGCCTCTTTGACCGCCAGCTGCCAGTGCTGGTCTTCACCGCTCTGCTCGTAGTTCCTCAAGTGGTAGGCGATCGACGAGCCGAGGTGACCGTTGATTGCGATCAACCCCCCGTTCCACTGCTCGAGGGTCGTTTTGTCCATGCGCGGCTTGTAATAGAAGCCGTTCTGGTACGAATCCGAGCTGAGCTGAATCAGATGTCCCCAGCCCGTCTCATTCTCCGCCAGCAGTACGAGGTGAAAGCCGCCATCCGCGACGCCGGTACGGACGCGGGCGGTGCGATCAGAGACCCGACCGTTGACGTCGGGCGCCACGTAGGCTTCGATGCCCAAGATCGGCTTGACCTCCGCCGCCTTGGCCTGGCGAAAGAAGTCGACCGCCCCAAACAGATTGCCATGGTCGGTCACCGCGACCGCGTCCATGCCAAGCTGCTTGACGCGCGACACCAGGTCCTTGATGCGGTTCGCGCCGTCGAGCAGGCTGTACTGAGTGTGGAGGTGAAGATGAACGAACGGTTGCGATGAGCTCATGCTAGATCCTGTTGAGCACTGGAGGCATCTCAGCGAAAGCGCGCGGGCAGCGCGTCGCCTGGGAGGATCTCACGACGCGAGATCCCAAGTGGACGCAGGTACTACATATCGATGTCTTCGACATATCGGCCCCAACATCTTACCGACATCACCCGAACCAGGGGAAGCTCTACGCGCTGCCCTAGAGGTGTCGTGCTAACGACATCAGGTAGGGGTCGATGACCGCCGTGGCCCATCGGCCGCGCGCGGTGATTTCGGATGCTTGTGGCAGAGCCCGAGAGCGACCGCTAGAAGATGCTGGGCATCGACGTCAAAACCTGGCCGAGCTTCTCGCGCAAAGTGCGATCCATACGCTGGCCGGCCGCATTGACGGCGGCGACGATCAAGTCTTGAAGCATTTGGGGGTCTTCAGGATCGGCTGCCTCGGGCTCGATGGTCAACGATCGCACATGACGGTGCCCATCCATTTTGACAGACACCATTCCCCCGCCGACCGAGACTTCCGCATAGGTTTCGCCAAGCTCACTCTTCATCTTGCGCTGAACTTCTTCAGCCTGTTTGAGCAGCTCGTGGGTGTTCAATGCGGCCTCCTCAAAGGGTCGGTATCGCAGCCAAGGGATCGGTCAGCCGCCGTCGATTCCAGCAACGACGGCGGCTTCGAAGCTACTCGAATGAAGCGAGCGCTTCTTCAACGCTATCGAAGACTTCGAAGACCGAGATCAGCTGCGTGATCTGCAGGATGTCGGTAACTTTGGGCGGCAGGTTGACCAGTTTCAGCTTGCCCTGCCGGTTGCTCACGGAAGTGTAGGCGCTGACCAGCTCACCGATCCCCGAAGAGTCGATGGTCGTGACGCCTCCGAGATCCGCCAGGATATTGCGGGCGTTGGCTTCGAGAGCTTCCGCAACCGCCTCGCGCAGCGCGACATCGCCCACACCTATCGTGATCTTGCCCCGGGGTTCGAGGATCGTTACACCTCGTTCGTGGCGCGCTTCGATCTTCATAGTCTCTCCTTGAGATGCTTGGGTTTCAACAATAGCTGAGCTCCGCAGGACCGGAGCCTGAGTCTCACGAATCGAGCTCTACGAACTTGCGGCGTCTTTCCCGGCCTCGGCCTCCGCGTCGGTCGCATTCGACGAGGCGTCGCTAGCCGAAGCAATCTTCTTGCGCAGCGTGACTACCGTGCCACCTTGCGGCTTGGAGCTGTACTCGATCTCGTCCATGAAGTTCTTCATGTAGAAAATGCCGCGGCCATTCGGCTTGAGGAGATTCTCCGGCTGCAAGGGATCACTCACCGCTTGAACGTCGAAGCCCTCGCCTTCATCGCCGACTCGGATGATGGCCTGCTGGCCAGCGATCGCAAGCTCGACTTCGACCTGTTTCTCAGGGTCCTGACGATTGCCGTGCTTGATAGCGTTGGCAACCGCTTCACGGATGGCAATGCCTACCCAATGACGAGAATCGTCATCGAGGCCGAGGCGCTCGAGCGCGTCGTCGACGACCACTTGAATCAGGTCGATATGCTCGAAACGACTGCCGATCGCTATTCGGACCTGGGGCTCTTCGGAGGACATTGCGCCGCGAAGTCTAGCAGACCTACCCCACCCAGGCGAAACCCACGATCAGACCTCGAGCCGATGCTTCGAGTACGCCGGGAATGACAATCAAGAGCTGCACGGCGTCAAAGAGAAAATGCGCAACGATCGCCGCCCAGACGCTACCGCGCCAGCGTGTCAGATAGGCGTAGAGCAATGACAGCAGCGTCAAGCCGAAGAGCATCATCGGCTGGCCGTAGCCGGCGTGTCCACCCACAAAGAGCACCGTAGAAGCGGCGATTCCGACGCGCTGCTGCAGGAATCCTCGGAAGAAAACCTCCTCTACGACGCCTGCAGTCAGACTGATCAAGAGTCGTATTGCCACCGGCAGTCCGGCCATCCAGACGATGACCTCGGAGGGCTCCTGGGCGACCGCTTCCTCCCCCGCCACGGCCATGACGAACAGGCCGAAAACCAGGGCGGCCATCAACACTGCAGCCCAAGCGGCGAGCCCGGCCCACACACCCACCAACAGCTCTAGGCCGGGCGCGCGCAGGCGTAGGCCAAGATGCCGCCGCGCCAATGCCGCCATGCGCTTGCGACTGAGCCTGGGAACCCCGACGAAAGCCACAAACAGCCAGAGTCCGAGCGTCCCGATCAGCAGGAACTGGGTGAGGAAGGCATCGATCGGCTCCAGAGAGTCGACGTCGACTTCGGCCACCTGTCCGAAAGTCATCAGCGGACTGAAGATGCCGACGAAACAAAAACCGCTCAGCATCAGCCCAGCGAAGAGTCGCCGGCCAGGCTCCGCAAAACCTGGAGGATCGAGTCCACGCCTCCGAGCTACCAGGTCGATCCCCAAAGCTGTGGCGAAGGAAAGGCACAGAGCCAGCCAAGGCAGCAGCACAGACTCGAAACCCCCAGACTCTACGCCTGCAGCAGATCCTAGATCCGCTGACGCTGGCGAAAGGTACTCAGCATCATGCGACAGGTGTTGAGGCGCTGAATGCGGCGATTGCGCTTCTGAATGGCCAGCGTGTCATCCAAAGGTGGCTGCTCACTACGAATCTCACGCAACGACTTCTCGATCTGCCGCCCGAGCGCGTCGAGCTCGCCTCGGCTCAGGCGCCTAAAGGTCCGCTCGGTCACTAGGGTGAAGCCTTCCGCGACCTGCTGAGTCATGGCGAACGCACTACCTCCGATGTAGTTGCCCATGTCAGCATCATACACTCGTGGTATCATCCTGCCGATCTGCCCGCCCAGAAACCCGTCCGTTCAAGAAAAAGGCATTCAGGAACAGGTCCCGGCGCGCAGCACCATCCAAAGGAGAAGAACCTTGAAACGTTTTCCCGGAGTCGATTTCCTGGAGATCGACACGCTGCTGTCCGATGAAGAAAAGCTGATCCGCGAAACCGTCCGCGATTTCGTGGACGACCTGGTGAAACCGATCATCGAAGAGTGTCATCGCGAGGGCCGAACGCCGCTGGAGCTGGTCCCCAAGATGGCCGAGCTCGGCCTGTTCGGCTCGACGATCAACGAATATGGCCTGCCTGGACTCGGCAATGTCTCCTATGGCTTGATTCTTCAGGAGCTCGAGCGTGGCGACTCTGGACTGCGCAGCTTCGTCTCGGTGCAGAGCTCACTGGTCATGTATCCGATCTACGCCTTCGGATCGCAGGCCCAGCGCGACCGCTGGATTCCGGCGCTTGGCTCCGGCGAGGCGATCGGCTGTTTTGGTCTGACCGAGCCCAACTTCGGCTCCAACCCGGGTGGCATGACCACGACCGCGCGGCGCGACGGCAACGAGTGGGTGCTGAACGGCGCCAAACAGTGGATCACCAACGGCACTCTGGCCGATGTCGCCGTGGTGTGGGCAAAGACTGACGACGGGGTCCGCGGCTTCCTGGTCGAAAAGGGCACTCCGGGATTCACCTCCTCAAACCAGCACGGCAAATTCTCGCTGCGGGCCTCCACCACCTCGGAGCTCGGCTTCGTCAACTGCCGCATCCCGGCAGAAAACATGCTGCCCAAGACCACCGGCTTGAAGAATGCCCTGATGTGCCTGAATCAGGCTCGCTACGGTATTTCGTGGGGTGGGCTGGGTGCCGCCATGGACTGCTACCACACGGCGCTCGAGTACTCCAAGGAACGCATCCAGTGGAACGGCCAGCCGATCGCCAGCCACCAGCTGGTGCAGGACAAACTGGTCTGGATGGTGACCGAGATCTCCAAGGGCCAACTGTTGGCCTACCAGCTCGGCAAGCTCAAGGACGCTGGCAAAGCCAAGCACTACCACATCTCCATGGGCAAGAAGAACAACGTCTGGGTAGCCCGCGAGTGTGCCCGCCTGGCGCGCGAAGTTCTGGGCGCCAACGGCATCGTCGACGACTATCCGGTCATTCGCCACATGCTGAACATCGAGTCGGTCTTCACCTACGAGGGAACGCACGATATCCACACCCTGATCATCGGCGATCAGATCACTGGTTTCCCGGCGTTCAATGCCCCGCAGGAGACCGTCAAAAAGGCTCAGCCGGTACTGCAGGAAACTCGCTAGATCGCCTACTCAGCGATCTCGAGCCAGTGAAACCAGATCGGGTGGTGCTGCTGGTACCACCCGAGCACCTCGCGGATCAGATGCTTCTTGGGTGCTGAGAGAACCGCATCGTCGATGCGATCGAGGTGCAGGCGCATGCGGTTTTCATCGAGATACTCGAGCCCTCCCGAGCACAGCGTCTGCAGCTCGTTGCGGAGCCGCCCCGAATCGGAGACCTTGACCGCACGCGACCGGAAGTCCTGGCCAGCATGGAACCGGTCGAGCAGCGGAGAGAACACCAGGCGACTCTCTTCGAGGCTCTCTTCGAGGCGCAGGGTGAGCGTCACCGTCTTCAATCCGGCCTCGCTCGCCACCCTGACGGTGACGCGATAGGTTCGCTCCCCAACCTCCTCGACCCCGGCGGCTCCCGAGTAGGGATCGGGCTGGATGAAACCATCCAGCGTCAGGCAGCGCCACCGCTTACGGGGGAACAGGTCATCGATGGTCAGATCGGCACGGTCGACCGGCAGGCCAGCCTCCTGGGCTGAGCGAATCGATTCACGGTATTGCTCGACGGTGTCGCTGGCGACCTCTTCGCCCGCTACTGCGGCCAACTGGTCGGCAAACTCGGAGGCCTCGGGATCGAGACGCATGGTGTTGCGCTCGCTCTCACACGGCAAACGGAAGGCCGATGAGAACAGACTCAACGACGTCTGGACATCGAGCACCGGATCGAGGCCGGCCGCCTGGATCGCTTCCGCCGATGCGGCGTAGCCGTCACACAGCACGAGATGCTCGAAGCCTTCGTCGTCGCGGTGCAGACCGACGCTGAACATCGGAGCGTAGGTTCCCGAATCATTGAAGATCTCACCTCCCCCTGGCAAACGCCAGTCCGACTCCATGACGTGCGCTCCCAGCGCTCGCCACTGATCCCACAGTCCACCCAAGCGCCGCTCGCGCGAGCTCCCGCCGAGCGTCCACACGTGCACGCGTTCAGGAGCAAGATCCGGATACGCCGCCAGAATCGCCTTCATGACCGTCTCTCGCGGCGTACGATAGGTCAGCAAGATCGAATCTTCCGCCGCCTTGTCGGCAACGGTGCGCGGCAGGATCAGGTTGCCAAAGTAGCCTTCGTAGGGGGTGGCAACTACCAGCGGCTGATCGTAGAGGTGCAGCACGGTCATCGGTCCCGTCGTCTTGCCTTTGGCAAAGCGTGACGTGTTCTCCAGCGTGTCGATCGCCGCTCCCCAGATCGAGATCCCCGCCTCTTGGGTCTCAGCCCAGAAATCGTCCCAAGAGTAGTCGTTCGCATTGATCAACCGATGCACCCGCTGCTCGAGAAACTTCGCTACTTCCGGCCGGGCATAGATCCGCCCGAAACCGAGTAGCGGGTTGGAGCCCATCTCTGGCGTCTCTCCTCCCTTCGGCATCAACCCTTCGCCAAGGCACACCATCACGGCATGGTTTTCGGGCAGACGCCGGGTCAGATACCAAAGAGACTCGCTCATCACATAGGCAGATACCGCATCAGCGTCTTTCTTGACTCGGTTCAGCCCACTCTTGTCCAACCCCTGACCTTCTCCGAAACGCCCGAACAGACGGGTACCCAGGGCCGTCACCGCAGCCGCCATGGCGAACGATCGGCGCAAGGAATGGCCGACGAACGAGCCGTCCGCGCTGAAGCCTTGCATCTCGTGCTCTTCCACATCTTCCAGCCACAGGTGAAAGCGCCCGAGGATCGGTCGCGTGTCGAACACCCACTGCGCTATGCGATTCCGACGCTGCTGCTCCATAGCCTCTCCAAAGCTCCCGTAACGCCCCCCGACGTCGGCGAGAGCGGACCGACGCTGCGAAATGAACGATTCGAAACGGTCGGAGCAGTATATCTGCCTCAGCGATTGCGGAAGGGCGACAGCGAGCGACGATCCGCGACGCACCCTCCGGCCGTGGTATCATTCCGCGACGATCGCTCACCGCGCAGACCACGAGACGAGCTCCGCCTGCACGGCCGCCGGTCGTAACGACACGATTCTCACACTAGCCGGCGTAGCGCCCCTCAGCTTCTGCTACGACTCGGGCCAACAGCTCCGGCCCATTCCTCGGGTTTGCCGCGCCCTCAGCTCTCCGTTTCGAAGGAAATCGACATATGCCAGCAGATCAGATTGCCGAAGGCGATCTCCTTGCCGTGACAGAGCAGGCTGCGATCGCAGCCGCTCAGACCATGGGCTTCGGCGATCAGCGGCGATCTGATCTGGTCGCCGTCGAGGCCATGCGACGCACCCTCGACGACATCGACTTCGCGGGCCGCATCGTGATCGGCGAAGGCGAGCGTGACAAAGCACCCATGCTGTTCATCGGCGAGAAGGTCGGAGCGCAAAAGGACCCAGAGGCCGCGGCCGTCGTCGACATTGCGGTCGATCCCTTGGAGGGCACCAACCAGTGTGCTCAAGGCGGCCCGGGTGCGGTCACGGTGCTGGCGACCGCCGAGCGCGGCGGACTTCTTAATGCTCCCGACACCTACATGGAGAAGATCATCGTCGGCCCGACGGCCCGCGGCGTCGTCCACCTCGATGCTCCGGTGCCGGAAAATTTGCGCAATATCGCCACCGCCTTCGGCCGCGAGGTCACCGACCTCACCGTCGTGGTGCTCGACCGCAAACGCCATCGGCGACTGATAGCGGATATCCGCAAAGCTGGCGCGCGCATCCGGCTGATCCCGGACGGCGATCTGGCGGCGGGCATTTCGGCCGCCGTCCGCGGTACTTCGGTGCACGCGGTGATGGGCACCGGCGGCGCACCCGAGGGAGTGATCGCGGCTGCAGCCCTGCGTTGTTTGGGCGGAGAGATCCAGGGCCGGCTACTAGCCGCCAATGAAGAACAGGCGGAACGGCTCGCTGAGCTCGGTTATCGCGATCTCGACAAGATCTACACCACCGAGGAGCTGGCCTGCGGCGAGAAGATCGTCTTCAGCTGTACCGGCGTCACCGACGGTCAGCTACTGCGCGGGGTACGTTTCTTCGGTGGTGGTGTCCGGACTTCGACGCTCTACATGTCGCTCAGCAGCGGTATCATCCGCTTCGTTGATACCATCCGCCGAGAAGAGACCGGCAGCCCCGTGCAATTCCACTGACGCGGAGCGCCACCCAATCAATTTTTGAAGCGAATGTCGAGCTGTACCGTCTGTGATCAAACCTGATTCTTGGATCCGTCAGTGGGGCCGCAACGGCGGCGTCGATCCCTTTGTCGAAGAGCACGTCAACGCCGCCAGCTACGACATTCGGGTAAGCGATCACTGGATCTGCCCGACGCGCGACCCTGAAGAGTTTCAGGCGCCCCACATCAAGCTCTTCCCTGGCGAGGTAGTGCTCGCCAGTACGCTGGAGTACGTGCGGATACCGCGTGACGTCGCCTGCGATCTCAAGCTCAAGTCGACCCTCGGCCGACTGTGGATCAATCACTCGCTAGCCGGCTGGTGTGATCCTGGTTTCGAGGGTGACATTACCCTCGAGCTGCAGAATCTCGGACCGGCTCCTTTCGTGCTCGAGGCCGGCCGGCGTATCGCCCAGCTGATCTTCATTCGCATGGAATCCGAACCCGAGATCGCCTACGGCGAACCAGGTGCATCCAGCCACTACCAGGGTCAACGAGGTACCACCCGAGCGTGGAGCTGAGCCGCAGGACAGGTGGGGTTGCCGGAGACGTCTGCACCCATGCCCATTCGACTATAATCGCGGCCTGATATGTGAGTCGCTGCCATGGGTATCTCAGGCAACCTCAAGACAATGGTGCTCCCCGAGCTCCTGCAATGGCTCTCCATGGGCACGAAATCGGGGACACTGGTCATCGACAATGGGAAGATCGAGAAAAAGATCTTCTTCCAAGATGGTGCAATCCTGTCGTCGGCCTCGACCGATCCGACGGAGTACCTGGGGCGTTTTCTCGCCAGCCATGGTTATCTGCCGGAAGAGCAGATCGAGGAGGCGCTAGCTCGCCAGAAGACCGAGAATCAGCTGCTAGGCCAGATTCTGGTCAACATGGGCGCGATCGCCGAAGACGACCTCCAGCAGATGCTGCGACTCAAGACCGAGGAGAGCATCTACGACATCTTCACTTGGGAGGAAGGCGACTTCAAGTTTCTCGACAACGAGCTGCCGGAGCAGGCGATGGTCCGCATGGCGCTCGATGTCCAAGGTCTGGTGCTCGAAGGCTCCCGCCGCCTCGACGAATGGAGCCGAATCCGCGAGCTTCTGCCGTCCGTGCACTGCGTGCCCGTCGCCATCACCGACCTCCAGAACCTCGACGTCGACGAGCTCGATCTTCGCATCCTAGAGTGGGTCGATGACGACCGCTCCGTCGAGGAGATCAGTCAGGGCTGCCAAACCAGCCTGTTCTTCGTCGCCAGCGCGATCTCCAACCAGGTGCGCGAAGGCACGGTCAAGGCGGTCCGCCCCCGCACCATCGAGATCGAGGTACCGGTCGAAGTTCCCGTCGCTGCCGAGGCACCGGCACCCGCGCCGGCACCGGTCGCGTCTCAGCCGGCGATGCCACAGCCCGCGCCAGCGGCGCCGGCGGGTCCGCTACCGACGTCGCCGGTAGAGCTCAGCTCGGGACGCAGCCTGCGCTTCGCCGGCAATGTGACCGCGACGCCCGACGCCGCCACCAGCGGTGTCTTTCCCGCGGTCACGGCGACCGGCGGGGCGCCCGGAGGGCTCCATTCGATGCCGGCCGCCGCACCAGCTGCGAATTCGCCGGCCGCCAGCCTCGTGCAGGAGGCAGAGGATTTGCTCGAACGCGGGGATCTCGAAGCGGCTCTGGCCGCCTTCCGCAAAGCTCAGAACGCACCGGGCAGCGATTCCAGCGTCGTTTCAGCCATCAGCAAAGGAGAGCGCCGGATTCAGGCAGCCCTAGAGCTCGAAGGCATCAAGCTCAGCACGGTCCCCAAGCTCGAGTGCAGCATGGCGGAGCTGACCCAGCTCAGCATCTCACCCCAAGAGGGCTTCATGCTGACGCGAGTCGACGGCAGCTATGATCTCAAGTCGATCCTCAAAATGAGTCCGATGCCGCCCGTCGACGCCCAGATGCTGGTCTGGCGGCTGAAAAAGCTTGGCCACGTAACGGTTTGATCCCACGGCACGGTTTGATCCCACGGCACGGTCTGATCCCACGGCACGGTCTGATCCCACGGCACGGTCTGATCCCACAGCACGGTCCCATAGCACGACCCCACGGTTTGATCCAAAGTCTGCCCCATCGTGTCCCTGCGTGCCGTCGATGGCTCCGACGCCAACGCCAGATTCTCCAAGCCCTGCGGATCAAGGGTATAGAGGGGATCGAGCCGAAAACCTGCGTAACCCAACGAGGCGAGACATGACCTGGACCCTAATCGCGATCGCCGGCTTTCTGCTCCTCGTCACAATCTACGACCTGACCCAACGCAAGCATGCGATCCTACGCAACTTCCCGATTATCGGTCACTTCCGCTACATGCTGGAGACGATCGGTCCGGAGCTGCGTCAGTACATCGTGACCAGCAACGACGAAGAGCGTCCCTTCAACCGCGATCAGCGAACCTGGATCTACGCTTCGGCCAAAAAACAGAACAACTACTTCGCCTTCGGTACCGACAACAAAATCGAGCTGGCACCGAGCTATCTGATCATCAAACACAGCGCGTTCCCGCTCAACGATCCACATCCCGGAGCTGCCGGCTACGACCCGGATTACAAGATTCCATGTGCCAAAGTGCTGGGAGGCTGGCGTCAGCGCGCCAGGGCTTTTCGACCGTCGTCGGTGGTCAACGTTTCGGCGATGAGCTTTGGCTCTCTGTCGGCCCCGGCGGTACGGGCCCTCAATGAGGGCTGCGCGCTCGCCGGCTGCCTGCACAACACCGGTGAAGGCGGCATCGCATCCCACCACCGCCACGGCGGCGAGCTGATCTACCAGCTCGGCACCGGCTACTTCGGCAGCCGTGACGCGGAGGGCAACTTCGATCTGGAGACCTTTCTCGACACCGTCGCGGCGAATCCGGTTCGCGCCGTCGAGATCAAGCTAAGCCAGGGGGCCAAGCCAGGCCTCGGCGGGGTGCTGCCGAGCGGCAAGATCACCCAAGAGATCGCCACCATCCGCGGTATCCCACGAGGTCGCGACTGCATCTCCCCCTCCCGCCACACCGCGTTCTCCGACGTCGACGGCCTGATCGACTGGGTAGAAGAGCTGGCCGACCGTACCGGCCTGCCGATCGGCATCAAGTCTGCGGTCGGCGAGCTCGGGTTTTGGGAGACCCTGGCCGAACGCATGGCCGCGACCGGCCGCGGGCCCGACTTCATCGCCATCGACGGCGGCGAAGGCGGCACCGGCGCCGCGCCCCTGACCTTCTCAGACCATGTGGCCCTCCCCTACAAGCTTGGCTTCACCCGCGTCTATCGCATTTTCGCTGAAGCCGAGATGCACGAAAAAGTGGTCTTCGTTGGTGCCGGCAAACTCGGCTTCCCGGAGACCGCCCTGCTGGCCTTCAGCCTGGGCGCCGACATGGTAGCGGTCGCTCGCGAAGCGATGCTGGCGATCGGCTGCATCCAGGCCCAGCGTTGCCAGACCGGTCACTGCCCCACCGGCGTCGCAACCCAAAACCGCTGGCTGATGCGAGGCCTCGACCCGACCTCGAAAGCCGCCCGCTTCGCCAACTACATCCTCACCCTGCGCAAGGAGCTACTCCGCCTCTCGCGCGCCTGCGGCGTGCCCCATCCGGCCCTGCTCGGCAATCGTCACATCGAGATTCTCGACGACCACTTCAGCTCGACCCAGGCACGCGACCTCTTCGGCTACCAGCCGGGATGGGGACGTCCATCGCAGAGCGATCTGGAAGCCGTCAGCCAGCTGATGCCGCCGAGCTGAGCGGCTGCTCTCTACTCCGGCTTTGGCTCGGCGGCCACCGCCCGCACCAAGATCGAGCGATGCGGCTTGAAGATCGGATCGCGCGAGTCTTTGACGTTGGTCCACACCGGGGCACGATCTTCCATCGAGTAGACATCGACCCAGTCAGTGGCTTCGCCCTGGTCGGTGCATACGAAGAAGAACGTGCTGGCTGAGGGGTCCCAGCGCACGCCGATGTACGACGATCCGGCCGGCAGCGTGACGCCGCTGACATCGACCTCATAGAAGCGACCGGCGTCGGGAACGCCCTTAGGCACTTCGGTGGCGGTCGACGTCACCGCCGCGTAGGGCTGACGGGCGGGCCGCCCGCCGGCGTCGCCGTAGAACACGATCTCGAAGTCGATGTCGCTGTCGTTGCGTGACCTCAGCAGGCACACGCAGACCTTGTCCATCTCCGCCGACGGAAACTCGTCCGAGTGGAAGCGCTGGACGTACTGACCCATCTTGGCGCTCGGTACATAGCCGTAGCCGGTCTCGACGCTGCCGTCGTCCTTGATGACCCCGCCAGCGCAGGGCGTCTCGTCGGCCGCGGCGACGGTTTCCGCCGCCGGCTCTTCGGCCGGCGCCTCTTCTGCGGCCGGCTGCTCCGACGTCTCGGCCGATGGCTCGGCTTGGGGTGGCTCGGAGACCGGCGCCGAGCTGCAGGCTGCCGAGACCGTCAATACGCACAGTGTGATCAACCAAC
>JBCCEE010000223.1:0-13234 GCA_039030415.1 Acidobacteriota bacterium
GCTCGACCTTCGAGATCCCGAACTTGAGCTACCAGATTCCTTCGACCACGAAGGAAGACGTCAGCCTGCTGACCAGCACGGTGACGGCGACCGGTACGCCGATCGGCGAGCCGGCCGAGGTCGATCCGGTGACCGCACAGGTGGACCACAGCCTGCCGTTCCAGCGCACGCCGGGTATCAGCGTGGTGCGCAGTATCGTGGGCCGTGCCCGCCTCGGCGGTACCGTGCTGCATCGCTTCTCGGTAGCCAACACCGGGCACCTGACGCTGACCGTGACCCTCAGCGACAGCGTTCTGGGTCTGGTGGGCGCTCCGTTCGATCTGGCCCCAGGCGAGAGCCAGCAGATCGAGCAGGGAGCTTCGCTCGGTGCTTTGGAGAAGGATGCGCAGACCGGCACCGTGACCGCCACCGGTGTCACCACGGACAACCAGGTGGTTACCGACGAGCACACCTCGAGCTTTACGCCCGCGGCGCTCGGTCTGGAGCTCACCAAGACGTCCATCCCGGCCACGGCTGCCCCGGATACGACCGTCAACTACCTGTTCGACATCGAGAACACCGGTGAGGTGGCGCTCGATATTGGCGACGTGGTCGACGACAAGCTCGGCGTGGTCGGCAACCCAGGCCGCTTGGAACCCGGGCAGAAGTTCCCGATGGGTAGCTTCTTCCCGGTGCCGAAGGAGCAGCTGGTCGGCTCGACGATCGACAACGTGGTGACCGCGACCGGTACTTCGGACGAAGGCGTCCAGGTGACCGCGACCGCCAACCACAGCCTGCAGATCGTCGCACTGAACGATGACGGACCGTCTGACGCCGACGTGGTCCTGGGCGTGGCTCCAGCGACCTTCGAGGCATCGGAACCGACGACCCTAGCGTTCGCGTCCGTGGAGACTCCAGACGATCTCACCGAGATCTCGGGTATCGGTCCGGCTCGTGCCAAGCAGCTGACTGAGGCCGGGATCACAACCTTCAGCGACCTCGCTGAGGCCTCGGTCGAGAGCTTGCGAGAGCTCTTCCCGAGCGTCAAGGACGAGACGCTGAGTCAGTGGAAGGCAGACGCCGCGGAGCGCCAATGAGTCGAGATGAGCAAACCCTGAGAGAGAGGGGGACTCGATGAGCCTTCCACGGATACGCTGGCACGAGCGTCAGACGGTCCAGTCGGACGACCTGCAAGCCGAGCAGGACTACCGGATCGATCTGCGCAGGCGGCACAACCTCGGCCACCATGGCTGGGGGGTTGTCCGCGGCATGGCGCTCGTGCCGGCGCCTGCCGGGGTGGTGGTCGAACCTGGCTTGGCGGTCGACGGCTACGGCCGTGAGATCCTCTTGCCGGCTCGTCTCACTCTGTCGATCGACACGCTGGGCCCGGCCTTGGCCGAGCTCGGTGTGCCGGACGCCGATCGTCCCGGCCTCGCGGTTTGGGTGCTGTACAGCCGTAATCCGAGCGTTCCTGAGCGCTCGGCCTCGGCCGATCCCCACCGCCGCTGGCACGAAGAGTGCCGGCTGCGTTTGACCGCCGCTGCGGGTATCGACCCTGCTCGGCCGCCGGGGGTGGCAGACGACGACTTCGGACGCGGCCCGCATCAGTCGCCGGTCGATGACCCGGCGGTCGAGTGGCCGGTCTACCTCGGTGAGATCGAGCAGGCTCCTGGCGACTCGCAGGAGCTGCTGGTCGATCTCGGACGTCGTCGGTTGGCGTCCCTGATCGGCAGCGAGGTGCGAGACCCCGCCCACAGCGGGCGATTGCGCGTCGTCGACCCACGCGGCAAGCAACCGTTTGGCGTCGCTTTGCGCGGCCCGGATGGAGTGTTGAGGGAGCGTTTGACGCTCGATCGCCAGGCGAATGCATCCCTGCATGGCAGCTGCCGCGCGGGGGCGGTGGTTGCACCGAGCGTTGGTTTCGGCGACCCTACCGTTTCTGGAGCTGTGCCTGGATTAGGGTCTGGAGCCGTGCCGGCTCCCGGTACGGTCGATCGTCACCTCGATCCCGAGTCTGGCCGTCAGCAGCTGCGGTGGTCGTTACAGCCTCAGCGAGGAGAAGAGTCGGCGGTTTCGCGACTGTCGATCGGTCCATCGAACGCGCCGTCGTTGACCGTCGGGGCCGACCGCAAGGTCTGGGCGGCCAATCTGAAGCTCGGCGGGCGTTTGCGGCAAGGCCCGATCCCGGCTGATCCCCAGGACGCTCGCTTCGCCTCGGCGGTCACCGAAAGCTGGCTCGATACGCTCGGGGCCACCGTTGCGAGCAAGCATCGCCGCGACCCCGAGACTATCCGGCTGGATCTCATGGTGCCGGAGTTCGTCACCGAAGGAGAGTCGGTTCCCTTCACCGTCACGCTGAGGAATCCAGGCGTTGACCGGCTCGAAGACTGCCGCGTCTTCCTGACTATGTATCCAAGCTCGGGTGACCAGAAGCGCGAGGTCTTCCCGACCCGATACAACAAAGAGCAGCCGAAGATCGCTCTCGAGCCCGACCAGTGGCTTCCCTTCCAGGGCGAGTCCGAGCCGGTGTCTGGAACCGGTCTGGTCCTGCTGCGCGTCGAAGCGGTGGGCTTCATCGCTGGCGATACGCAGGCCCAGGGCTTGGCCGAAGCTCAAGTCGAGGTCTTCGGCAGCCAGGACCCACCTTCGATTCCCTAAGCATTCCGCGTTTCTGAGAGATCTTTGGAGACGTCACATGACTCAGATGAGTATTGCCCGCGTCCACTATTTCGATCGGCAGTTCTTGCGTACCGAGGACTTCGTCGACGAACAGAATTACCACCTGGCGATGCGCCGTCGCCACAACATCGGGCACCACAGCTGGGGTATCGTCCATGGACTCGAGCTCATGCTCGACGATGACGCCCGCCCCGCCGTGTCGGAAGGGATGGCGGTCGACGGCTACGGTCGCGAGCTGATCCTGCCGGAACGAGCTCGCCTCGGCGTCGCAGCGTTCGATGAGCGAGACACCGACGAGCTCGACGTCTGGCTACTGTACGATCGCGTCGCGAGCGAGCCGACCCCTTCCGGGTACGTCTCGCCGGGTCAGGCCGACGGCGCGTTCTACCGCTGGCGTGAGCTGCCGCTGCTGCGCATGGATCGGGTCGTCGAAGGCGGCGATTCGCGTCGGCCCCAAAGCGTGGCCGAGGGCGAGCTCGATTTCGATCCCAGCCGGATTCCCGCAGACGAAGTGCGCCAGGATTGGCCGGTCTTTCTCGGCCGAGTGCGCCGCCAGCAGAGTGATGACGGCACGACCTACACCGTCGACGGCACGGGGCGTCCGCTGGCGGGATTGGTCGGCGGCTCCGTCGTCGCTCCAGGAGATGGCCGCAGTCGGATGGAGCTCGGCGGTAGCGGATCGGAAGGACCTGGATTCGCGGTCTATGTTCCCGAGCGCGACGAGCCGGCGCTAGCGATCGATCAAGAGGGCGATATGCAGGTCCACGGCGCCATGCGCGTCGACGGCACCCTGGAGGTCAGCTCCGGAGCCCTCGAGCTCAGCGTGATCTCCGCCGCGGAGCAGCACCGTGCCCGGCCGTGGAGTATCTACCGAGCTCAGACCGACGCCAGCAGCGGCCACGAAGAGCTGCGAATCGAGATGGGGGCGGGCGCCAACGACGTGGTGATCGGCAGCTGGTCCGAGGAAGCTCAGGCGTTCCAACCCTGTCTCACCGTTGCAGCCAACGGTGACGTGACGGTCCATGGCGATCTCGAGGTGCTAGGCAGCATCACCGAAGGGGGCCAAGAGCTGCAGGTCACCCGTCGCTTCACCGAAGACGCCGAGCAGATCCTGCTATCTAACTTCGTCAGCGGCGTCACCGCCAGCAGCCAACTGCTCGACGGGGCTCCGCGGGTGGGCTCTCCAAGTGGCGGGCGGCCTGCGGTGACCGAGCCGGCGGCGCCAGATCTAGTGGCGGAGCTAGTGCGCGAGCTGGCCGAGGATCCTTCCCAGCTGCTGTATTTCGCTCGCCTCATGCGGGCCGAGGGCGAGCTCGGGCGACAGCTGCGCAACGCCTTGGAGGAGGACGACACCAGTCCTCGCTGATGATGGATTGTACGATCCAACGGCTGCATAGCCGCTACCGGCCGCTGGCTCGTCGGGAGGCTGTGTCACGGATGACTGAGCGCCTCGACCGCGTCGGTCAGCATCAGCTGCCTGAGCTGCTCGGGGAATCGTTGGATCGAGCCCTGGAGGACGATCCGGCAGTCTACGTGCTGCGCGACTTCGATATCTCACTAGCGCTGCAGGTTTCGAGCGTAGTCTCCGATACCGAGCTCGCCAGGCGCTGGGCGGCCAAGCTGACCGCAGCGATCCTGCGCCAGCTGTCGCGGAGCTCCGATCACGCGCGGAGCTCCGAGGGTGAAGCCGAGCTGCGGCGCTTCGCCGATGCGGTCGATTTCCGGACCAGCTTCATTATCGACCTGCTCGAGGGCCGGGCCTGGGAGCTTTGGTACTACGGCGCTTTTGGAAGGTATCGGGACCTCGAAGCGGCGCGGGCGATCCAGGCCACTCTGCTCGAGGATCGCGACGACTTACCTGCAATGCTGGCAGAGCTGATGCGTCGCGGCGCTTTGGACCGAACGTTGGACCTCTTGGGAGCGGAGCTCATGGTCGAGATCTGGCAGCAGGGACTGGCGGGTTGGCCGGTCGGCGATGCGACGGTCGTGCGTCCGCTGTTTGCAGCTGCCATCGACCTCGTCGACCGTCTCGAACTGTGGGATGGCTCGCGTGCCAGCGCTCAGGCCCTGTTCGAAGACTATCTCGCGGAGGTTCCCGCTGCGGTCGACTGGCAAGATCCACAGAGCCTGGCCCAAGGCGTGGTTCAAGCCTGGCGGTTTCTGGACCGCCAAGGCCAGCTGCGCTCCCCGGCCGCTGCGCCTGTCCTGTCCACGGCACGCCTCGATCAGGCCGTGGCGGACTTGGACTGGCTCGATCGCGTCTGGCTGGTCGACGAGCTGAGGCATTGGGATGAGGCTGCGTCGGCAGCCGTCGATCCCGCTGTCACCGGGGACCAGGCGGAGATGACTGAGACGGCAGCCAGTGCTTCGCCGCGGCAGGAGGAAACGCTGGAGGGTCCGGTTGCGGGTCGCGAGGAACGAGGAGAGGAGCCCATCGTTTCCGCAGCCGAACGAGCATCCCAGAGCCTTCGGCCCTCGGCGAGCGAGAGCCTCGACAGTGACTTTGAGACCTCGGCGTCATCCGAATCCCAGGAACTGGCTGACTCTACGACGAGACCAGGGGCAGCAGAGCAGGCCGCTGAGGACGAGGAGCGTGCCCTGGAGATTGACGGTGCTGCCGCGCTCGCCAGCGATGATAGATCGACGCCGGTAGCCACGGCCGATGGAGTGACCGAGACCGCCACTGGGTTCTCGAAGAACGAGGATTCTAGAGAACCATCGGCACAGCCGCTGAACCCTCGGGAAGTCGAGGTCGCGAGGCTAGAGCCCGAGACGTTGGAGGCTACTGAAGGTACGCGTCGAGATGCGGCGAAGGTCGAGGCGCCTCAGGGCTCAGGAGGAGAGTCCTCGGGCGATGACTCGAGCTCTGCGGTGGGTACCGCGGATCTCCGCCAAGCCAGGGATTCGTTGGGAAACACCTCGAAAGCTGCCGGAGTACGAGGAGGTGCCGATACCAGGGCCGCGACGGCCCCAGGCGAGGCAAGCGACCGTCGCGAAGCCAAAGCCAGAGCCCACGTTTCGGCCGAACAAGATTTGCCGGAGGCCGGTGAGCCAGCGAGCTCGGGCGAGCAGCCCTTGGACGCTGCGACGGCCTCCGGAGATGACCTGCCCCAACCGACGGGAGCCAAGGCGCAGCGGCGACAGCGAACGCCGACGGCGAGTCTCCGAAGGATGACGAGAGAGTCCCGTGGTGATCTGCCCGAGCGGCGGAGTGCCTCGGGTCCAACGCCGCGGCAAAGGCTGCTGCTGATCGATCTTGGCGCGTCCTTGGTGCGCAGCCAAGGAAGCCTGGAGCGAACGCACCCGCGAGCCGCTTCCAATGCGCTTCGCCTCTATGGTGGCCTGATCGCCGATTCGCCGCGTTGGAGCGGTGAGTCGCTGGTCAAGCCGATGATCGAAGGGCTGCTGGAGGCTTGGGCTCACCTGCAGACCGCAAGCTCATCCTCAGAGGCGCTGCTGCGGCTGAGCCAAGGGCGCGTCGAGGACGCACTGCGTTTGCTGCCTGAGGTCAAACGCCCGTCGGCTCGCGAGAGCCTTAGGTCGCTGGCCAACCTGGGTGAGCCAGGCCGAGACGTCGTGTCACAGCTCCTCGACATTTCGTCTCGGACCTCCACTAGATCGCGACGCTCCGGGTCGCCACGGTCCGTACCGCAACGACCCGCGCCGCGACAGCCTGCTCGGCGAGCCGCTGAGCCGGCAGCGACGGCATCGCGTCCTCGACGCGAGCCAGAGCTGCGCAGTCCCTGTGCGGGACTGTTCCTGCTGGCTCGCGCCGTCGAGGAAGTGAGGCTGGCGTCGCTCATAGCCGACAGCCGACTGCCTCTAGGCGATCCCGACTCCCAGCTGAGTGACCTGCTGCTGGCCCTGGGACTGCGATGGGGCGGTGTCCGTGTCACAGCGGATGAAGCGATCGATCCTGGGCTCGCCGTCCTGGCGGGTCTAGCTGAGCCGCCGTCGGTCGGCGAGCTGAAGTCGGCCTGGAGCAGTGTCGAGCCACAGGACGCGGGGCGATTCCAGACCGCCATGTTGCGGCTCCTCGCGGGTCAGCGCGTCATTCGTGGCAACCACCTCGAGCTGTTTTTTGTTGCCGACGAGCTGGCAGTGCCGGCGGTGATCGCCGGCCTGGACGGCGCTGCGATGTGGCCACTCGGTAAAGTCTTGCAGTCCGAAGACGACCTTCCGGCGACGCTTGCGGAGTGGATCGCGAGCTGCGAATCCGCCGTCGGCCAGTCGCCAGCCACCGTCACCTGTGATGCCTGGCTGGGTAAGCGTTTGTCGGTCTCCGGAGCGCCCGGCGAGATCTTGGCGATGCCGGCTTCGCTGTCCGAGGCTGCATCTGTTGAGGCGCTGGGCGATACGTTTACCGCGCATCAGCAGAGTCGCGAGCTGCTGGTGAGCTCTCTCGACGGTTTGCAGCAGGGCGCCCTTGGGCTGCCGCAGGTGGATCTCACGGTCGGCTTGACGTCATTGGTCATGCTGCGGGTCTGGGCTCGTTGGCTGAAGCAATTCTCCGGCTCGAGCGCCTCTTATCTACTGAAGAACTTCCTGCGCCGGCCGGGCTTGCTGAGAATCAGCGACGACGAGCTGCTGATCGAGCTCGAGCCTGGGCCGATGGATTTCGTGCTCGAAATGGCGGGATACATGGCGCCGCTCGAGAGGGTGAGCTGGTTGGAGCAGCGCACCCTGCGCTTCAGCGTCGGGAGCCAGCCATGAAGTCGGGGCTGTGGCCGGTAGAGCCGCTCCCCGAGGGCGCAGCAGATTCACTGCGCGAATGCGCGTCAGCTGCTGATGGGAAGGCTGGCGCTGCTGCGCCTGCGGCCGCTTCGTCCGAACGGTCAACTGGCTCGACGGCGTTGGCCCCCGAAGCCAACCCTGAGCCTGTCACAGGCCCCTACGTGAGCCATGCCGAGCATCTGCGGGACGAGCTAGCCCGCATCGATCAGTTGATCCGGGCTCAAACTGTGCGTTGGCGGCTGACAGTGGCGGCCTCGAAGCCCGAGAGCCTGTGGGGTATGGCCCACGTCAGCGACGCGGAGATCGATCGCTATCTGTCGAGCGGTTTTGCCTCGCCACGCGAGCTGCCCCCAGAGATCGAGCGTCGCATGCGGCCGTACTGGCAGGCCGC
The DNA here is from genome assembly GCA_039030415.1 of Acidobacteriota bacterium. GTDB lineage: Bacteria > Acidobacteriota > Thermoanaerobaculia > Multivoradales > J023 > JAAELT01. Next base: position 7,784 of record JBCCEE010000223.1, read on the forward strand.
GGAAGGCTGGCATACTGCGATCCGCGCTCGCCGGGCGGAAACCTCGTCGGAAGCTGAGCTGCGCCTCGAGCACCTGGCTCGCTGTTTCGAGCTCTCGGATCTCGAGCAAGACATTCTGCTGATCTGTTTGCTACCCGAGATCGACGAGCGCTATCGACGCCTCTTCGGCTATCTCCAGGACGACGCCAGCCGTCGCTTGCCGACGGTGGAGCTGGTGCTGCAGATCCTGCATCCGGTTCTCGATGCGAGCGGTGGACGCTCCGCGTTCGACGCCAGCGCTCCGCTGCTAACGCATCGGCTTCTGGTGATGGATCCGTCGCCATCGGGTGCCGGGTTCTCGATGCGCTCCGTCGGCGTCGAGGCCGGGATCGCGGCGTACCTTGGGGGGCGAGACGGTATCGACGCTCGCGTTCAAGTTTGGCTGGATCCGCGCCGTGTGGATCTCGGAATCCCGCCGCCGCTCGAGCGCAGCCAGCTGCTGCGTCTCGAAGCGATCGCTGAGAGCTGGCTGCTCGGACAGTCGACGAGAGGCGCCTTCGTCCTGCTCCAGGGTCAGTATGGCAGTGGCCGTTTGGAGGCGGCCAGCTGGATCTCGCAGCAGGCCGAAAAGCCGCTGCTGGCGATCGACGTGCGTCGAGCCCGGCGGTCCCAGCTGGGCTGGGGTGAAGTGGTGGCGACCTGCCTCCGCGAAGCTACCCTGAGGGGTGCGACGATTTGCTGGACGGCATGCGAGACGCTCTTGGAGCAGCCGGATTCGACTGCGTTGTGGACTCAGCTGATCGCTGCCTGTGAGCGCTGGGGAGGTTTGTGCCTGCTGAGCAGCTCGAGCCCCTGGGAGCCTTCCGGCACCGGGCTGGCGCCGCGTCTTCTCCGCTTTGATCTCACCATGCCGAGCTACGCTCAGAGGTGCCGACTTTGGCAGCAGCAGCTGACGTCGGTGGTCGGGCTGGCCGAGAACACTGCCGATCCAGCGAGCCTCGCTTCGGCACTGGCGAACAGCTTCCAGCTCAACCATGGCCAGATCTCAGACGCCATCGCGGGCGCTGCCAGCCATGCTCTGCGTCGCGACCCGGAAAATGCCGAGGTCTCCGTAGAGGATCTCTACGAGGCCTGCCGGCGGCAGTCCACCCATCGTCTGAAAAGCTTCGCGCGACGCATCGAACCGCCTCCGGATCGCGGCTTCGAAGACCTCGTGTTGCCGGCTCCGAATCGCCGTCAGATGGAAGAGCTCCTGCATCGCATCCGCTACCGTGGGCAGGTCTTGAACGGGCTGGGGTTCGAGCGGCGGCTGAGCCTTGGCAAAGGCTTGATCGTGCTCTTCACCGGCTCCTCCGGTACCGGCAAAAGCATGGCGGCCGAGCTGTTGGCTCGCGAGCAGGGGGTCGATCTCTACAAGGTCGACATGTCGAGCGTGGTCAGCAAATACGTCGGCGAGACCGAAAAGAACCTCGCCGGGGTGTTCGATCAGGCCGAGGACGCCAACGCGGTGCTGTTTTTCGATGAGGCCGACGCCCTGTTCGGTCAGCGCGGTGAGGTCAAGGACGCCCGGGATCGCTGGGCCAACATGGAGGTCAACTACCTGTTGCAGCGCGTGGAAGAGTATTCGGGCGTCGTCATCTTGACTTCGAATCTACGCCAGAACATCGACATGGCGTTCATGCGCCGCCTGCAGGTCATCGTCGAGTTCCCGTTCCCGGATGCCGACCTACGCTTCTTGATCTGGTGCAAGACCTTTCCCGACGGACTCGGGAGGCCGGCCGATGATGAGCTGCGAGAGCTGGCGGAGCGTTTCCGATTCTCCGGCGGCGAGATTAAGAACATCGTCGTCGATGCGGCCTTCCGTGCCTTGGCGGAAGTGGGGGATAGCGCGCCGGAGATCACTCGTCGGCATCTCTTGCTGGCGATCGCTCGGGAGTACCAGAAGACTGGCAAGCCGCTGACGGCGAAAGATTTCGGGGCCGAAGACTTGGAATGGGTCAGTCGAGAGATCCTGTAGGAGGTGGCGGTGGCCAAAACAAAAGCAGTAAGACAAGCTCCTGCCCAAAAGGCACCTGCGCCGCGGGTCGACCTGGAATCGAAGGCTGCGCCCGAAGCGTCTCGGGTCTCTTCGGAGCTCGAGCCGAGAGGATTCGGACCGCCTCCGGCTAGAGGGGTGTCGGTTGCCGAGGGCGGGTTTGCAGGGAGGCCAGGTGGCCAGGGCGCCAAGGTTCTCGAATTCCCGGGGAGTGGTGCCGGCGCCGCTCAACGCGCTCGTATGGCGGCGGGTCTACAGCAATCGGTCGGCAACGCTCGCCTGGGCCGGATGCTGGCGGAGCCGCCGGCAGCGGATAGCAGATCGCATGGGGATGACATTGCCCAAGCTCAATCTTCGTCAGCTGAGGACGGCGCAGCCCATGCTGAGGAGAGAGAATCACCATCGACACCAGCTGACTTGAAAGAGGACGTATCCCTTGCCGAGAAGGGTGACTCCGAATCGGCAGATGCGAAGGCTTCTGAGGCCGGCGAGCTCTCGGGTCTTTCTCGGTTCCTACTCGAGCGAGCGCTCAAGCTCGTCGGTATCGATCCCGAAGTCTTCTACAGCTTCGTGGGTAAGTCAGCGCAGGTCCTACTGGGCATCATTCGCAAGCCCGGCAGATTCCTGCTGACTCTGCTCGCCGCGGTAAAGACCGGATTTGGACAGTTCGCATCGAACATGATGCAGCATTTGAAGACCGGCTTCTTTGAGTGGATCGTCGGGCCGATCGGTGAGATGGGCCTCAGTCTGCCCAAGACCTGGGATCTGAAGGGCATCTTTACGCTGGTGCTCGGCGCCTTGGGACTGAATCGCCAAGGCGTTCGCAAGGCGGTCGTTGCCGTGCTCGGCGAGCGCGCTGGTGGCGGGGCGTTCGATTTCATCATGCGCTACTTCGACGCCCTGATGGAAGACGGAATCGGCGGCTTGTGGGAGCAGCTGAAAGACGATCTCTCAGGCTTGTGGACGATGGTCGTCGACGGAATCAAGGGTTGGCTCGTGACCCGGGTCGTGCAAAAAGCCGTACTCAAGATCGCCTCGATGTTCAATCCGGTGACTGGCCTGGTTCAGGTCGTGCTGACCGCCTGGGATCTCTTCAAATTCCTGCGTGAGAACGTCGCGCGCATCTGGGGAGTGGTGAGGGCGGTGGTCGGCGGGCTGCCCGAGATCGTCAGGGGAGCCTCCGCTTCGGTCGCCAACCTGATCGAGCAGCAGTTGGCCAAGCTTGTGCCGGTAGCGATCTCGCTGCTGGCCAAACTGCTCGGGCTCGGTGGGCTGACCAAGGTAGTGCGCAAAAAGATCGAGGCGGCCCAGGACTTTTTGCTCGGACTGTTGAAAAAGCTGATCACGAAGGTGAAGGGGCTGTTCAAGGGAAAGAAGAAGTCAGCCGATGGTCCTGATCCTCGATCGAGCAAGCAGAAGCAGAACGACCTCGATCTCGCGATGGACCAAGCGGAGCGAGAGCTAATCGCGCCGGATGCGACGCCGGAATCGATAGCCAAACAGCTGCCGGATATCAAGGAAAAACACCAGCTCGCCACCCTAGATCTCGAGGTTGACGGGACGGAAAAGTACTATGTCGTCGGAACTATCAACCCTCGGAAAAAGACCGAGAGTCACCGGCTCAATTCAGGTAAGTACATGCTGGCTCCAGGTACTTTGGCAGAGCACGAGGGCACCGAGGTCGTGACTCTGAAGGGCAAGACCAAGACGATTCATGTCCTCTCACGCCACGGCAGTAAAGTCACGAATGAAGAGCTTCGCTCGCGGTTGGACCGAGATGAGATGATCGATACGTTCCGCCGCTACAAGGTGAAGAAGCTGAAAGGTTGGGCCGGGGGGTATGAAGCCGCGAGCTCACAATATGCGCGGATCTTTGATCGTGAGCCGGATCAAGCAGCAGATCCGGAGGGCCATGCGCTTTGGGAAGAAAAGGTTGCCAAGTTAGAACATGACATGAATGAAAACGTGCGCAAGACCAACTGGGTCCAATCGATCAGGGAGACCGATCGCGACGAGATACGTCGATTTCTCACCGACGAAGCAAAGCGTCCCAACTTGGTATTCGAATCGAGCAAGTTCTATCGTCGCGATATTCTCCTGGAAGCCATCACGCAGGCAATTGAAGCGAAGCAAGGAAGCATTGACCGGCAACTCGACAAAGGGAATGGCCGCGTGGGGACCGAGGCGCGCATCACGCATCCACTGCCCGATAGGTATGCTGACTCGGGTATAGGTTTTGAGTTCAGCCCGGATATGGAAATCGTGCCTATGGAGAAGATGCGCAACGTTTTCGTGGCGGTGGTGGTCTCGAATTCGCAGTCGAGGCACTACAAGATTCTGACCGCCTATCCGACGCAATGAGGGGAATGACACGTGAGTGACGACGAACGAAACGACGCGATCGCGGAACGGGTTCAGGAGCTTGGCTCCGGAGATCGGGAGACGCGTCAGCAGGCGATTCGCGCACTTGGAGAGACCGCTTCTGCAGCAGCCGTGGAGCCTTTGATCAGCTCGTTGAGGGATCCCGAAGCCTACCTCCGGCGCGTAGCGATCGGTGCCCTGCGCGGCCTGGCAGATCCACGTGCGCTCGCGCCCATCATCGAGCGACTGAACGACGAAGACAGCACGACGCGAGCCGCCGCCGCCAGTGCCCTCGACCGCTTCGATGACGAACGTGCGGTCACAGCCCTCTTCGAAGCCTTGGATGACAGCAATCCTCGAGTCGGGTTAGCGGCCAGCCTGGCGCTGGGGCGCCTGGGAGCACGCGGTGTTCCCAGGCTTTTGAAGATGCTGGCGCAGGGAAAGCACTCTTACCATGCCGACGTCGCCATGAAGGCAGTGCGATCACCTGAGGCCGTTGCGCCCCTGCTTGCCGCACTAGGGGATCCGGACCGACGCCTACGCGTGCAGGCCGCGCGCTACCTCGGCGGCTTCAAGAGCGACCAAGTCGTTTCGGCATTGCGAGCTGCGTTGCAAGACTCAGATGAAGAAGTGCGACACTTCGCTCACGGAGCACTGTTGGTTCAGGGAGTCGATCCAGAGCACTGAATCGTGATGCCTGCGGGATAGAGCTGGCACACCTCATAGGGAGGTCCGAGTCCACCATGGCAGAACCTAGTCAAGTTGCCAAAGGCAAGGCCTACGCGACTCCTGACGTTGAGCAGGGGCCGCGTCAGCAGGCCGTAGATTTCGACGAGGCGTCTCGGGGAGTCGCCTCTGGGACTTCACTCGACCAAGGCATAGCTCAGCAGTCATCCTCTGCCGACGTTCTCCAGTTTCTGGCAGGAGGAGCCGCTCGGCGCGCACGCACCGCTAACGTGGTCAATGACCGAAATGCATTAGTAAACCATATGTCCCAAAGTTTTTTTTTTCAGAAGTGAGATTTGCAGAATTGCTATTTGTTTTGCTTGCTAAAATATCTACGGGAACAATGCCAA
>JBCCEE010000224.1:0-13204 GCA_039030415.1 Acidobacteriota bacterium
CCATGTTCCGCCCGACCGTTCGGCCCGACCCATGACGCCGGCTGTGCCTAGTGCCCGAGGCTCCCAACGCGTCGAGTGTCCGCCGGCGCCGGCGGACTCCCGATATCGATGGGCCCGAGCGTCAGTGCGGGAAGCCTGCGGAGCAGCGCCCCAGGTCTCGGAACAGCACCACCAGGTCTTTGATGTCGACCTGCGCGTCGCCGTTCAGATCGGCGTCGCTGTCGGTATCCCCGAAGGCGCGTCGCAGGCGCCAGAAATCCCGCAGCCCCACCCAGCCGTCACCGTTCAAATCAGCCGGGCAAGGCAGCACCGACCCTCCAAGAACGTAGGCACGACCGCGATCGAGGCCTGCGATGCTCAGGCCCGGTGCGGTCACGACGAAATCCGTGAGGCCATCGGCATCGACATCGCCAGCATGACTGGCGTCGCCGCCAAAGCTATCGCCCGCCAGGGTCGCGCTGAACGTCCGCAGCAGGGCGCCGCTGCGTCCCGAGAAAAGGTACGTCGCGCCGGCACCCGGTGCTCCCCGGCTGTTGGTGAAGGCGCCGATCAACAGATCCGCACAGCCGTCCCCGTTGACATCGGGAATGCCGCGGCCCAGGCCGAAGCCCTCACCCGGCTCGAGCCCCTTCAGCAAGTGAAGCAGCCGGCCGTTGCGGCCGGAGAAAACGTGGACCGCGCCGCTTGCCGCGCGATCGCCCAAGCCCTCGTTGAAATCGCCAACGTAGATATCGCCCACGCCATCGCCATCGACATCACCAGCGCCTGACGCGAAGAATGAGCCGAACTCCATCGCGCTCTCTTCGGAAAATGGCCTCAGCGTCCGGATCACCGCTCCGTCGCGACCGCTCAACACCAGCGCTTCCCCGCCGTCGAAAGGGCCCGCACCCGACGCACCGACGACGATGTCGGGAACCTGATCGTAGTCGACATCTCCCACACCACCGATCGCCGAGCCCAGCAGGTCGCCGCTGGCGGTGCCGTCGCGAGTCCACAGCACCGAACCGTCGGCGCCTGAGACCGCATAGGCCCTACCGGCCTGGGGTGCCGAAACGCTGGCGGCCTGCTCGCCCAGCACCAGGTCGCCATAGCCGTCACCGTTCAGGTCGCCGGCGCCGTCGACGCTGTCGATGAAGCCTCCGATCGCGGAGAGATCGTGGATCACCCGGTGGTCTGCACCAGAGAACACCAACACCTGGCCGCCTCCGGCGATGTAGTCCGGAACGCCGTCTCCATCGACGTCCCCAGCCGCCGCAACGCCGTAGCCAAAGGCGGTCCCAGGGCTGCCGACGACATCGTTGAGCACCGTACCATCCGCCCCCGAAAACAAAGTGATGCGACCGGCAAAGCCGTTGAAGGCGATCGCCGGGATCAGGTGATCGTCGACGGTATCGCCGTCAACGTCACCGACGTTGGCCACCAGCCAGCCAAAATAGTCGCCGGTTTGATCACCGGACAAGAGCCGAATCGTGGCGACATCGGGCTCGACGAACTGCGCCATCAGCGGCGCGGCGCCGACACTCGCAACCAGGGCACCGAGAGCAAAACGGACCGAACGGAGCATGTTCATGCTGACTCCTAGATTCATGGTGATGAAACGGACTCGAGCTCCAGCCACTGTGGCCGGGCAGCCCGTGGCGCCGCCAACCGCGGCGAGCACAGGCTAGGGCCGCGCCACCGAGTCGGCCAGACGGCAAGGGATCAGCGCGGAGATCGGCGGGCCGAGCGCGCGCCGCAATGAGACGAGCGCGCCTGCCTAGGCAGGCATCAGCGTGCTGAAGACTCGCTGCTTGAAGCGCTGCGAGATCTCGAGCTCCGTGCCATCGATCAGCACTACCTGGTAGCGTCCGGCAACGGAGGTGCGCAGCTCGGCCACGCGTCGACGGTTGATCATCGTCGAGCGATGGATGCGGACAAAACCCTCGCTGGCGAGCTGTTGCTCGAGCGCGGCCAGTGTCGTGCGGTGGAGGTAGCAGGCATCCGCCAGGTAGAGCCGCGCATAATTGCCGGCGGCGGCGACCCAGTAGATATCCTCGACCTGGACCAGACGCACCCGCCCTACCGACTTGACGGCCAGCGTCGGGGGTGTCTCAGGAGCGGCTGGTGGACCGCTCGTCGCCGTCTGTAGAGGTACGGTCTGTAGAGGTACGGTCTGCGGCGCCACGCCATTGCGATCCCGCTCGAGGCGGCGCTCGAGGCGGCGCAGGGTGGTCGAGAAGCGTTCGCGCTCAAACGGCTTGATCAGGTAGTCCGTGGCTTCGACTTCGAACGCATCCACCGCATACTCTTCGAACGCGGTCGCGAACACGATCAGAGGACACGGCTCAGCGTCGCGCAGCAGCTTGGCGACTTCGAGCCCGCTCAGGCCGGGCATGCGCACGTCGAGAAACACCACGTCGGGACGGACGCGCTCGATCTCGACGCGGGCTTCTGGCCCGCTGCCTGCCTCGCCGGCCAGCGTCCAACCCTGCTGCTGGTCGAGCAGGGCGCGCAGGTTGACCCGCGCCAGCGGCTCGTCGTCCACCACCAAAGCCCGGATCTCAGAGCTCACGCTGCCGCCTCGAACGGAAGCACCAGCTCGGCCTGATGACCGCCCGCGGTACTGGCCGACCGCAGCTCATAGCTCGAGGCATAAACCACCTCGAGCCGCTCACGCAGATTTGCCAGCCCGATGCCGAGCCCCGGCGTCTCCGCGGCGTCCGGCGTCGGACGGTTGCTGACCGTGAGGACCAGCTGAGCATCCCTACGGTCGACCTTCAGCCCTACCCGACTCGGCTCCTGCAGGCGCTCTACGCCATGGCGGATCGCGTTCTCCAACAGCGGCTGCAGAATCAGCGGCGGAATCTCCGCCGCGCCAGCTGCCTCGTCGACCTCCAAGACGCACCGCAGCCGGTCGCCATAGCGCAGCTGCTGAAAGCCGAGGTAGGCCTCTGCGAAACCGACCTCCTCTTCGACCGCCACCCGCTCCCGCGACGCCGCTCGGGTAGCGTAGCGCAGCAGCTCACTCAGCAGCCCGACCGACCGCACCGCTGTCTCGGGCTCCGCGCTGCGGATCAAGGCGGTGATCGAGTTGAGTGCGTTGAATAGAAAGTGGGGTTCGAGCTGGGCTCTCAACATCTGCAGTCGCACCCCCGCGAGGCGCGCCGAGAGGTCGGAGTTCTCGACCGCCAGGCGCGCCGCCTGCCGCTCGCGGCGACGCGCCGCGGCCGTCATGTCGACCGCGCTGGCGACGCCGAACAAGGTGACCAGAAAGACAGAATCGAGCACCCAGGCGTTCAGGGGAATGCCGCGGAAGGCCTCCCTGAAATAGGCCAGCGAGCCCCGGGTCATCAGGCTGTAGAGAGCCGCTTCCGTCGGCAGATAGCAGGCCAGCCAGATCACGCCGAACAGCACGTAGCGCCAGGCGTGACGCCAGCCTTCGCGCAGCAGCGGATAGCGTGCCACCCACCAGAAGACGACCGGCGTCAGCAGAAACCATGGCCCATAGAAGACGAGGTACTGCAGCAGCGTCTGCGTCCAGGCTCCTGGCCGCCCCGACCTTACGAGGTCGGCTCCGATCGCCCCGGTGTTGGCGACGGCGAGCAGCAACCACGCGCTGGCATTGAATATCCAGAACCGCCGTCCAAACAGCTGGCGGATCGGATGCGAAGGCGAACGACTCACGGCCGGCATGCCAGAACTCTAGGAGACGCCGACCTCGGGCCCAAGACCGTTCGTCCCACCAAACCGGTCACTCGCATCAAAGTTGCGAACGCACCTTGACGGTGTGCAAGCTCGGCTCGCCAATGTCAGGGTTCTTGCCGAGATCACGCTAGACTCACGCCATGCATCCTCAAAGGACGGCATGGATCCACCATGAAGCTGGCTGAGCTCGCCGCCAGAGCGCGGAAGGTCGTGCGACGCAGCTTGGGGCGGCCGCAAGACCTGCCGACCGCCACCGACGGCCCGCTGCTCAAGGCGGCTCGTCTGGATCTGCGCTGGTACGTGCTCGCCCATCCTGAAGCCGGCGACGCCGTCGCGTCGGGGCAGTACCCCGACGCGCGCCGGCATTACCTGGAGCGCGGCATGCCTGACGGCTGCAACCCCAACGCTGTGTTCTCGGAGCGCTGGTACCGCGAAGCCTACCCGGATGTTGCGACCGGTATCGCGGCGGGTCACTTTCGCAACGCCTTCGAGCACTTCGTTAGGTTCGGTCGCTTTGACGGGCGACTGCCCAACGGCTTGCTCGTCGACGACGCCTGGTACCGTTCACGCTACCCGGACGCCGCGAGCGATCTCGAGGCAAGACGCTTCGCCAGCGCCTACGAGCACTACCTCGAGCTCGGTGCCGCGGCCGGTCGCGATCCGCACGCCGCCTTCTCAGAAGCGGATTACCGCCAGCTCTATCCCGAAGTCGCCGAAGGCATTGCCGAAGGGCGCTACCTCTCCGGCTATCAGCACTTCATGGAAGAAGGTCTCGCCGTAGGCCGCCAGCCTCACCCGCTATTCGACGCCGAGAGCTATCGCCACCGCCACCCGGACGTCGACGACGGCATCCGCGAGGGACGGATTCCCCACGCGTACCTGCACTTGATCACCCTCGGGCTGCAGGAGGGACGCCGGTGGAAGACCGAGGACGAAGACGCCCAGCTGCGCCGCGCCGCCACGCGGCTGGCGCGCTGCCGGCTCGACGAGCTGAAGACGACGCGACGCTCCCTCACGTTCAGCGATCCCGAGACCCCCAAAGTCTCGATCCTGGTGGTGCTCTTCGAGCGCGCCGAGCTCTCCCTGGCGTGCTTCGAGTCGCTGCAAAGATTGGACGGCCCCAGCTTCGAGCTGATCGTCGTCGACAACGGGTCACAGGACGACACGGCTGAGCTGCTCGACCGTCTCGAGGGCGCCGCAGCGTTACGGAATTCCGACAATCGCGGTTTCCTGCGAGCCGCCAATCAGGCGGCCAAGCTCGCTAGCGGTGAGCTGCTGCTGTTCCTCAACAACGATGCCGAGCTACTGCCCTCGAGCCTCGCGGCGGCTGTCAGACGTTTGGACTCGTCTCCTGACATCGGCGCCGTCGGCGGCCGGGTCCTAGGGCTCGACGGGCGGCTCCAGGAAGCCGGCTCGATCGTCTGGCGCGACGGCACGACCGGCGGCTACGGTCGCGGCGAGGCGCCGGAGCACGGCAGCTACCTCTTCCCGCGCGACGTGGATTACTGCTCCGGCGTCTTCCTGCTCACCCGGCGCACGACCTTCGAAAGGCTCGATGGGTTCGATGAGGCCTTCGAGCCCGCCTACTATGAAGAGTCCGATTACTGCTTTCGCCTGCGCGACGCTGGCCAGCGCGTAGTCTACGAGCCGCGCAGCGTCATCGTGCACCATGGCTCCGCCAGCCTGCCGGACGAAACCCGCCTCGCCGCCATGCTGGCCGCCAACCGCAAGGTGTTCACCGAGCGCCACGCCGCGGCCCTCGCCAAGGCCCTGCCGCCGGCCAGCGAGCACCTCTTCCCAGCCAGCGACCGGCGAGACTTCCGCGGCCGCATTCTGATGCTGGACGACCATGTGCCGCTCGAGGCCCTGGGCGGCGGATCGCCCCGCGCTCAAGAGATTCTTCACACCCTGTGCGAGCTCGGCTACTTCGTGACCTTCTTCGCCACCAACCCGACTCGGCTCGACATTTGGGAGGCGCTCGAGGAGATGCCCGAGCCCAATCTCGAGCTGGTCAGCCACCTCGGTCGTCCGCACTTCAACGAGTTTTGGCAGCAGCGACGCGACGCCTATGACGTGCTCATCGTCAGCCGTCACCACAATTTCCAGGGCCTGCTCGAAGGTGGCTTCGATCCGGCACGCGAGGCGATCCGCGTGATCTACGACGCCGAAAGCGTCACCGCCCGCCGCAGGCAGAAGCAGCTCGACGTGCTCGGCGCGGAGGCGCCTGCCGAGAGCGACGTCAGCGTCGAAGACGAGGTCGCGCTGGCCCGGCAGGCCACGGAAATCTGGGCGGTGTCCCGAGCCGAGGCCGAGCTCCTGGGCGGCGACGAGCGGCCTGCGGCGGTGATCGCCCACGGCGAGCGCGGTGCACCCGGGCCAGCTTCATTCGACGAGCGCCGCGGCGTGCTGTTCGTCGGTCGCCTCGACGAAGCCTGGAACCCCAACGTCGACGGGCTGCGCTGGTACCTCGAAGCCATCTATCCACGGCTCGTGGAGCTGCTCGGCGAGGTTCCGATGACGGTGGTCGGCGAGCCCGGCGACTTCGAGCTGCCGCGCCCCGAAGGTGTCACCTTCACCGGCCGCGTCGAAGATCTGGTGCCGATCTACGACCGCCATCGCCTGTTCGTTGCAACGACCCGTTTCGCCGCCGGCATACCCAAGAAGGTCACCAGCGCCGCCGCCCACGGCCTGCCGACCGTCGCTACGTCGATCCTAGTCGAGCAGCTCGGCTGGAACGACGGTAGCGAGCTGCTGGACGGCGGCGAAAACGATCCGCAACGCTTCGCCGAGCGCGTCGTCGAGCTCTATCAGCAGCCCGAGCTGTGGCGCACAGTACGCCAGGGAGCGCTCGATCGCATTCGCAGCGAACATGGCAGCGAGGCGATGCGACGAGCCCTGGAGGAAGCTCTGGCCGACTAGCAGCGCTGTCCCGAACCAGGCAGCAGTCTACTCACCCGCCTCACTGCTTGTTACGGGTCTGCTTGTCGCAGAATCGACGGCTGGCGCGTCGCCCGACGGCGCTGCCGAAGGCTGACCCGGCGACGAAGAGGCGGGCGCCTCACCGGCGGCCGGAGCCGCTTCCTCAGCGTCCTCAATACAGTCCTGACGATTGCGCCAACCGTCAGTCGTCCCGCTCTCGAAGCTGTCCTCGAACAACGTCGTCCCGGGGATCCGTGGACGCACCACGAACAGGCCGCGGTTACGATCACTGATCAGAACCACGCCGCTGGACAGATACGGATAGACGCTCCAGGCACCGCTGAAGCCCAGCATGTCGCCCTCGGGCACGGTGTCGAGGAAGGCGACTTCGGTCATGGCGCCGGTCGACGGATCGTCGAGGTGCAGGATCCTCAAGCCGCGCGCGTAGTTCGCCTGGTAGACGTAGTCGCCCATCACGTATTGGTTGTGATCGATCGCCACGCCGTCGGCCTCGTAGAAGCCAGCCAGGGTCGGCGCATCGAGATCTGAGACATCGAAGGTGTAGGTACGGGTGTTGTGGTTGAAAATCGACTCGTCGGCCTCATCGTCGATCAGGAAGTAGCGATGATCTCCGGTCAACGATCCTTGGTGGATGTAGCCCGAGTTGTCATAGCCGGTTCGCGACAGCATGACCGGTCTGTCTTTGATCGTCACGTCGATGATCGTCAACGTGTCCTCGTTCGACGACAGGCAGATCTCCTTGCCCTTGTGCTCGGTATCCGGGCCGTCGTAGGTCACGCATTCCAGGTCGTGGGTGTAGCCGTCGCCGCTGAAACAGCCGACCTGAACCGGCGCCGTCGGATCGCGCACGTCGATGATGTGGGGTCCCCCCGAGCAGGTGACGCCGCCGACGACATACGCGAAGCCGGTGGCCTCGTTGATCGTGATGTTGTGGCCGTCGTTGAGCTCGGTATAGCGCAGGGTGGCGGAGAAGCTCACCGGCGGGTTGGCGATATTGCGCAGCTGAGTCAGGTCGAAGACCTGCATGCCGTGGGTTGGCACTTCGTCGGCGACGATGAACGCATGATCTTTGTAGACGGCGATGTCACGCCAGGTCGAGTTTTCGCCGTTGTGGGTCGGCAGACGCCCCAAGTAGATCGGAGCTTCTGGAGTGCTGACGTCGATGAATGCCGTGCCGTTGGTCAACCCCATCAGGGCGTACTCTTTACCGGTCTGCGGATCGGTCCAGGCCCACAGGTCATTGCCCCGATTGCCACCGAGATCCGCAGGACTCAAGAATGCCAGCAGATCGACGTTGTCACAGGGGAAGATATCGGCCATGCCGTCGGTGCAGGCTTCCGGCGCGTCCAGCTTGTAGGGAATCAGCTCGCCGTGGGTCGGATCGTGAGCGATCTTCATGATCTGCTCTTCGGTCAGGTGCGGCGCAATCGCGCGTAACCGCGAGGCCATGACGCAGGCTTCGGAGACGGCTGGCAAGGCCAGGGCGATCAAGACGGCGAGATTGAGCGAGGCACCGAGGGCAGATCGTCGCATGGGGACTCCTTCTCGAACAGGTACCCTCTCAAACAGGTACGCTGCGGTGACAGGCGGCTGATGGCGAGCTGGTGACTGAGAAACGGCGCGGCAGGGGCCGTTCGAGGTACAAAGGGTTATCTCCGCACCTTACCATGGCTGCCATCGCCCTAGAGGACATCGCCTTCGAGGACTCTGAACGTCGTGCTCAGGAATAGCCTGGGTACGCGCCTACGCGCGACTCGGTTCTCGCCTCTAGACCTCGCCCCTAGGCATCGCGCTGCCACAGCATGGCCTGCCCGAGACCGCCGCCGGCGCAGGTCGCGACCACGGCGTAGCGTCCGCCGTCGCGCCTCAGGCGATGGCCGGCAGTGGTCACCAGACGGGCGCCATTGGGGGCAAACGGATTGCCGATCGCCAGCGAGCCGCCCCAGGCATTCAGCTTCTCGGCCGCGATCTCTCCGACGTGCTCGGCTGCAGCGAGCGGTCGACCCAAGACTTCTCCAGCCGCCAGCAGGCGGATCACCGCCAGGATCTGGGCGGCGAAGGCCTCGTGGATCTCGAAGACATCGACGTCCTCGAACGGCACCTGGCAAGCCGCCAGCAGCCGGGGAATGGCGAAGGCTGGCCCCAGCAGCAGCTCGGAGCCAGGATCGTGCGCCGTCATCACCTGGCCCCGCAGCTCGGCGATGATAGACGTACCGTGCTCCTCCGCCCACCGTCGCGACGCCAGCAGCACCACCGCGGCGCCATCGGTGAGGAACGATGAATTGCCGGCCGTCAACGTGCCGCCGGCGGGATCGAACGAAGGCTTCAGGTGCGCCAGACGCTCCGGCGACGTATCAGCTCGGATTCCATTGTCTTCGGTAATGCGGGTGCCCCTCGTATCGACCCCGGTGATCTCCTCCGCCAGCCATCCGGCATCCGTAGCGGCCGCAGCGCGGCGATGCGACTCGAGAGCGTAGGCGTCCTGCGCCTCCCGCCCGATAGCGAGCTGACGCGCTAGCTGCTCCGTGTACTCACCCATGGTCAGGCCGGTGCTGAATTCCCGCACATCCGGCATATCGGGCAGGAAATCCCAGGGACGCAAAGAGGCCAGGAAGCGCAGTTTCTGCCCCAGCGTCTTGAGCCGGCGGCCAGCCAACAGCTTGCTGCGCATCTTCCGGCTGTAGCCGATCGGCGGGTCGGAGACGCAGTCCGAGGCGCCGGCGATCACGACGTCGGCTTGACCGGTGGCGATGAGGTCAGCGCCGGTGGAGATCGCAGCCGTCGCCGAAGCGCCCGCCGCGGTTACCGTCATCGCCGGTACCGTCGCCGGCAGCCCGGCTGCGAGTGCTGCCTCGCGCGCCACGTTGGTGGTGCGCGGATTGTGCACCGTCGCCCCCAGGATGACCCGGTCGACGACCGTCGGCTCGACCTCCGCTCGCCGCAGCACACCGGCGATCGCCGCAGCCGCCAGCTGATAAGACATGAGGTCGCGGAAGCCGGTGCCGGCGCGCTGAAAAGGCGTCCGGATGCCGGCCAGGAGCACGGTCGAAGAGAGCTCGGCGTTCACCCAGCGATCCTATCCGAGGAGTTTCGATCCTGGGGCGGGTCGTGAAGACGCGATCAAAATCTGGCAAGCTCCAGCGTCGAGGCGATGCCGACTCGAGACGATGCCGCCTTGCGACCTTTGTGAAGCGCGCTCTGTAACACTTACCGCGCCCGCACGTTTACTCCCAGTGGAGAATCCGCCTACCCTGTTCCTCAGTGTTCTCTCCTCAGAGTTTCTCATCCCAATGTTCCTCTCCCCTCACCTGTCCTTGGCCAACGGCCAATTCGGAAGGAGCCAGATGACTCATCGGATGTTCGAGCAGCCGCTCCTGGCGATCAGCCTCGGGCTGCTCGCCACATGCTGGCTGGCCAGCGATGCCGAAGCGCGGCGTGAACGTCTCGACCTGCAGCATACGTCGATCGATCTGCCGGGGTCACCCGCCACGATTCTCACGCCGGACCTCGACGGTGATGGCCTGCGCGACCTGGTGGTGCTGGTGGTCTACACCGAATGGGACCAGCTGGCGGTGGAAGAGACCACCGAGATGGACGACATCGAAGGGCTGATCGAAGTCATGACCATCGTGCCGGCGTTGGCGGACCGACGCGAGCTCCACGTCTTCCTGGGCGTCGCCGCGGGCGGCTACCGCGCGGTGCCTCACCTGGAGCTCGATCGCGGCCTGCTCGCCCTCGAGGACGGACCACCAGCCGCCCCGGTGGTCGCACTCACCGACGCCGGACTCTCCGCCCTCAGGCTCGACGGCGAGCAGCTCAGCTTCGAGCCACTGTTCGAAGATCCGCCGGTGTTGGCCGGCAGCGGCACCTTCGTGCCGCGGCTCGGTCTCGGGCGCCATCTCGACGACGACGGTCGGCTCGACCTGATCTTTCCGGCTCGCGACGGCGCTGTCGTCCACCTGGCCGACGCCGAGGGCTACCGGCCGGCCACCAGCCGCCTGGCCCTGCCCACCGACCGTCGCCAGGCCGGAAGACGCCTGATCCGCCACTATCCGCTGCCCGAAGTTCGCGACGTCGACGGTGATCGGCAGCTCGATCTGGTCTTTCGCGACGACGAGGAGGATCAGCTCGCCTTCTTCGTCCTCGGCAACCTCAGCAGTGGCCGGTTCTCGCGACCTATCGGCCCCTTGACCCTCCCGCCGCCATGTCCCGAGAGCGATCCCGAATGCCCCTCCGCCGACGAGGAGCTGGTCTACTTCGGCGACATCGACGGCGACGGCCGGGCCGAATACGTCAGCCAGCAGGGCCTGGAGGAAGACGACGCCGGTTTCCGCCAGGAGATGCGGGAGGCCAAACGCCCGCCCTATCGCTATCGCCTCTACCGCAGTGACGAGCGGCTCGCGCCGGCGACGGAGCCCTACCAGACCTTCGATGCCCTGGGGTACACCTTTGAAAACTCAGAGGCCGACGAGGGCCAGGGCAACGTCTCGATCCCCGGCGGCTTCCACGACCTCGACGGGGACGGTCGCCAGGACCTGCTCGCTCTCACCCTGGACTTCTCGATCATGCAGGTGATGCGCATCATGACCCTCAAGCAGATCTCGATCGGGCTCGACTTCCACGTCTACTGCCAGCAGCCGGACGGCGACTTCCAACAGGTTCAGGGGCTCGATCTCTCCGGCCGGTTCAAGGTCGACATCAATGATCTCAAGGTGCACCAGCTGTCATTCTTCGATGGCGACTTCGACGGCGACGGCAAGGCCGATTTCGTCCAGCTGGGACGCGGCCGCAACGTCACGATTCATAGGGGTCGCGAGGGCTGCCGCTATGCTTCCAACCCCGACCTCACGCTGCGCTTGAAGGAAGAGCCCCGCAACGTCGCGCTGGTGCGCATCGACGACCTCGACGCGGACGGCTTCTCCGACTTGCTGATCGTGCAGCCCAACCGCGTCAAAGAGCCGGGCGTGACGCCGCCGGTACGCCTGGAGCTCTACCGCAGTCAGCAGGCGGTGGGCCGATGAGCCGCCAAGCCGGCTTAGCGCCGTTCCTCGGTGTTCTCCTCCTCATCGCAGCACAGTCCTGGGCTGCTGGTGAGGACTCCAAGCCCGAGCCACCGGCTCTCGAGACTCGCAGTCGCCAGCTGCCTTGGGCTACCGTCACCCAGGTCGTGCTGCCGGGTCGCGCGCTCGACGTCGCTCCGTGGCCGGGCGAAGGCAACCCAGGTGAGACCGGGGGCCTGGCCGTCCTGCTGCGCGATGAAACCGCTGCTGAGGGGCCACGCCTGCTCTACCGCCTGCGCGGCAGTGACAGCGATCTGGCGCCGGTCTTCACCGGTCTGCCCACCAAGGCCAGCCACCTTCACGAGCGCGCTGGCGAGCTATGGGTCGGCGAGCCGGGCAAGATCCACCGCTATCGGATGGACAGACGCCTCGAGCTGGTCCTCGCCGCCGAAGGCTTGAACCTGGGTACCCTGGTACAGCGCGGCCTGGTCGACGACGAGCGGCTCATCGTCCCAGAAGTCGGGCGCCTGCGTCAGTACGTCGGAGCCGAGCTGGCTCTCGCCAGCGATATCGCCCTTCCGATTCAAGCTCGCCGAAGAGCGCGTCGACTCGAGCTCTGGAGCCCCGGCGTGCGCCGGATGCCTGGTGAAGAGCTTCTGCTGGTGACCTCGCCCGAGGCTACCGACACCTATCGGATGCGCGTCCTGATGATTCCGGGCGAAGCGCCACCCGCAGACGAGGCCGAGGAGGACGCACCTCCCTGGCAGGAGAGCTGGAGTCGCTTCGACGGCCCGGAAACCCTAAACCAGCGTCGCTTCACGCGCCTGGACGGCCACCCCGCCCTGATCGTCACCACCACGCGAGCCGACAAGCTGGGCATTTTCGAGAAGCTCAAGGTGCGGGTCTTCATCCTGCGTCCGGATCGCACCCGAGCGGGACGCCGGCCGGTGGCCAGTTTCGAGACCGCTACCCGCAACTGGTACGACCTCGAGCCCCGGGTGACGGACTTCAATGGCGACGGCAAAGACGATCTGCTGCTCATCCAGCCTGAAGGACTCGGGGCCGGCGAGCTCAAGATTGAGCTCTACGCGGGTCGCGGCAGCGGTCGATTCGACACCCGCTCCCGCGCCACCAAGCTCGACGGCGAAGCGGCCTCCTGGGACATGTCGGCGGACTTCACGGGCGACGGCACCCCCGATCTGCTGCTGGTCGCTGAACAACAGCTCAGCATCCACCCGGCTCTACCCAACCATCGACGGCAGGTCGTCTCCAAGAAGCCGCTTCACCAGCTAGCCCTGGCCGAGTGGGACGAGGGCTCCGTCGAGATCACAATCAACCTGGGGACCGAAGGCAGCGACAGCGAAACCCTGGGACTCGCCACGCGTCCCCGTCTGCTTCAGCTCGACGAGGACGCGGCGCCTGAGATCGTGTTGATCAGTAGCGCTGCCGGGCGCGCGGTGATTCGGATCGTGGATCTGCTCTGAGCTCAGGCTTGGATTAGATCGCATTCAATAAACGATCGACAAACGGTCGCGCTCGGTGGACTGCGCGCGACCTCGCAAACTCGCAGGTCCTGCTTC
>JBCCEE010000225.1:0-13195 GCA_039030415.1 Acidobacteriota bacterium
ACAGGGAATTCCACGCCGCGCGCAGCGGCGTCGCCGTTTCGGCTCCGGCCGCCAGCGACCAGACCGCGGCGACGCCGAGTCCGGCGGCGAGCGCCAGCAGGGTGGTGACCGCCCGCGTGCGATCGGCCGCCACCAGATCGGCCGCCACCGGATCGGCCGCCACCGGATCGGCCGCCACCGGAACGGGCACCACAGGATCGGGGACCCCAGCATCCGACACCCCAGGGTCGGGCGCAGGGCGGTGCCGCGGCGACCCGCTCACTCCAGCGCCTCGCTGGTGAGGGTCAGGTAGAGGAAATAGGGCGCGCCGATCAGCACGGTGACGATTCCGATCGGCACCTCTTCAGCCTCGAACAGCGCCTTGGACGCGGTGTCGGCCACCAGCATCAGCGCCGCGCCGAGGAGCGCTCCTGTGGGGATCAGGAGACGGTGATCGCCACCCCAGAAGGCGCGCGCGACGTGCGGCACCACCAGCCCCACGAAGCCGATCGGACCGGCCGCGGCGACGCTCGCTCCGGTGAGCAGAGCAGCCAGCAGCGTGCCGCCTACCAGCGTCCAGCGCGGATCAGCCCCCAGCCCGCGGGCCGAGGCATCGCCCAGGGACATGAGGTTCAAGCGCTGCGCCAGCAGCCAGCTGCCGCAGACGCCGAGCGCACACCAGCCGGCGAGCGGCACAACGCTCGCCAGCCTCATGTCGCTGAGGTCGCCGATCGTCCAGCGCACCGCGTCCCGCGCCAGGTTGTCTTCCAGGGTGTAGGCCAGGCGCACCGCCGCGTAGGCCAACGCGCCGACGGCGACGCCGCCGAGCACCAGACGCATGCGATCGATCCGGCCGCGAAAGCCACCCGCGATGGCGAAGGTCAGCACGCCGGCGCCGAGGGCGCCGGCCATCGCCATCGCGTCCCGCGTCCGCTCGAGCGCGGCCGGGAAGGCGAGGGTCAGCACCAGGCCGAGTGCGGCGCCCTGATTGATCCCGAGGATGGTGGGAGACGCCAGCGGATTGCGGGTCATCGCCTGCAGCAGTAGGCCGGCGACGGCCAGGTTGATCCCGAGCAGCGCCGCGGCCAGGGTGCGCGGCAGGCGCGTTTCCCAAAAGATGATCCGCGCGTCGGAGCCGGCCTCCCCGGCCGTCACGTCGGCGCCGACCAGGACGGTCCAGATCTCCGGCAGCCCGACATCGGGCCGGTTGCCGGTGGCGAGCGAGCCGAGGGCCCCCAGCGTCAGCGCCGCTACAACCAGCAGGCCGACCGGCAGGCCGGCGACCCGGGACGCACGACGCCGCCGAGGCTCAGAAGCCGCCATCCGCTTCGAGGATCCCGAGCAGGGCTTCGGCCGCCAGCTCGGCCGCCACCATGCCGCGAAGTCGCGACCAGTTGTTGGCGTTCACGTTGTGAACCGCGCCGGCCTCGACCGCCGTCAAGCCGTCGAAGAGCTCGCTGCCGGCCCAGGAATCGACAATCGAAGGATCGCTGTACTCACCCACAATGAGCAGGTCCGGATCGATCGCCGAGAGCATCTCGCGGTCGGCCTCGACGTACGGATCGTCGCCGGGCGCCAGGTTCGAGGAGAAACCGAGCAGGGTCAGGAGCGAGCCGGCATAGGAAGCCGGCGAGTGCAGCGACAGCGACTCGGCGCTGGCGACGCCGAACTGCGCCACCACGCCTTCGGCATACGGCCGGATCCGCTCGCTGTAGGCCGCCATCTTCACCCGGTGCTCGGCGAGCCGCGCCGCCATGTCCTCGGACCGGCCGATGGCCTCGCCGATCGCCGCCATCTGCTTCAGAGAATCATGATAGTCGCCCTCGAGGCTGTTGAAGACGAGGGTCGGCGCGATCCGGCTCAGGAGCTCGTAGAGGTCGGCGTGGCGCGTCGTGTCGGCGATGATCAGGTCCGGCTGCAGCGCCGCGATGGTCTCGAGCCGTGGCGCCTTGCGCGTGCCGACCGACTTCCAGCCGTCACCGATGAGCTCGCCGTACACCGGCAGGATGCGCTCCTCCGCCCGCTTATCGTCGGCGATGCCGACCGGCGCCACGCCGACCGAGGCGAGCGCGTCGATGAAGCTGAATTCCAGCACCACGATCCGCTCGGGATTCTCGGGCAGGCTCGTGGAGCCAAGGTCGTGAGGGAATCCGCCCTCCGTCGAGGACGCCGGACCGCCGCGGTCGCAGGCGCTGGCGAAGAGCCCCCAGACGACCAGCACAGCGGCGCCGAGGGCCGGCCGAGCGGCTGTCGGGAGCCGGCATAATTTTCGCAGCAAACCGTTCATCCGTAGCTCCTGGCGGTGAGGTGTGAGAGGATCATCGAGCCTTGCGACGGCCCTGCATGAATCCTTGAACCAATAGATGTTAGTCGACCTGCCGGGTGGCCTGCGGGGCAATTCCTGCACGACCAAATCTCGCGGCATTCCAGCCGCTCCGCCGGTCACAGATTCTCGGACCCTGGACCCTTGAAAACTCCATGATCGAGCTGAGCGACATCGAGAAGTCCTACCGCATGGGCAAGAACCGCCTGCGGGTCTTGCGCGGCATCGACCTCTCGATTCAGGCCGGTGAGCTGGTGTCGATCATGGGCTCCTCAGGCTCGGGCAAGTCGACCCTGATGAACGTCCTGGGAATCCTCGACGACTACGACTCGGGGGAGTATCGGCTCGACGGCACCCTGATTCGCGGCCTGTCGGAGACCAAGGCGGCAAGGCTGCGCAGCCGCTACGTCGGCTTCGTATTTCAGTCCTTCCATCTGATCCCGTTCAAGACCGCGGTCGAGAACGTCGCCCTGCCGCTGTACTACCAGGGCGTCGCTCGCCGCAAGCGCAACCGCCGGGCGGCGGAGCTGCTCGAACGGGTGGGCCTGGCGAATTGGTCGCAGCACCTGCCGACAGAGATGTCGGGCGGTCAGAAGCAGCGGGTGGCGATCGCTCGCGCGCTGGTGAGCGAGCCCAAGATGATCCTCGCCGACGAGCCGACCGGCGCCCTCGACACCGCTACGTCCTACGAGGTGATGGACCTGCTGGCGGAGATTCACGCCGAGGGCGTGACGGTGGTGATCGTCACCCACGAGCCGGACATCGCCGAGCGCACGCGACGCATCATCCGCCTGCAGGACGGGGTGATCCAGCAGGACTCCGAGGTGCCCCAGGAGCCCGCTCTTTCTCCGGTGGCCGAGGTCACGACTCCCGCAGTCGCGGCGGATCCCGCCTGATTCGGTCGCGCGACGAGCCACAGTATGTTCGATCTCGACACGTGGCAGGAGATCTTCGACACCCTGCGCCATCACAAGCTGCGCACCGCCCTCACCGGTTTCAGCGTCGCCTGGGGCATCCTGATGCTGATCGTGCTGCTGGGCTCCGGGCAGGGCCTCGAGCGCGGGGTCGCGCACCAATTCCGCGACGACGCCGTCAACAGCATCTGGGTCTCCTCCGGCAAAACCAGCTTGCCCCACCGCGGCCTGCAGCCCGGGCGCGAGATCCAGCTCACCAACGACGACTACGACGACCTGCGCACGTCGCTGCCGGGGGTCGAGCACATCACCTCGCGTTTCTTCATCAGGGGTCGCAACACTCTGACCTACCGCGGCGAGACCGGCAACTTCCCGATCCGGTCCGTCCACCCGGATCACCGCCACCTGGAGAACACGCGCGTCGTGCTCGGCAGGTTCCTGAACGCGATCGACGTACAGCAGCGGCGCAAAGTGGCGGTGATCGGTCGGATTGTGGTCGACGAGCTGTTCGGTGCGCGCTCCCCGCTCGGCGAGCCGCTGCAGATCAACGGCGTCGTGTTCCAGGTGGTGGGCGTCTTCGAAGACGACGGCAGCGACAGCGAGATGGAGCTCGTCTACCTGCCGATCTCTACCGCCCAGCGCACCTTCGGCGGCACCGATCACATCGCCCAGCTCATGCTGACTACCGGCGAGCTCGACCTCGAGACCACCAACGCCATGGCCGGCGAGATCCTCGACCGCTTCTCCGAGCGCCATCGCTTCGCGCCCGAGGACCGTCGAGCGCTTTCGGTCAGCAACCTCAACGCCGAATTTCAGCGCCTCCTGTCGCTGATGGACGGCATCCGGTTCTTCGTTTGGATCATCGGCGTCGGCACGCTCTTGTCCGGCGTCGTGGGTGTCTCCAACATCATGATGATCGCGGTTCAGGAGCGCACCCGCGAGCTCGGCGTGCGTAAGGCCCTCGGCGCCACGCCGCGCGATGTCGTCAGCCTGGTGGTGCAAGAGTCGGTGTTTCTCACCGCGGTGTCGGGCACGCTCGGCCTGGCGCTCGGTCTCGGTGTGCTCGAGCTGATGGCCGCCATGCCCGCGGCCGACATGTTCCGCCAACCCGGCGTCGACTTCTCGGTCGCCCTCTATGCTCTGGCTCTGCTCGTGCTGGCGGGCGCCATGGCGGGCTTCTTCCCGGCGCGACGGGCGGCCCGCATCCGACCGATCGAAGCCCTGCGCGACGAATAACCCTCTGGCCCCGGCGCAACTCGATGTTCGACTTCGATCACTGGCAAGAGATTCAGGAAACCCTGTGGCGCAACAAGCTGCGCACCCTGCTGACCGCCTTTGGCGTGTTCTGGGGCATCTTCCTGCTGATCGTCATGCTGGGCTCCGGCCACGGGCTGGAGAACGGCATCGCCCGCGGCTTCGAGGGGCACGCCACCAACAGCTTCTTCCTGTGGGGACGCGCCACCACCCGCCCCTACCGCGGTCTGCCGGCGGGTCGCCCGATCGACATGACCAACGGGGATGCCGAGGCTCTGGAGCAACGGCTGCTCGGCGCCGCGGTGATCGCCCCGCGCATTCAGCTCGGCGGCTTCGAAGAGGGCAACAACGTCAGCCGCGGCAAGCGCTCTGGCGGCTTCTCGGTGATGGGCGATCACCCCGCGATCCGCAACATCCAACCGATGGAGATGGCCGCAGGACGCTTTCTCAACCCTCGCGACATGGAGCTGCGCCGCAAGGTGACGGTGATCGGCACGCGGGTTCAGGAGATCTTATTCGCCGACGGGGAAGATCCGATCGGCGAGAGCGTGCGCATTCAGGGGGTGTACTTCCGGGTCGTCGGCGTGTTCCGCTCTCTGCGGTCCGGCCAGGAGGCCGAAGACGACGCCCAGAATCTCTTCATTCCGTTCGCCACCTTCCAGAAGGCCTTCAACGTCGGTGACGAAGTTGGCTGGTTCGCCATCACGGCGCGCCCCGGCTGGACCGCTTCGCAGGTTTTGGCGGACGCCCGGGCGGTGCTGCACGAACGCCACCGCGTCGACCCCGGGGACCTGCGCGCGTTCGGCAGCTACAACCTGGAAGAGGACTATCTGAAAATCGTCGGGGTCTTCCAGGGCATTCGCATGCTGGTCTGGATCGTCGGCCTCGGCACGCTGGCGGCGGGGGTGATCGGGGTCAGCAACATCCTCTCCATCGTGGTCAAGGAGCGCACCCAGGAGCTCGGCATCCGTCGGGCGGTGGGTGCGACCCCGCTGACGGTGATGGGTCAGGTGATCCAAGAATCGCTGATCCTGACCGCGATCGCGGGTGGCCTGGGGCTGATGGCCGGGGTCGCCTCGGTGGAGCTGGTGGCGCTGGCCCTGGAGCAGGCCGAGGAGGCGCCGGAAATGTTTCTGAGCCCCGGCGTCTCGCTATCCAACGCCCTGCTGGCGCTCGCCGTGCTGGTGGGCTCGGGCACCCTGGCCGGTCTGATTCCGGCACGCCAGGCGGTAAGCCTGCGCCCGGTCGACGCGCTGCGCGCCGAGTGACCCGACTTCAATATTCCGTAACTCTCGATATGCCAAGGTTTGAACGTCCAAAGCTGGAAACTCACTATGAAAAAACTCATCGGCATCAGCGTCGTGCTGTTGTTTCTCGCGGCCTTCGGCGGCACGCTGTTCTATCTCTACGGCAAGTCTCAGAAACCGCCGGTAGCGTTCGCCACCGAGACGCCGTTCGTGGCCGACATTGTCAACAAGACGGTAGCCACCGGCTCGGTGGTGCCCCGGCGCGAAGTGGAGATCAAGCCTCAGATCTCGGGCATTGTCGAGGAGCTGTTCGTCGAGGCTGGCGATATCGTGCGGCGCGGCGATCTGGTGGCTCGCATCCGCGTGGTGCCCAACATGGTGAGTCTCAACGAAGCCGAGAATCGGCTGGCGCGAGCTCGCATCAGCCTCGAGAACGCCCGCTTGGACCTCGATCGCAACCGCCCGCTAGAGGCCGACGGCTCGATTCCAAAGTCGACGTTCCAGCAGTTCCAGATGGCCGTCGACAACGCCGAGCAGGAGTACCGCGGCGCCGAGAGTCATCTGCAGATCGTCAAAGAAGGCACTAGCTCGTCGTCGTCCACCGCCTCCAACACCCGGGTGGGCTCCACCATCGCGGGCATGGTGCTGGAGGTGCCGGTGGAGGTCGGCAATTCGGTGATCGAGTCCAACACCTTCAACGACGGCACCACCCTGGTGACGGTGGCCGACATGGACGAGATGATCTTCGAGGGCAAAGTCGACGAGTCCGAAGTCGGCAAGCTCGAGCTCGGGATGGAGATGGTGCTCACCGTCGGCGCCCTGGAAGAGGAGCGCTTCCCGGCCCGCTTGGAGCACATCGCCCCCAAAGGCATCGAAGAGGACGGCGCCATCCAGTTCGAGATCCGCGCCGCCATCGAGCTCGAGGAGGGCCAGTTCCTGCGCGCCAACTACAGCGCCAACGCCGACGTCGTGCTCGACCGCAGGGATAGTGTGCTGGCGATCCGCGAGGCGTTACTGCAGTTCGACGCCGAGGACCAGGCCTTCGTCGAAGTCGAGGTCGCTCCCCAGCAGTTCGAGCCTCGCAGCCTGCAGCTCGGCCTGTCCGACGGCCTCACCGTCGAGGTGGTCGACGGCCTGGCGGAGGACGATCAGATCAAAGATCCGGGCTCGGCCAGTGAGGCGAGCTGACGGGCCGCGCGGCCGGTAGGCCGCGGCGCGAGCCGAGGTCGCAGGTCAGCAAATCGGTCAGCGAATCTGGCGGCATCTGCCGGCCAGGGCGTAGCGAACATTCAGTCACCATCCGGTTCTGATGAGCGGCCCGCCGCACGGGTAGCTCGATCACCCGGGCCGAGCCTGCGCATCTGGGCCTGACCGTGCCCTGCGCGTAACCTCGAACACTATCTTCTCTAAACGATTTCACAGCAAGCTACGCACAACCGCCATGAAACGATACGACTCGCCTACGCACCTCAACCCTGAACCGTGCGCTGTGGCACGCCGGCTTGGCACGATCGCAGCCGCACTCGCGCTGCTCTCGGTGATCGGCTGCGCGTCCGAGCCCGCCGAGCCGCCGGTAGCGACCGATACCGAGGATTCGAGCATCAGATTCGCAGAGATCGCCCGCGACGCGGGACTCTCGTTCCACCACTTCAACGCCGTACGGGCCGCCCTGCTGCCCGAAGACAACGGCTCTGGCCTGGCCTTCGGCGACTATGACAACGACGGCTTCGATGACCTTTACATGGCCAACTTCGCCGGCCCCGCACTGATGGACCGCAGCGCCCTCGAGGCGGAGCGCGAGGGCGGTCGGCTGTTCCACAACCAGGGCGACGGCACCTTCCGCGACGTCACCGAGGAGGCCGGCGTCGGCCACATCGGCTGGGACTACGGCGTCCTGTGGCTCGACGCTGACGGCGATGGCTGGCTCGACCTGCTGCTCACCGGCATCGACAAGATCATGCTGTTCGTCAACCGCGGCGACGGGACGTTCGAAGACCGCAGCAGCGAGGCTGGCCTGGGTGATGTCGTCTGCGAAGCGATGGGAACTGCCGCCGCGGACTTCGACCGCGACGGCGACCTCGACCTCTACGTGCCGTGCTACGTCGACTTTCCGTGGGACCGCGCGCGCAATCGACCGCTGGTGGGCGGCCGCCCCGGCACCATGACGACACCGGCCAACTATCCACCGCAGCCCAACATGCTGCTGCGCAACGATGGCTCCGGCCGCTTCGAGAATATCGCTGTTGAGGCCGGCGTCGACGATCCCCAGGGGCGGGGCATGCAGGCGGTATTCGTCGACGTCGATGACGACGGCTGGCAGGACCTCTATGTGGCCAACGACCAGAGCTTCGATCGCTTGTTTCGCAACACCGGTGACGGGTTCGAAGACGTCACGCTCTCGGCCGGCACGCGCGATCCGCGTGCCGGCATGGGCATCGGCCTGCACGACGTCGACGGCGACGCCCGGGTCGACCTGTTCTTGACCCATTGGGTGGGCGAGGAGAACGCGCTCTACCTCAACGCGTCGGAATCGGGCACCGTGCTGTTCGAGGACCGGACGTTCGAGATGGGCCTCGGACCGATCGGTCGCGACCTGGTGGGCTGGGGCAACGGCTTTCGCGACTTCGACCTCGATGGGCGCGCCGATCTCTTCCTCGTCAACGGCTCCACTGTCGAAGACGAGTGGACGCTCGAAGTGCTGACCGAGCCGAAGATGATCCCGCAGCCGCTGATGGTCTACGCCCGCGAAGAAGCCGGCTACCGCGAGGTCTCAGCGACCGCTGGCGAGGCCTTTGGAGAGCTCTACGTGGCGCGCGGCATGGCCTTCTCCGACGTCGATCGCGATGGCCTGGTCGATGCCGCCGTGCTGGTGCACAACGCGCAGCCGCTGCTGCTGCACAACCGCTCCCAGCGACTCGGCCACTGGCTCGGGATCCAGCTCGTAGGCAGCGATAAGAACCGCTGGGCCGCCGGCGCCAAAGCGGTCGTGCGGGCGGTCGACGCGGCCGGCGCAGAGCGCCGCCACACGGCTTGGCGGGTGGTTGGCGAGAGCTACCTCGGCAACCACTCGGCGACCCTTCACTTCGGACTCGGCGAGGCAGCTGAAGCCGACGTCGAGATCACCTGGCCCGACGGCTCCGTCGGCTCATTCCCTTCGATACCCCTCGACCGCACGCTGGTGTTCGACCAGAATTCTGCCAGCTGGCACGAGGTGCCGAAGCAACCCGTCGCCCCGCGACCCTGGGGCGAGCATTACTCAACCCAATCGGAGATCGACCCTTGAGAAGATCCCCTTACACCCGTTCGATTGCACTAGGCATGTCGCTGGCCGCCATGTCCTTTCTCGCTTGCTCTTCGAGCGAGCCCGAGCCCGAGGCCGAAGCGGCACACCCGCACGGCGCCTCGGACAAGACCGTCACCGGCGGCGAGCCCTTCCACGGCCTGCTCGAATACCGCGCCAAGGACGCCAAGCTGGCGCTGGTGCGACCTACCCTGCTGCCCGCCGCCGAGGCGGCACTCGCCGGCGGCGTCAGCGTGGTCGGCGTCAGCGCCGAGGGCGAGTCCCGCGCCTACCCGCTCTACATCCTGAAGAATCACCAGATCGTCAACGATCGCGTTGGAGGACAGCCGATCGCGGCGTCTTGGTGACCGTCCGAACAAACGGTCGTGGTTCACGACCGCCGCGTAGGAGACAAAGAACTGACCCTGGGCGTTTCCGGCAAGCTGATCGACGGGAACCTCATGATGTACGACACCGAGACCGACTCGCTGTGGCACCAGGAATCTGGAGAGTCGCGGCAAGGGGACTTCACCGGCGAGCAGCTGGCCGAGCTGCCGGAAGGCTCGTGGGCCGTCCACCGCTGGACCGACTGGGTTGGTGATCACCCCGAAACGCTGGTCTTGACGTGCGCACACTGCGAGGGGCGCGGTGAGGCCACCGGCACCATCGACGAGCTGCACGCCGCAAAAGAAGGCTCGAACGAGACCCAGGATGGCGAGTGATCCCTCACTCCTGGATCGGCAGACTGGCGCGCGCCGGGCCGTCCCGGCGTGCGTCCTGCCTGCTGTCCTGCTCATCACCCTGACGGCGTGCGGCGGCGCGGCTCCCGAGCCGCCCGCCGAGCTCTCGGCGGCCGAAGTGGCGCGTACGCTGCCGGGGCCCGACTTCGAGCTGCTTGGGCTCGACGGCGAGCGCCATCGGCTGAGCGCGTTTCGCGGCCGCATCCTGCTACTCAACTTCTGGGCGACCTGGTGCTTGTCGTGCCGGGACGAGCTGCCGGCGCTGGAGCGCCTGCACCAGACCTTCGCCGACCAGGGAGTGGCAATCGTCGGCATCGCCACCGACCGCGAGGGGCGCCCGCTGGTCGAGCCTTACGTGCAGGAGATGGGCCTGAGTTTTCCGATCCTGCTCGATCCACAGGAAGTCAGCGCTTCGCTCTTCGGCGGCCTGACCGGCTACCCGAGCACCTTCGTCCTCGATACCGAAGGCCTGATCTACTCGTCTTACCTCGGCGCCCAGGAAGAGGCCACCTTCGCCGAGGATCTGCGCTACCTGCTGCAGGCGGAGCCAAGTGAGGGCGCCGAGATGCCGGCCGGAGCGCTATCGAGCGATTCCCAGATGTCACCCTAAGTCGGCCGCGGCTGATGGCCGCGGCCGGGTAGGCGCTTACCAACACATCCCGAGTCGAGAGGGCCCTCACTGCGGGACACATTACAGGGCCCATCCGGTGGGCTCGGGAAAACTGCTACTCCCTCGGGGGTAAGCCTGTTCCCATATGCTGCCCCTCAATCCGCCTCGATCCGCCGACGCGTGGGGCCTAACGCTTGTTTTGCGCAATTATCTGGCGCCAATCTCTTCCATATGCGGCGAGGGCCCGCCACCGGCACCTCATACTCACCTACGAATAAATTCAGCTGATTCGAAGGTGCTATCTCCCTATTCGCGACATTCGAGCGTTCCTGGCGCAGACCTCCTGTTGAATTTCAATCGCTTCCTTGTGGCACCGTGTACCGAGTACCTCGCTCGTATGGCACACATTTTGATTGAAGGGTTATTCAGCTTCCGCTGAGATCGAGCTTCAATCGACTGCCGAAGACCTGGACTCACCGGGTTACAAAAGCCTTCACATTGATGAAGCAATACAAGGAAGAGGTGTAGACAATGACTGAGGTAAGAGCCGAAGGAAAGGCACGAGCTGAAAGACTACAGATCAGTCGCTGGGTAGCCACGGCTTTTGTTCTCGGAACCTTTACGTTGGCGGTATTGAATGTACTCTTGATCCATCAAAATCGAGAGCTCAAAAAGACGACTATCACAGCCAAACAGTCCAAGTATTTGTCTCCAGGCGACACCGTTCCACCTTTACGTGGGCTCGACGCCGAGGGCCAGCAGATAAAGATCGACTACGCGTCCCAAGGCAGTAGCGACCACAGGAAAACCATCGTCCTAGTGTTCTCGCCCAAGTGCGGCTGGTGCGATGTGAACTTACCGAATTGGCATGCCATCTTGGACAGCCTCGACTACTCACGTTACCGTGTTGTCGCGGTTTCCACAGACCAGGATGGACTAGCGAAGTATCTCTCGGAGAATAATCTCTCGGAGATCACTCTGGTTCAGCAACCAGCGCCACAAGACCGGAAAGAGTACAAAATGAACACGACGCCCATGACGCTCGTTGTCGGGAACGGCGGAGTGATCGAAAAGGTTTGGGCCGGAGCCTTCTGGCCTCACCAGCAGAAAGAAGTCGAGAACTTTTTCGGCGTCGAACTCCCGGGCATTTCAGAAGCCGCCTAATTCCCGACATTTTTTCCAGATCGCAACGAACCGAGAGGTTTCGTAACGATAACCCATGCGCTTTGCACTGTGATGAAACGGCGTCACAACCGCGGGCATTCTCATCTTGCAAACCCAAACCAACCCATGAGAAGAAGGAGTAACCCATGAATCGCAGAAGTAAACTCATCTCCCGCCTCGGAATTGTGATGCTCGTGACCATGGTCTCACTGTCGACGGTGCAGCTGTTTGCGGCCGCTGACATCGATCTGCTGTCACGTGAATGCCCGACCAAGGGTGATCCCTGCGAGCTCGACCGCGACTGCGGCAACCGGGCCTACTGTTACTGCAATACCTTTACCAGCGAGTGTGCATCGCTCCACGCGGTGCCGATCGACATCGAACGCTAGACACGTCGTCAATCTGCCCGCTTGACGACGTGACGCCGTAGATGGGGAGACCGAGCTAACTTCGGGTTTCGGCCTCGAGTCCGAGACCCGAGGTTGGCTCGGCAACTACTTGAGAAAGACTTTCAAATCTCACCCGCTAAACCTTTTCACTCTCTTACATCAAGGAGACCCAACCATGCAAAAGACATCGCATCAAAAAAGACTGACAGGCTTCAGCCTCGTCCTCATCGCCACCCTCGCCCTGTTCTCGACGGTTCAGCTGTTCGGCGACACGGCGAACGCTCGAGAGATAGACCTGCTGCCAAAGGGCTGCCCGACTGACGGTGACGCCTGCGAAACCAACGAAAACTGCGGCAACCAGGCACTGTGCTACTGCAACACCTTTACCAAAGAATGCGGTCCGCTGCACAACGACGACACGATTCGGGTCCAGTAGCCGTACCGGTATCTGAGCCCGCAGTCGACGGTGACGCGCCGGCAATTTCTTGGTGGGGCCGCCCAAAGCTCGGGCGGCCCCATCCTTATGGAATGGCGGCAGCGGCTAAAGCAGCTCAGCTGACGCGCCGTCAATAGGCTTGGCCTCGGGTGTTGGACCGCCACCTATGGCGAGGCGGCGGCAGGTGGCAAGGCCGGCGACCGCGGGGCCGCCAGCCCCTATCGCGAAATCAGCCGAAGACCAGACCGCCGTCGACGATCAGGTTCTGGCCGGTGACCGCCCGCGCCCACGGGCTGGCGAAGAACAGCACGGCGTCGGCCGCTTCCTCCGGCGTCGTCACCGCGCGCAGCGGCGTGCTGTCGGCGATCAGATCGAAGACGGCGTCGGGCGTGGCGGAGCTGGCGTCGGTGGTGCGCAGGAGCCCGCCCGAGACCATGTTGACGGTGATGCCCTGGGGCCCGAGCTCGGCCGCCGACGTGCGGGTGAGGGCCAACAGCGCGGATTTGGCGGCGGTGTAGTCGTGGTAGGGCACGACGGGATTTTGGACGAGATTCGTCCCGATGTGGATGATCCGGCCGAAGCCCGCGGCCGCCATGCCGGGGCTGGTCGCCTGGATCATGTTCAGGGCGCCTCGGACGGCGGTGTGGAACTGCGCCTCCAGCGCCTCGCTCGAAAGCGACGCCAGGGTGTCCCGCGCGTCGCCGTTGAAGCTGTAGTCGGCCAGCGCGTTGTGGACCACGGTGGTCGGTGCGCCCAGCGCGGAGCCGACCCGCTCGACCATGGCGGCAACCGCGGCCGCATCGCGCACGTCGCCCTGCACGGCCAGAGCGCGCTCGCCGAGCGCAGCCGCCAGCGCTTC
>JBCCEE010000226.1:0-13161 GCA_039030415.1 Acidobacteriota bacterium
CATGCTCGACGGCGCTCGCCACCCTACGAAAGAGGCACAGCCTCTCGGGAATGCCTAGTCGCTCACGATCGCAGTGGTCGAGCAGCGTATCGCCGTCGACATACTCCATGACCAGGAAAGGCTGCCCGTCGTCTGTGGTGCCGCCGTCCAGCAGACGCGCGATGTGCGGATGCTCCAACCGCGCGAGAATCTGGCGCTCGGCGAGGAATCGGCCTCGCAGCCCGCGGGCTGCGGCTCCCGGAGGCAGCAGCTTGATGGCGACCTCTTGCTCGAAGGCCTCGTCGTCGCGGCGGGCGAGGAAGACTTTGCCCATGCCGCCTTCACCGAGCAGCTTCTCCACCCGGTAGGCGCCGACCCGATCCCCCGGACCGAGCGCGCCCATGGCTTCCATGGCAGTACGCGCCGGCGCCTCGAGCAGAGCTTCGAGGCGTCCCGTCTGCTCAGCTTCGACGAGTAAGGCTGCAACCTCGGTGACGAGCTCCGGATCTTCCGCTGCGTGGTTTTCGAGCAGGGCCGCTCGCTCTGATGGCGCGAGCGCAAGGCAGGACTCGAAGAGCGTTTCGATCGCCTTCCAGCGCTCCGGCGTCATGGGGGGCTTCCCGGTCTCGGCATGGCCACCCGCAGATCTTATGCCGTCGATCCTCGAGCGGGTGCACGAAGTCTCTCACCTCGCGCAGGCCCAGGTCGGCCGTGCGAGTCAGCTCATCCAAGAACAACCGATAGTCGGTCGCGCTGGATGGACTGCGCGCGGCCTCGCAAACTCGCTGGATCACATCGAGCTGCCACAAAGCTCGATTATCCAGTGCCTAACGAGCGCCTATCATCGTGCACGCTCAGACAGTCCTCTGCCGTGCTCGTTCCACCAGCGCGACCTGCCACCTCAATAACGGTGTTTCGAAATGCAAAAAACTATCCCGAGGGAGGTCTTACAGACGAGAGCTGGCGCTGCAGCCACGCCCGGGCCAGGCGCAGCTCCCGATGCACCGTCGCCTCGGAAACGCTGGCGGCCTCCGCCATCTCCGGATAGGTCAGGCCTCCGAAGAGCTGGAGCTCCAGGAGCTGCGCCCGCCGGGGGTCGAAGCTGGCGAGCTCGCCCAGGGCGCGGTCGAGGTCGAGCACTTCGAGACTCGGGCCCGCACCGATCGCGGCACTCTCGGTCAGGGTGATCGCAGGCTGCCCCCCTCCGCGCTTGTCCCGCGAGCGACCGCGGGCATGATCGATCAGGATACGGCGCATCAGCCGGGCGGCCAGGGCGAGAAAGTGAGCGCGGCTCTCGACCGCCAGGGTCCCGCCCGCCAGCCGCAGGTACGCCTCGTTCACCAGGGCCGTCGGCTGGAGCGTGTGCTTGGGCCCTTCGCGACGCATGGTGCCCTGCGCCAAGCGCCGCAGCTCCGGGTAGAGCACCTCGGTGAGCCTTTCGAGGGTCGGATCGTCGCTCGGGCTCCTCGACTCGCCGTTGCAGGGTCGGTCAGCGTCGGACATCGCACGAGACGGTATCACCCGGAGGGGCCGGTATCACCCGGAACGGGCCGGTATCACCGGGAGGGGCCGGTATCACCCGGAGGGGCCGGTATCACCCGAAGGGGCCGGTATCACCCCGAAGGGGCCGGTATCACTCGTGTGTCGGGCGCGCAGGCGAGTCGCCAGCCGTCTACCGTGGAGCGAGGCTGTGCAAGATCGGTAGGTGGCGCAGTTGCTCTCGAGAAGGCTCCCCGTAGAGCTCACGCAAGCGATCAGCGAGAGGCGAGAGATCTGAAGCCTGGGACGCCCGGGACACGCCATCACAGATATCCGGGATCTCGAATATCGCGGGGTCGACCTCGAGGCGGGTATTCCAGAATTCGAGAGCCAAAAGAGGCCTCCCGACAATGCGCTCGATGAGCCGAGACGGGACGGAAACCGAACCCACCTCCGTCCACGTGCCGTCGATCCGGACGAGTCCGGGCGTGACGGTGTCGTCCCCGGTGCTTCGATTCAACGGTGAGTGCGCCACGTTGATTGGGGGTTGGCGTTCGAGTCCCTGGCCAAAGCAGACCGGCTCCTGAACGGGCTCCGGCAGCGCACTCGCGAAACAGGTCTCCAGGGAGACAACGGTTTGGTTCGTATGGGTTCCGAGGAACGTGAACCTCGAGCCGAGGTCATAGGCGTCAATGACGCCAACAAATTCCGTGTCGCTTGGGAAGCTATGGACGAGCTCGCGCTGTGCCGGGAGGCTGAACCACTGGAAGTTGATCGTCACATCGTCCTCGAATGGGAAGTAGATCGCATTCGTGGTCGAAAATTCCTCGGGGAAGCACAGGTCGTCGGCCTGCGCCGCGGCCGGCCTGGCCAGGACGACGCCGGTCAAGGCGAGCGACATAAGGAACCCTGAGGGTGGCGAGAACACTGTGAGCGAGAACACTGCGCGCCGGATCCGCCTACGAGTCTTGTGTGTCATCTGGAGATCTCCACGTTGGATGTCGGATTCGTGGTGGGGCCACGAGAGAGCCCTCACTCTTGACTGCGACGTCCTTGCCTCGGCGCCCTCAAATCACTTGCCCGGGGCGTTCTCGAGTCACATTCGAGGCGCAGCCGAGACGAGTTTGAGGGTGCGCACCGCGGAATGTCGCAACCCCAAGTAGGAAGTAACCCATCGTGGCGGTTGCCCATCGTGGGCTGCTGCGACCCGTTCCAATCCCCCCAAGCCGAGGATTCCCGATGCTGGCCAGGCCTTCTCTCGACCCGCCCCACGGATCGCCACTCCACCGATGGAACGGCCTTGCCCGCCGATCGAGCCGGCTCGTTCGCGACGCCGGTCGCGACTCCGGTCGACGGTCCTGCGAGCTCGGTACCGCCGCACCGGTAGTCATGGCTCTGCTCACCCTGATCTTCGCCTCCAGCCCGCCGTTGCTCGCCGCGGACATCGCCGTCACGACGATGGACGACACTCTGGCCGGCCCCGAGTGCTCCCTGCGCGCCGCGCTGCTCGCCAGCGACTTCGACCTGGAGGTCGGTGGGTGTGCCGCCGGCAGTCCCGGCCTCGACCGAGTGCTCGTGCCTGAAGGGTTTTTCTCGCTCCACCCGGGGAGCCCGAGCGACGATCCCGAGCAGACCGGCGACCTCGACATCGCCGGGCCGGTCGAAGTGATCGGCGCCGGCCCCAACCGAACGTTCCTCCAGCCCGCGGGTCCCCGGGGTGGAGCGACGGACCGGGTCTTCGAAGTGCTCGCCGGGGGCGACGCTTCGATCAGGGGCCTCACAATTCGCGGCGGGCGAGCCGAGCTCGGCGGCGGTCTCTTCGTCGGGAACCGTGGCAGGCTCACCCTCGGCGATTGTAGGCTGGTCGCGAACGAAGCGAGCTCCGGCGGGAGCCTCTATGCCGAATCGGCGACCCTGACGATCGAGGATTGCGACATCTTGGATAATCGCGCCGCGGCGGGCGGCGCGATCTTCCATCTCCGAGGGGACCTCACCGTGCGGGCAAGCCGGTTCCGGTTCAACAAAGCCCGATCCATCGACCCGTGGACCGGCTTGCCGGGGTCGTCCGGTGGCGGCGGAGCCGTGGCTGCCATGGGCGGCTCGACCCTGCTCGAGGCGAGCGAGGTCCTCGGCAACCGCGCCGATGACACCCGCTGGGGCGGCGGCGGTATCCTAGCGATTGCCGGGAACCTCGACATTGTTCGGTCGACGCTCGCCGGCAATTCCGCGACGGACGCCCTGGCAGACGGCAGCCCAGTGGATCCGGCGTTCGACGAGTCCGGCGGCGGCGCCATCGGCGCTTGGGATGCGAGCGTGCGGCTCGTCAATTCGACCCTCTCAGGCAACGAAGCGGACGGCACCCGCTTGGGCGGCGGTGGCGTGCTCTCGGTGGGCTCCGACGTCGCGGCCAACCACGTCACGCTCTGGGACAACTCCGCCGACGGCGCCCGCCGGGCCGGTGGCGACCTCGCGGGCGGCTCCCTGGCGCTCTTCTCTGAACCGGGATCCATGGTGCTCGGGGCCTCGATCTTCGCCGGCGCCAGCCCGGCGGAGTGTTTCCTCGGGGCGAGCCAGGCGATCGTGGGAGGCGCCGCCCCGAACGCCATCGGCGACGGCACGTGCGGCGAGGCTCCATCGATCGGATCCGTGACCGGGCTCCACCCAACCCTCGCCGGCGAGGGTGGATTCACCCGGATCCATCGGCTTCTCCCGGGCAGCAACGCCGTCGACGCGGGCCCCGCCGAGTGCCTCGACTCGAACGGCGTCCCTTTGCTCATCGACCAACGGGGCGTGCCGCGTCCCCAGAACGGCCTCTGCGACCTGGGGGCCATCGAGACGAAGATAATTCCGCCTCAGACCTCGTCAGCACCGGCCCGCGGATCGTCGAGTCTGGGCCGATCGTCTTCCAGGACAGCTTCGAGCCAGGCGACCTCGGGGCATGGTCCTCGTCGATCTTTTTAGCTCCAGGGCTTCTCTCATAGTCCCGGAACCATTCTGTTCTACGCCACTCTACGAAGTTCCACGCCAAACTATGCTAACTGTTTGACAATCAAACACTTACCTTCTTAGGGTGGGTGCATGGTCAACGCTGCACTACGCTGGTCAACGCGTCGAGTTGGTTGCCTCATGGTTGCTCGAACGCCGAGCAACCGAGCCTGGACACCCCATCCGAGCCGACCCTGGAGGCCAGGCCGATGAAGGTCCGTCTGAACAAGCGGACCATCGATGAGGCCGAGTACCGAGGCCCCGGAGGCTGCTACCTCTGGGACACCCATATGCCCGGATTCGGCCTGCGGATTTATCCCAGTGGCGCCAAGTCCTTCGTCGTCGCCTACTGGAGCCGTGGGCGCCGTCGGTTCTACACGATCGGGCGCTACGGGCGGATCACCCTTCACCTAGCACGAGACAAGGCGCTTGAGGTCTTCCTCAGCGTGCGCCGGGGCGGCGATCCAGCCGGTGAGCGCCACTCCGCCCGCAAGGCACCCACGGTGGCTGATCTCGCCGACCGCCACATCCGCGACCACGCCGAGATCAAGTACAAGCCCAGGAGCGTGAAGCGCGCCCGGCAGGTTTGGGACCGCTGCGTGCTTCCGACCCTTGGCCGTCGTCGCGTCGCGGACATCCGTCGCGCCGACATCGCCAAGCTGATGACCGCGATGGCTGACACGCCCGCCATGGCCAACAAGGTCCAGTCGCTGCTATCGAAGGCCTTCAACCTGGCCGAGGTCTGGGGCTGGCGTCCCGAAGGCACCAACCCGTGTCGCCACGTCGGTCGGTACCGAGAGGAAAGCCGCGAGCGCTACCTCAGCGAAGACGAGCTACGTCGCCTCGGCGAAGCCTTCGTCCACTTCGAGCAACACACCGAGACCTCACCCCACGCCGTCGCTGCCATCCGGCTCCTCATCCTCAGCGGCTGTCGGTCGGCAGAGATCCTGAAGCTGCGGTGGGAAGACGTGGACTTCGAGCGCCGATGCCTCCACCTGCCCGACAGCAAGACCGGCAAGCGCACCGTCCTGCTCAACACCGCCGCGTTGGAGATCCTGGCCGACCTGGAGCGCGTCGACGGCAACCCCTACGTCATCCCTGGCGCCAAGCCGGGAAGTCATCGGTCGTCGTTGCAGAACCTCTGGCCCAAGGTCTGCCGGCACGCTGGGATCGAGAACGTGCGCGTCCACGACCTTCATCACACCTTCGCGTCGTTCGGCGTCAATGGAGGGCAGGGGCTACCGGTGATTGGGTGGCTGCTCGGTCACTCGAAGATTACGACGACACAGCGGTATGCGCATCTGGATGATGATCCGGTTCGGGCGGCTTCGGAGGCGATTGGGTCGGTGATCGTTGGGGCGATGGTAGGGGAGCGGGAGGCTGGATCCGGGGAGATCGGGCGATAGGACTGCGAACTCATCAGTAGCCGTCGGGTGGCCACACTGGAGCCGGCTGTTCCGAATCAGCACACTGCCAATACTGACAAATGAGTTTTGGCAGTTTTGGCAGGGCGCTGAACCCGCGTTCTCGGAGGTTTGGGTCCAAGCGTCTCGGATCCGATGGGCCGTGGGTTGTCACCGGCGGTGCCTCCTTCGGCGTTCTCTTCTCTTGCTCTTGCGCTTCCGTTCTCGGTAGCACTCTACGTCGCCGGGAGCTCGAGTACATCCGCCGCGGGACTCAGTCGCTGATCGCCTCCTTCGAGGTGGCCACGGGAAAGGTCTTCGGGCACTGTGGCCCGACCCGTACGGGCGACGATCTTGAGGCCTTCATGGACGATCTCGCGGCCGCCTATCCGCGCGGCAACATCCACGTCATCTGGGACAATCTGAACATCCACCGTGCGATGCGTAGCCGATGGGACGCCTTCAACGAGCGCCATGGAGACCGGTTCCACTTTCACTTCACGCCCTTGCACGCGTCATGGGTCAATCAGGTCGAACTCTGGTTTGGCATTCTGGCTCGACGTTGCTTGCGCAATGCGAGTTTCCAAAGTGCCGAAGGGCTACGCCAGGCGGTGCTCGGTTTCATCGACGAGTGGAACGTCGATGCGCATCCCTTCCGCTGGACCTTTACCGGGTATCCCCTCCAGGTGGGAGAATGAAACGAACTTGGAGCCCACATGCCCACCACCAGCAGAAAAGCGGATGCCGAGCGTCTTGCCACACGCCTCAGCGAGCTTCTCGGTCACGATCAGATCGCCATTCGACCTTACGGGTCCCACCTGCACATTCGCCTTGTCGAAGATGATCTCGAAACCACTGTCGCACGGTTAACCGAGATCCGCCCCCGTGCTTTCGCCGCCGCCTATCGCAATCAAGCAGGCCGATGGGAGCCTCTACCCGGGGTTGGAGATCTCGAGCAAGCGACGCAGACAGTCGTTGACTGCCTCGAACCCTACCTACAGCCCCTTGACTGATATTCAACGAACTTGCGGGATCCTGTACTAGGATCGTCGGTCGAGGAGACGAACGGCGAAGCGCCCGCAGCGCAGTGACCAGAGGCGCGCATCGGACGTGAAAGCCCCAGCTCTGAGCGTCAGCCACCGAGCCACGGTTTCGCGAAGGGTGACCGCGTGACATCGATCGATCAACCCACTCAAGACAAGAACCAGAAGATGAGATCGTCGACTACGTTGGAAGTCCGTTCCTTTGTCGACGGGCTGGGCGTGATCGGCGCGACGGCGTGTGCGCTGCACTGCATCGCCGTCCCAGTCCTGCTCGTTCTCGGCAGCACGGAGCCGTCCGCCTTTCTGCGCGACGAATCCTTTCACAGCCGAATGCTCTGGCTGGTGGTGCCGGCGGCATTGCACCCGTTCGCGCTGGGCTGCCAGCGCCACAAAGACCGCTGGGTCTTGCTGCTCGGCGCCTTCGGGCTCGCCGGTCTGGTCCTGGCACGCACGGTCCTTCACGACCTGATCGGCGAGAACCGTCGTCACGCTCGTTTGGGCCGCGTTGCTGATCACGGACCACGTGCGGAACTTCAGGCTCTGCCGCTCGGACGCAGGCAAGGCTTGACGATGGCTGTGTCTCCAACCGGCTGAAGGTGGCGCCGGTCTCGCGCGGTCGAGCGACGCGAGCGGCGCACAGGGCCAACCTCGTTCGACGGTACGTTTCCGCCACTGGGCACGCCAGACTAGGGACGAGGCGACAGTCCTCCGGCCCCAGTGCCCGCGAGCGCTGGGGCCGATGCCGCTCAGATGAGCCGACAGTTGCGTGGCGCCGGTGCCGCTACCACCAGTCCGGATTGTCTGTGGGCACCGGGATGACGAGACCCGCGAACTGAATCAGCGGCAGGCGGTCGTCATCGGAGACGATGGTGGTGGCGAAGACCGTCAGCTGGAAGCGCAGACTGCTCTTGTGCGCCTGGGCTTGGGTATTGTTCCGCCAGTCGCTGAGCGCGCCCGCGATCGCCTCGGCCACCGTTTCTTCGCCGCCGCGGCGCAGGGTCTCGTCGAGCAGGAACACCGGCAGCTGACTGGAGACGCGCCCCTCGTGTTCGAGAACCTGGTAGCGGTAGTCGATCGAGGTTTCGAACGAGAGCTCCGGATCGGTACCGCCGGTCGGTGGCGTTTCGGTCAGCTGTTCCAGCATCGCGCGGACGGCGGCCTCGAGCGACGGTCCATGATCCAGCGTGAGCAGGTCGGCCACCCGCACCAGCGGGACGATCGGGGTCGGCCAGGTCACCGTCTCGGTGCGATAGACGAACGCCGGATTGGTTTTCACCGGTGGCACGGCCAGGTTGCGGTTGCGCTCGGTGAAGACGCTGGGCAAGGCGTTCTGGTAGGCGAGCACGGGGAGCCCCGGCCACGACATATCCAGCACCGCCAGTCGACCTTCGATGGGTTGGTAGATCGCGGTGTTGCCGTCTTTCGAGACCCTGGTGTAGCCGGCGATTTGGGGGAAGTCTGGCGGGGTGTCGCCGCGGGACCAAATGCCGATGACCTGGAGATCGACGCTACCCTCGACATCTTCGATCTCGAAACGCCAGACCTCGCGGTCGCTGTCGTGATCGGCCTGATCGAAACCGCCGAGGGCTGCCTGTGGTGGCTGCCATTCCGGCCAGGTACGGGCGGCGCCCGCGAACAGGTGGCTCAGCTCCTTCACCGCCTGCACCGCGTCCGGATCGCCGGTTCCCGGCAGCTTGTCGATGTACTCCTCGAGCTGGGGGTACTCGAAGGCGAAGCGTGCCAGGGCCGCGAACAGGTCCGCTGCCGGCGGCCGGCCGGTGTGCAGCGCGGCCTCCGGGGCAACGACGTCGAGGAGCGGCTGTGGCTGGTTGAAGCTGATCGAGAGGTCGAGCGAATCCTGGTCGGCGGTCGAGCGCTCGACGGCGAGTTGGAGGGTCCAGGCCAGCGCGTCCTCGATGCCCCCGATCGTCTCCTTTTGGTGCGCCTGCGCCAGCAACAGCTTCGGCAAGGGTGGATAGCTGCGCAACGGGATCGGGATCCGGGTCTCACCGATCGGTTGGGTGAGGGTGTTGTCCCGACCCTGGGGCAGTTGCTCGGGATTCTGTTGCAGCACGAAGGTGAGCCAGCTCGAAGGGGTGTAGCCACAAGCGACCGCGGCCCCGTCGCGGAGGTGCTCGAGCTGGTTGACCTGGTAGTCGAGGTCGAGGTTGAAGGCACGATTGCGCTCCGGGTCCTGCGCCGACACCAGGCAGTTGAGCCAATTGCGGCCCTCGACCAGCGGCAAGGTTGCCGGCATCAACGTGTACGGCGGCTTGCCGTCCTCCGGCCGTTCGGGCGTTTGGACGGCGCCGTAGAGCCGCGGCGGGTTGTCGGGGTCGCCGCCGGGCTCGATCTGTCCGTGCAGGCGAACCAGCGCCTCGAGCTGGGTGAGGGTCGAGAATCCGTAGTCGTTCTCGAGGGTCCGCAACAGCGCCTGACGCCAGGTTTTCGTCGCCGACGGCAGGTCGCCGGGCGGTTCGCCGGGGTAGTCGTAGACGTAGTCGACCGACTCCGAGATCGATCCCGCGAGCGACGTCTTGTGGGCGACGAAGGGATCGTAGAGCTCCTGCTCCGCGGTCGAGTGGTCAGCAACGGCGGGTGCCAGCACCGGCTGGAACACGCGTTCGACCGTCGCCAGGAAGTCGGCCGCCAGCAGATCCATGTCGGTCGACGCAAACACCTGGTCGACCTCCTCGTACTCGTGCGGCGAGTCTTGGTACTTGCGCAGTCCCTCGACCTCACGCGTGATCAGCTGCGTCGAGAGCGGCGGTGGGGTGAAGAAAACCGGTGGGTGGTCGGCGTCGTTGAGGACTTCGACCGCGGTGCCGGCGTCCTCGCTCCAGCGCTGGAGCCAGATGCTGCGCCGACCGAACTGTTGGCTGGTCACGTCGGCGTTGGTGCCGGTGGCGACCTTGATCACGCCGCTGTCGCCATCGAATGGGAAGTAGGCCGTTTCGAGGTGGTTGGCGAACGTGGTGAGCCCCGACGGGTCGTCCTGGGCACCCGTGTCCTGCACCGGTTGGACGGGCGCATCGACTTGGCGTACCTGGGGTGACTTGGCTGCGATCTCGTCGCGCACCCCGGTGCGCCGGAGTGAGATACCCACCGCCAGCTCCTGCAGGTCGCCGGGCCACCGGGTGGGGTAGGCGCGGTCGAGGGTCATGGCCAAGGCGGCCGGCGGCGGCGGCTCGCCGGTCGCGCCGTCGCGCAACCAGGACACGATCGGCCGGACGAAACCGGCCAGGCCCGCCACCAGGGTGGTGCCGTCGGCCAGCGTATCGAGGAGACCTTCGGCCAGGATGCCGCCGGAGTCGGCGCCGGCGCTCAGGTTGGGATCGGTCAGCTGGTCGAGGATTTGCGCGTACAGTGCCGTGGCCCGTTCGAGCTGGCCCGGGTCGACGTTGCCGTCTTCGTCCCGGATCACCGCCGGGTCGAGCGACAACAAGAAGGTCAGCTGGACCGGATCAGCACCGGCGATCTGGTAGTAGACCTGGCTGCCGGCCCAATCGCCGAGACCGAGAATCTCGTCGTTGTAGACGATCGGTAGCTCGACCTTCGGCCGCAACGAGGAAGGCACGGTGTTGCCGAAGACATCCTCGATCGAGATTTCGACGCTGGCGGTGCGGCCGACCGCGGCGTAGCGGTTGTCCGCGTCGATCAAGGTCGCGGTCTCGAAGGCGCGCTGGTAGTTCCACGTGGTGTTCGCGTCGCCGTCGGCGGTCTCGTCCTGGGCGTTCACCGGGCGGCTCCAGTTCTGGTCGACCGGCTCGTCGTCGATCTGGGTGACCTTGTAGCTCACCGTTTGGTAGAGCCCTTGCAGGAATCCGTCGCTGCCGGCGTCGGCTTCGGCGGGGGCGTCGTTCCAGGTCACCGACCAGCCCACCTCACCGCCCGGATAGGCCGCGGTGTAGCCCGGCACCACGGTGCCCTGGGCATCGCTGGCGAGCGTCGCGAAGATGGCCATGCCGTCGGCCGGAGCCTCACCGACCAGGGCATTCTGGTAGGCCGTGGCTTCGACGATCGCGCCGACTTCGCCGAACTGCACGAGCAGGATGAGATCGGCCGGCCCATCGGCGAACATATCCGGGTCGAGGTTCTTGACCTGCAGGTAGAAGCCGCTGCTGTGGACCACCGACACCTCCCACACCAAGCGCAGGAACTTGGCCAGCTCGTCGCCGCCGAGGGCCGGTTTGGCGTAGTTGGCGCAGAAGCCATTGCCCGGGTCGAGGTCGGCGAAGCCGGTCGGCGCGTTGTCGGTCGCCAGGTCAGTGCGCACGAGCACCTTCGGCGTCTCGGTGGACACGAAGTTGCCGCGGCTCGAGCTGGCCAGGAGGTCGAGGCTTCGGATGTCGATCGCGGGATCGGCGAGCAGGTTCTGCAGCAAGGCCCGGTTGGCCTCGTCGGTGCCGAGCAGCGAGAAGACGTCGGGCAGCATGCCGCCCGCGTCGTCGGGATTGGGGATCGCGGCGAGCTGGATCGGCAGGGCCAGGGCGGCGGTGGCGGTCCACGGTCGACCCGGGGTGGCCAGGTCGGCCTGCTGAATGCGCTGGCCGCCGCCGCCGATCAGGTCGAGCGCCAGGAACGGACCGTTCGGGTTGTCGTCACGCCAGTCGCGAATGGCCTGACGGACGTCGTCGGACAGGGTGTTGATGACGTAGGACGTGGTGTCCGGCGCCATCCAGCCGACGTTGGTGTTCATCGGAAAGACGCGCGGCTTCGCGACCAACGCCGGCAGCGGCGACACGGTCCACGGTGGTGCGGTGGGTCCGTCGGTGTGAACCATGCTTGGCTCGAGGCGCGACGTGGTGGGGTCGGTCACCTCGATCCACGACGGTGTGCTGTCGGTCGCGATCAGCGCCGAGTCGAGCCGGTATTCGTCGTCGTCTTTTTGCAGGGCGAATTGCTGCCCGGTCAGGATGTACAGGGCCTCGAGCCGCTCCATGTTGTCCGGATCGGGCAACCGCGCGCCGCCGTTGAGGAAACGCGAGACATAGCCACCGAGGTCACCGAGGCTCAAGGCGCCGAGCGCCGATCCGAGGTCGGGCGCACCGGTGTTGATCAGCAGCTGGACGAGCTGCTGTGCCAGGCCGACGAAGTAGCCGTCGAACACCTGCTCGGCCACGGACGACGCGAGGGCGGGGGCCGCCTGTGGCACGGCGGTGCCGGCGAAGTAGGCGGCCGCCATGTCCGCGTAATTGGCCGGCAACCGACGCGACCCGAAGCTGTCGCGCCGGGCATCGTCGCCGAGCGGATACTGGAGCCCCAGGCTCGGGTGCATGGCGAGCGAAACGACCTCGGTGTCGGATTCGAACGTGTTGGGTTTGATCGCGAACGTGAACGTCTCCGCCAACGCGGTCGAGACCTGGTCGTCGAAGTCACCGCGCGCCAAGGCGGCGCGGGTGGCTGCGAGCTGTTGGTGAAAGTCGTCACCGGTACCGTAGCGGTCGATGAGCCAACCCGCCAGCCCGGCGCACAGTCGGCCGAAGGGGGAGGTCGTGTCGCCGGTCTTGAGCACCAGGGTCGCGACCCCTTGCGGCGCCCAGGCCGAACCGTCGGCCGACACCGAGGTCGGCTGCATCACGTAGCGAATCTCGATGTCGACCGGATCCGCCGCCGGCCGCGCGAACGGTGGTCCAGGCGCACGATAATCGAGCGGCGGCGGTGGGCTTTCGGCGAAACGACGACCGGTTTCGGCCAGCAACTCGGCGTCGAGAAGCCGGTCGGGCGGCTGGTCCGCCGTCACCAGGATCATTTGTGGGGTCGGGCCGCTGAGCTGGGCCGGGGGACCGGAACCGAAGGTCGTGGAGAAGACGTCCAACGTCGCATCGAACGAGTAGGAGATCTTGATGAAGCCGATCTTGACCGAGGCGTTGACCTTGACCTGCGCGGTCAGCGCCAGCGACGAGCTGTGCTGGGTCTCCAGGGCGAACGCGACCGTGATGACGACGGTCAGCGAGACGTCGATCTTGATGATCTTGAAGTCGACCGCGCCGAAGATC
This sequence comes from Acidobacteriota bacterium, assembly GCA_039030415.1. GTDB lineage: Bacteria > Acidobacteriota > Thermoanaerobaculia > Multivoradales > J023 > JAAELT01. Next base: position 12,889 of record JBCCEE010000226.1, read on the forward strand.
TTGCCGGTCAACGACAGGCTGATGCCCCACCAGTAGTAGTCGATTCCGTCGTCGGTCAGGGTGCCGTCGAACGACGCCAGGAAGCCTTGGACCGTCAGGCCGAGAACGAGCGAGGCGCCGGCCTTGAACGGCCCCTCCTCGATCTCCTTGCCGACACCGCCGGAGATGCCCAGGCCGAAGGCCCAGATAAGGTTGAAATTGCTGCCGAACTGCTCCGGGGCGGCCGCACTGCTGAGCTTGCCGAGGTAGAAGCCGGCCTTGACGATGACCGGC
>JBCCEE010000227.1:0-13149 GCA_039030415.1 Acidobacteriota bacterium
CCGAAGCCCTCGACTCACCGCCCCCGCTCCGGCTTCGTCGCTAGCCGTACCCCAGCTCACGGTATCTCATGAGGTGTCCAATGAGATGTCCGATGCCGTCTTCGAGGGCGCAAGCGTTGAAACTGCCAGTGGCGACGCTGCCAACTCTGGAAATGCGGTACGTCATTGGCATCTGCAGCTGACCGCCGGTGAAGGCGCGCACGCTCGCCTGCTGTGGGTCGAGCCCGCTACCGCCGCGATCTCCGTTCGCCTCGACTCCACGGAAGCCTTCCTGCGCGCCCGCGACAACGGCCAGCCGCACGTGCTCGTCGAGCTGCCGATCGCATCACCGCGACAGGACCTCGTCGTCCGCGCCCGTGGCACCGCTCCGGTTAGGCTAGTCGTCGTCGAACAGCACGAAGGCATGCCGAACGCTCTGCCGAGGCCTCCCGACGAGCTGCCGCGGCCCCTGATGTCGGTCGTGCGCAGTGACGTCTCGCTCGTGCGCCGCGCGTTCGAGCTACCGCCCGCCGTCGAGGGGGCCGACGTCCGCTAGCAGCCCAGCGCTGCGTGCTGCTCGACCCGAGATCGCTTAGGATTGCGGCGCCTCGCAGCCTTACTGCGAGGCAGCCGACTCTGTCTCTTGGCGGATTGCGGGTGAAATGAGACGTCTCGCCAAACATATCGAATCCCGGCTCATCGAGTACGAAGACGTCAGTCTGACCCTATTCCTCGTGGTCCTCTGCCTGCTGTCGTTCGGACTCGTTCCGCTCTTGGAGTGGTTCGGGACGACGGGCAAGCTGATCTCCGTAGCCTTCACCCTGCTCTTCGTGGTGGGTGCCTTTATCGGCGGCCTGCAGGGTATCTGGCGCTACGCCGCCTTCGCGCTGGCCCTGGTGTCGACCGCCGCCCGGTGGTTGGGCGAGGGCTTCGATTCGAGCTTCCTGCGCGCGCTGAACTTCATCGCTCCGATCGTCTTCATGACCTTCGTGTGCTTCCAGCTGATGCGCGAGGTCTTCAGGCCGGGCGAGGTCAACGGGCACCGCATTCGCGGAGCGATCGCGGTCTATCTGCTGATCGGCTTGATCTTCGCGCTCCTCTACGGGTTCCTGGAACACTTCCTGCCCGGCTCGTTCGATGGCCTGGGATCTGAAGGCTTCGGCAAGGATTTGCGTCGCGCCATCTACTTCAGCTTCGTGACCCTGACGACCCTTGGATTCGGTGACATCACGCCGGTGAGACAGCCAGCGCAAACCGCGGTCGTCGTCGAGGCCATCATCGGCCAGCTCTTCCTCGCTATCCTCATCGGTCGACTCGTGTCGCTGTCCGTGCCGAGCGGCCGAGAGCCGGATTCTTAGCCTGTGCTATTGTCGTTTCATGGCCAATCACCTGCGATTTCGCAAGCGCCGTTTCGAGGCCGATGAGATCCGAGACGGCGACGGCTACGAGCTCTCGGGTGGCGTTCCGATTCAGTGCCAGCCCACCGGCGGGCGCGGCTCCGACGCCGCGGCCACCGGCGCGGCAGTGCTCAAGAGCGATCCCAAAGTCGACGCGGCCGGCGTCGAGACCGGCTACTCACCGCGGCCGGATACCCTCCGCGCCCCCGACATCGCGGTGGGCAACGTGCCGCGGGAGCCGGGCTGGGTCAAGGGTGTCCCCCCGCTAGCGGTCGAATATGCCGATACCGGCCAGGACGAGAAAGATCTCAGAGTCAAGCTCCGCGAGCTGCTGGATGCCGGCACACGCTTCGTGTGGGTCGTGCGCTTGACGGGCCCAAGGCGTGTCGAAGTCCACGCTCCAGACTCAGACATGCGCACTCTCCACCCCGGTGACACGCTCGAGGCGCCGGGCATCCTCGAGAATCCGGTGCCGGTGGAAGCCCTCTATGACTGGCAGGTCGGCCAGCAAATCACCCTGCGCAACCTCCTCCAGCGCCAAGGCTACGGCAGCCTGGATGCCGTTCGCGCTGAAGGTGCAGCCGAGAGCGAGCTCGAGACCTTGAGGACCTCGATCCTCGATGTCTTCGCCGAACGCGGTTTATTGGTGGACGAGGCGGTGCGCGCCGAGCTCGAAGCCTGCCAGGACCCTGGCACCTTGAGGCGCTGGCTCCGACGGGCGATCACCGTCGAGCGGGCGCACGATCTCCTGGCAGACGACTAGCTGGGCGTCCCGGAGGCCTTTCCGGTTCGAGATTGGAGGGTAGCGATGTTGTGTCTGGACGTTAGCTTGGCTGAGGGTATTCACCGAACCTTTTCGCTTCCGGAGTCGGGTCGACTGAGCCTGGGGGCTGCGCAGGACAACGATCTCGTCGTGCCCGTGCACGGGGTCTCTCGCTACCATGCCGACGTCGCCATAGAACCTGGCCGCGTTCGATTCATCGATCGAGGCTCCAAGAACCGCCTGTTCGCCGAGTACGAGCGACATGACGAGGTTTCGCTCGGTTTGGACGAGATGGTCGGGATCGGTGAGTCGAGGATTTGGCTGCGCGACCGCGACCGCGCCGATCTCGAGGTCGGCTATCCCATTGACCAGATTCCAACTGCCAAGGCGCCCTTCGAAAATCCTGCAACAACCGCCAGCCTCGAACCGATATCGCCACCGGCGCAGGTCCCGAAGCACCAAGATCTCGAGGTACCGCCCGGCATGGTCCTGGGTGGGTCTCCTGCCGTCCGAGCGGTGCTCGAGAGAATCCCCCGGCTCTTGGGCAGTCGTGATGACATCTTGCTGCGCGGTGAAACGGGCACCGGCAAGGAGCTGTTCGCTCAGCTGATTCATCTCAACGAAGCAGGGCCGCAACGGCCGTTCAAGGCCATCAACTGTCTGGCGATTCCCGCCGAGATGCTAGAAGCGGAGCTCTTCGGAGTCGAAAGACGGGCAGCGACGGGGGTTGAGCCCCGCCCCGGTCTTTTTCGCGCTGCCGACGGCGGAACGCTGCTGCTCGACGAGATTTCCGATCTTCCCCTCGGTCTCCAGGGAAAGTTCTTGCGGGTCTTGCAAGAACGCGAAGTCATGCCCGTCGGTGCTTCGAGACCCCTAGAGGTCGACGTAAGGGTGATCGCCACTGCAAACTGTGATCTTCGCCAGCGGGTGGCCGAAGGGCAATTCCGCAGCGACCTTTACTATCGGCTTTATCAGGACGGCCTCGAGCTGCCGCCGCTGCGCGAACGGCTAGAGGACCTGCCAGCTCTAGCCGCCGCGTTCGCCGCACGCCGGGCCAGTCAGCTCGGACGCCATCTCCGAGGGTTTTCAGTCGGCGCATTGCAGCGACTCGAAGCCCATGCGTGGCCGGGAAACGTCCGCGAGCTCGAAGCGGTGATGAAACGTACGGTCTCGGACTGCGCCAGCGACCTCTTGAGGAGCGAGCACTTTCTGAGCCTCGAAGATAAACCCCTGAGCTCATTGGCCATGCCATCCAACGCTTCCGAGCAGGCCGAGGATTCTGCGAATATCCGAGCCTCGAGTGGTGAGCGAGGGCCTGGTGATGACCGGGCTACCGGCGAGGAGCCTTCGCTAGCCCTCAAACCACAGCTGGAAGCGACGGAGCGCCGAGCCCTCGAGCAGGCTCTTGGCGCGTCCAACGGCAATCTCACGCGAGCTGCCCAACACCTTGGAATCTCACGCCAAGGGCTCAAAGACAAGCTGAAGCGCCTTGGCCTGGAAGGGCGGTTGGGCTGGAAGCTCGGCCCGCCGCGCGAGTCCGATCCAACCGCTGGCTAATGGACGCTGGCGACCGGTCGACCCCTACGGTAGCGACGCCGTCGCCACCGGGGCCCCGTCGCAGACTATCGCCTGGCGAGGTGGTCGCTGAACGGTATGAGATCGACCGCGAGCTCGGCGCCGGCGGCAACGGTATCGTCTACCGGGCCCACGACCGAAAGCTCGAGCGGGATATCGCGCTCAAGGTTCAGCATCAGGATCGACTCGATGAGCCAGCGCGCCGTCGCCTGCTGAGGGAAGTGGAGCGCACGCGGACTATTCCCTGCCAGCAGCTCGTCCAAGTCTTCGATCTCGGTGAGTCGGACGGCTTGACCTGGATCTCGATGGAGCTTGTAGATGGCGAGCCCCTGAAGGACCGGATCGCGAAGGGCCCGCTCGAGATCGACCGTGCCATTCGGATCGCGAAGGGTATTCTCGAAGCGATCGAGCAGTTGCATGGGCATGACCTGATTCATCGCGACGTCAAGCCGAGCAATATCCTCCTGGTCGACGGCGAAGACGTCAAAGTCACCGACTTTGGCCTCGTCCGCCGCTGGAACCAGCAGGAGCTCGAGGCGACCGCCACCTGGGCGCTGATCGGCACCCCAGCCTACATGTCGCCGGAACAGGCGAAAGGCCTCGGGGCAAATCCAAGGAGCGACCTCTATAGCCTGGGAGTCGTGCTGTTCGAAATGCTCGCTGGGCAACCGCCCTATACCGCAGCCTCTCCCATGGAGCTGCTGGTGGCCCAGGCAGAACAGCCTCTCCCCAAACTTCGACGGCTTCGACCCGATGTGCCGAGCTGGCTGGTATCTGTCGTCAACCGGCTGCTGGACAAGGATGCGGAACAGCGCTTCAAGAGTGCCGCAGAGGCCTGTATCGCACTGGATCAACGGCAGCGCCAGCCAGCTTCGCGTCCGCATCGGAGACGCTTCCGAATGTGGCTGGTTTCAGCGGTATTTGGCCTCGCGTTCTTTGCCTTCGCCATACCGTACTTGTCTACCGCGAGAGCTCCTTCACAGCCTGTACCGGATATGGAAGGCTCTCGCTTCGAGGCGCCGACGCTAGATCGTGGGTCTGGCGACAGTCGCGTCACAGCCACGGCGCCCGATGGCAGGGTTCTTTGGCAGCGTCAGCTCTGGTCATATATGGCGACCAAGCTACAGAAAAACGAACCGCCGCAGTTGGTTGGATTTGCACCCCGAAAGGACAACCCCGCTCTAGGTGATTCTGGGAAGCTCCAGGTCATCGACTGGTCTACTGGTGAGACGTCCAGGATCATCTCCCTGCCGACGGGCGATCGGGTCTTCCATGAGTCTGACTTCTCCGATCATTTTCAGTGCATCCTCCAGGCAGAAGACCTCGACCAGGATGGTATCGACGAGATCCTGAGCTATTGCCCCCACCTGAGCCAATGGCCCAGCTACACGGTGCTCTACGAGCCACTTCTGGAGCGCCGAAGACTCCTGTTCAAAGCCTGCGGGCATCACCAACCTGTCGGCCCGGTCGACCTCGATGGCGATGGCCAGTTGGAGCTCATCTTCTATGGAATTAGCAATTGCTTTGGGTGGAAAAACGGCCTCGCTGCTGTGCAGCTCGATCCGCATGTCGGCAAGCGCGGTAAGGCAAAAAGCGCCTTCGCGCCTGGCGACATCTTCACTGGCCATCAGCCCAATGCACTGCTCTGGTACGTCCTACTTCCTGTGGCCACTTGCGAAGGCAAACCAGATTGCGTCCAGATAGACGCCTCGCAGAAACTCATCAGAATCGGACGGGGCGAGTTTTTTGAGACTGTCAGCTTCGAGGGCTTTCGTTCAACTGCCGCAGCTCAACCTTCGTCTCCGGTCGAGGAACGACTGAGGCAGCGTACCGCAGCCTATGAGGCCCTGTATGAAGCGCAGCGCCTCATGACGGCAGAAACTTTGGAACGGGCGCTTGACTACTTGGCTGCAGCTTCAAGGAGCTCCAGTCGAGCAGGCGACTCTCAACTCTCAGAGTGGATTTCTCGACGAACGGCCCATGCGCTTGCCCTGCAAGGCGATATCCAGGCAGCACAAGAGCTTTTCCTTCTTCTCGCCACCAACTCGGACAGTCCAGGTGATGTCGCCTTTGAAGCCGGAGTCGCGTTTCACCTTGCAGGCCGGCTCCACCTCTCAGTGCAGTGGTACGAGCGAGCGTTGGAAACTCCGCCGCTTCTAGGGCGTTTCGAGTTCGAATCGTACTTCGGAAGGATTCTGGCCTTGGTAGAGATGGGCGACTGGGGCGCTGCTGAGGACGCCATCGGTCACTTTGCGCCGGATATTCAGGCTCTGGCCCGCGACGCGTGTCTCAGCTACCTGCACTGGCGCCGCGGTCAGCTACCCGAGCGGCTCTATACCCGGGCGCCCCCCAGCGGCGGCACCTACGATCTGTTTCGCTATTGGAACCTGGAGTTTAGGTACCTGCACGGCGAAGATCCGGAGCCCCTGCTCGCCGACATCGCGCAGGAGCTGTCCAAGGCATTCGAAGAGTATCGAGGGCTCCTGCCATCGCTCCAAGCCGAGGTTCTCGTCAGAGCCGGTCGGGCCGCGGAAGCGCTGGCACCAGCGCGCAAAGCTCACAGAATCATCCGAGAAGAACTGCTCAAGCAGCCCGTAGCCCGCGACCACTACGACCTCGTCACCCACCGTCGCGCGGCGATCGAACGAGCGGTTGGTGACCCGAACGAAGCGACCCGCGTCGAGGAAGAGCTGCGCCTTTGGCAGGCGGCGCAGCGTGCACTCCTCGAGTAACGCCAGTCGCAAGCTACTGGTCGCCAACCACTTGGCGATCCGCCCAGCGGCTGGGCGTTAAACCCATAAATCCAACGTTTATGGGTTCCACAACCTGGTACCTAGCTTGCTCTAGTACCACATCAACCCTCCTGGAAACTCATTACCGAGATCCCCATGGATCACCTGAACCAGGCGGTCGCCAGGAGCCGCCGAACCCTTCAAAGGAGTCTGTTGATGTGGACCAACTGTTTCAAAATCTTCCTCGTACTCGGTCTCGTTGCTGGAGGCCCTGCTTTCTCTCAGAACGACCCGCTGCCCAACGAGAAGATCGTGTTCAACTCGGACATCAATGGGGGCCACGATATCTGGATGATCAATCCCGACGGTACGGGCCTCGAGATTCTGATCGATCGCCCTGGTACCCAGACCTTCCCGCGTATCAGCCCTGACGGCACCAAGGTCGCCTACTATCATCGCCCAGTTCCAGGCGGGCCGCGCGATATCGTCATCCGTGATCTCGCGACCGGGACCGATACGGTCTTGGTCACTCCCTTCACAAACTCTCCTTCGACCTTTGAATGGTTCGGAGATAGCGCCGCGATCATCGCCCGCAACATAGGGGGCAGCTGCACCGGCGACCCGATTTCCTTTATTCCGATAGACGGGAGCTGCGCTATCTCACTCTTTGCTGAATCCGGCAGGAGATTGACCGTGATGGCTGTGGACCCACTGACCGATGTCTTGTACTACTCGAGCGACCCGTGCAATAGCCCAAACACGGAAGTCAAGGCTTACGACATCACGACCGGTCATAAGACCTTGATTCAGAGTTTTGATGGCAGGCTGGAAGGGCGCGGCGAGACTTTCCTGAACACCTTCGTATTTCAGAAAGCGAGCAGTGGTTACTCCAACACGAGGATCGCCCGGATGAATACCGATGGCTCCGGAGAACTGATCCTGAGCACAGGCAGCGGATTGAAGGATGTCAACCCTCGCCTATCGGTAGATGGCACTCGCGCCGTCTTCGTCCGGCAAGAACCGAGCTACGATACCGATCTCTACCTCGTAGACTTGGAGACTCTCCTGGAGATTCCGCTCTTCCTCGGTCCTTACAGCGCTGGTGCTCCTGACTGGGGTGTGCTGCGATTCGGCGCCGCTCCAGCCTGTAGCACGCCCTAGCCGACCCGCTCAGTTCACTTCCATCATCGCCATCCGCGCCTGCTCCGGAGTCTCTCCGGTCCAGGCGTGGAAGGCGCGGAAGAAGGAGTTGGGATCTTCGAAGCCGAGCAGGAAGGAGATCTCGGCGCCGGAGAGTTTGGAGCTGCCGAGGTAGTGGCGCGCCAGCTCTTCGCGGGTGGCGTCTAGGACGCGCTGGAAGGTTTGACCCTCGGCGCCGAGTCGCCGCTGCAGGGTGCGGGTACTGACGGCGAGCTTCTTGGCCACCGACTGCAGTGAGGAGCTGCCGCTGGGCAAGAGCTCGAGCAGGGCGCCGCGCACGCGGTCGACCATGGTGGCTGAGGCGTCGAGCTCTGAGAGACGCTTGCGCAGCTCGGGCTCGAAGAACTCCCACATCTTGGCGTTGGCGGTGAGGAACGGCCGCGCGGCGTCGCGCGCGCTGAAGGTCAAACGGAACTTCGGGCCCTGCTCGACCGCCCGGCCAAAGTACTCGGTGTAGGCCTCTTCCGGCTGTGGAGCCGAAGGCGCCTCGACCTTCAGCGGCTGTACGCGCTCGCGGGTTGCCAAACGGGCGATCTGGACGAAAAAGACCAGCTCGAAGCCCGCCAGGCAAACCGGCGGCTTGTGCGTGGTGTCGAGGAACTCGATGACGAGCGATGTTTCGGACTCGGTCTCCACGACATGCAGCGCCATCGGGCAGACCAGCCGTTTGTAACGGCTGAGACGGCGCAGGGCCACGTTGAGATCCGGGCTGCACAGAGCCGCGAAGATCGGCGCGTCGAAGGCTTCGACCGAGATCGAGCTGCCTATGGTGAGAGCCAGCTTGGGATCATCAGCTTCTTCCTCGACGCCTTTCCACAGCCGAAAATACTCGACTGTCGACAGGGCGACGTTGTCTTGCGTCGACAAATCTTCGGGCAGCCCCGCTCGCCGCATGACGTTGGCGGACTCGATCCCGAGATCTTTCATCAAGATGCGCCAGCCAGCCGGCAGGTTGAAGCTGTTGGCAGATTTCATGCTGCGGATCCCCTCGTCTCACGGTAGTACTCTGGCATGCACAGACTCTACAAAGGTCTGAGCGCCAGATCACTAGCGAAACGCGCCACGTTACTCACTCGACACGTCAAGGGCCTTCTGAAACAGGCCTGGGACCCTCGGTGGCTCACCGGGGACGAGTGCCCAACCTGGAGACCTATTGCCTGGTCGCCGAGTCGTTAAACTACCGAGTCAAAATTTATCGAACAGCAGGAGGATTCGATGACACCTGTCCGGCCGCTCACCTCTCGCTACCTTGCAGTCCTCGCCATCACCCTGATGATCCTAGGAGCGAATCCATCCTGGACACAGGCGCAAGAGCCGACAACCGCAGAAGCCTCTCGACCGAACCGCAGTCCTCAGGAGCTGTGGCAGCACGACGCGCTGACCCACATCAAGCCCTTCCAGCGCGTGTGGTGGGGCTGGCAGCAACGCGCCTACCCGGGTGACGAGATTCCGTCTGGCGCACGCCAGCGAGCTCTGGAGCAAATCGCGGCCTGGCAGGCCGCAAATCCGGATGCCGTGAGCCGTGGAGGCACGCCTGCGACCTGGACCAGCATCGGCCCGCGCGGCATCGACCTCGGAGGGCTGCAATACAGCGGGCGGGTGGCGGATGTGGCGATCGACCAGACGGACGCTGACCGCTGGCTGATCGGCGCCGCCCACGGCGGCATCTGGGAGACCACCGACGCCGGCACCAGCTGGACGCCGCTCACCGACGACCAGGCCAGCCTGGCGATGGGGGCGATTGCCTTCGCGCCGAGCGATCCGTCGATCGTCTACGCCGGCACCGGCGAATCCGCCTTCTCCGGAGACGCCTACGGCGGGGCCGGCCTGCTGAAGTCGACCGACGGCGGCGTCACCTGGACGCTGATCGCGGCCGACACGTTCGATGAGCGCGCCTTCAGCGACATCCAGATCCACCCTACCGATCCCGACACCCTGGTCGCCTCGACGAGTCGCGGCCTGATCGGCTCGTTCAGTGGTAGCACGGCGCTGCCGGTCGGCATCTTCAAGTCCGCAGACGGTGGCGACACCTGGACCCATACCCTGGCGGGTGACGATGCGACCGATCTCGAGGTAGATCCCGCCGACTTCAACCGCCAGTACACCGGTCTCGGGGAAGTCTTCGGCGGCATGGACAACGGTGTCTACCGTTCGAGCGATGCGGGCGACAGCTGGCTGCCAGTGAGCGGCCCCTGGGATGGCCTGGCCGGCGGCGTCGGTCGCGTCGAGCTGGCGATCGCTCCATCCGACCGCAATGTGCTCTACGTCGGCATCCAGGACGCGTTTGACGGCGCCGGCCTGGACGGTCAGCTGCTCGGGCTATGGACCACTTCGAACGCCTGGGACGCCATTCCCTCCTGGACTCCGATCGACACCACCGCCGCCAACGGCATCTGCGGCGCCCAGTGCTGGTATGACTTCGAGCTCAAGGTCGATCCCTCGGACAGCTCGGTGATCTACGCCGGCGGCGTCTCACTGTGGAAGCGGACCGGCGGCGTCTGGTCGAACGTGCGAGGCTCGGCGCACGTCGACCAGCACAGCATGGCGATCGACGGCTCGCTGCTGGTGCTCGGCAACGACGGCGGCGTGTGGAGCTCCACCAACGGCGGGGCGAGCTGGACGGACCACAATGACGATCTGGCCCTCACACAGTTCTACCACGGTTCGAGCCACCCCACGGACGCCGGCTTCGCCATCGGCGGGTCCCAGGACAACGGCACCGAAGCGCGCTCGACCAGCGACACCTGGACGTTCGTCTTCGGCGGCGACGGCGCCGACAACGCCATCTCGACCGCCAACCCCGACCTGCATTGGGCGATCTCGACCCAGTTTCAAAGCATCCGCCGCACGCTCGACGGTGGTGGCACGTTCACCTTCGCCGGCGCCGGCATCGATACCACCAACGCCCCCTTCATCAGCGTGTTCAAGATGTGCGATGCCAACCCTGAGACCCTCATAGCTGGCACCGACAACTTGTGGCGAACCGACGTCTTCTTCGGCGGTCCGCCGGTCTGGAGCTCCAACGGTCCGGAGCTCGGTTCGGGCCTCACTGCCATGGCCTTCGCCCCCGCTGACGCCGATTGCGACACCTATGCCATCGGGCTGGCCGACGGCCGGCTGCAGATCACCACGGACGGCGGCGTCACGTGGGTAGATCTCGACCCCTCGAACCAGGTGCCGGACCGCTTCGTCACCGACGTCGCCTTCGATCCCAACGACGCCAGCACCCTGTTCGTGACCCTCTCGGGCTTCGCCCCCGGCGGCCACCTCTATCGCAGCGACAACGCCCTGTCGGCCACCCCAACCTGGGCCGACGTCTCGCCGCCGGTCGACACGCCGCACAACGCCATCGTCGCGACGCCGGATGGCCGGGTGTTCGTCGGCACCGATTTGGGCGTTTGGGAGAGCCTAGGCACCGGCGGCCCTTGGACTTACTTCAGTCCCGCCGACGGCCTGCCCAATGTCGTGATCTACGACCTCCAGTACCGCCCCGGCACCGACCGCCTGATCGCCTTCACCCACGGCCGCGGCGCCTTCGCACTCGATACCTCGGGTCTGCTGTTCGCCGATGGCTTCGAGTCCGGCAATACGAGCCTGTGGTCGAACACCATGCCTTGATACTGCGCCCTGGCCACGAAAAGAAGGGCGAACCGATGGGAGGACGAGTTGTGGCCCAGGGTTCTAGAGCGGACGCTTGAGGATCACCCGTTCCGGCTTCTTGAGCAGCTGCATCACGCCACCTCCCATCGTTCGGTCATTATACTCGGCACCGACGCGATGACGGCGCTCCTGCAAGCAACGAGCTCTTTCAGGGCCTGTTCTGGATAGCGCGCAAAGATCCGCTGCAGGCTCTTGAGTCCTTTGCGGATCTCCTCGGCGAGGTCGGGTCGGACTCTCAGGCACCGCTTGACGAGGCGCTGCGCAAAGCGGATGTTGTCGCCTCTTGGCTCTCCGCCCGGGGACCCACTCGGACGGCACAGCAAAATGCACCGATCGAGCGTGCAGGCGGCGGCTTCGCGCGGGGGACCGAATTCGATCAGGTGGGACCAAACGCTATCCAAGTGGCGGTGAGCGTAGCGATAGTCGCCCAGCCGGGCTTCGATGTGGGCGCGCGCCCAGAGGCTGCGGACGTGCATCTCCTGCCAGCCGCGATGCCCTTTGATGCGCTGATTGAAAGCGATCAGAGCATCCTTCGCCAGCTGATCTTCCTGCGGACCGCCGCCGCGCAGATAGATCGCCAGGAAGGCGGCGGTATCGAGGAAGTAGCCACGCGGTGAGGACAGCGACATCAGCTCCAAGGTGCGGCGGGCGTCTTTCAGGGCGCGGCCGCGACGCCCCAGGAAATAGCTGGCGATGGCACGCAAAAAGTAGATGCGAGCTCGATCGTCTTCGTCGAGCTCGTCGCCGCCTTCCTCGAGTGCACTGTTGAGCATCAAGGCCGACCGCTCGGCGTCCCCCTCCTCCCCGAGCAGATCGCCTTCGCGCCGCAGATGCTCGCTACGACAGCGCGGACAGCAAGCCAGCGCCTGAGCGCGAACGTCCGCCAGCGTTCGGCCGGCCCAATAGAGACTGTTCCAGTTGATGTAGGCGTGGGCCAGGACGCTGTGGCTCCGGTGGATCAGGTGCGGATCACCGTGGTAGTTGGCAAACTCTACGGCGTGCAGGGCGAGATAGTGCAGGTCTGGCGAAGCGACCAGAGCCAGATGCTCGCAGCGATCGAAGAATGCATGACAAAATTGGGGATTGCGTATCCAGCCGTTCTCCAATGCCGAGCGCGGATCTTTCTCTGCCCAAGTGATTCGCTTGAGGAGCTTGCTTTCCATGCGAAGAATTCTACGCGAAAACAAAACTCGCTGTCTACTGCAAAACAGAGATCCCACCCCTTTATCTTGAAGTGGGACCTCCTGAGGCTGGCTTCAGCGCGATTTACCGCTGCTTAGCCGGCGGGGTATCGGCTGGTTCCGACGCTCCGCGTCGGTGAGTGCTCGAGCCCCGCGACACTCGCTCTCGAAGAGCCAGCGACCATGCCGGAAGGCCCGTCGAGCGCGAGGCTCGAAGTCGCCTCCGCTCCTTCAGCCGGCTGAGTCTCCGTCGCCTCGCCGGACGACTCCTCGCCGGACGACTCCTCGCCGTCGTCCTTCTTGCGCGGCGCCCGTTGGGTCGCCCGCATGCGGTCGGCGAGATCGTCGAGACCGGCGAGTCGATAGATACCCTCCTGCAGACGCCCGACGTTGGCGTAGAGGCGCCTGCTGCGCCTCAAGGCCTCGCGCAGCAGAACGCGGGACTCCTGAGCACGGTTGACGTCGGCCTCGACCTCGGCGTTGAGCTGGTCGAGGCGCGTTCCCCGCTCTTCCCAGGCGGTAGCCACGGCTTCCAAGTCGACCGTTGGTTGACCGGCGGCGGGCTCGGGCAGGATGCCGGCCAGGTTGGGATCTCGCATGCGAGTGACGAGCTCTCGCATTTGGTTGCCAATGGCCAGGTACGATCGCTCCAGCACCGCCTC
>JBCCEE010000228.1:0-13059 GCA_039030415.1 Acidobacteriota bacterium
CAAGCGCTGATCCGCCAGGCCGATACGGCCTATGAACGGGTGGCTGCCGCCATGGGCGCGGAGCTCGGTGTCCGCATCGACGCCGACCTGACGGATCTTGGCGACGGCCATGCCGGCATCGCCCAGGGCGGCGTGATCCGGGTGGCGCTCGAGACCCTCGACGCTGCCGAGGCCCTCCACACGCTCTACCACGAGACCGTCCACAGCTTTCAGTTTCATCTCGCCGGTGGCCGGGTGCCGGAGCAGGCCGACAGCATCCGCACCTTCGTCGAGGGATCTGCCGAATACATTTCCCACGAGCTGTTGAGCGATCCCGTGACCCGAAGCGCTCACCGCAGGCTTGCGGCGGCGGCGTTCGATCGCCACAACATCCGCTTCGAGGAGCTGATCGACGACGAGCGCTTCACCGCCGTGCACGACAGCAACCTGGTTTACGTCCTGGGCGAAACCTGGACGGCGGCACTGGTGGAGAGCTGCGACTCGCTCGTCACCGGCCGGTTCTTCGAGGCGCTGAATCGGGAGGATGCGCCGGAGGATCTCAGCGGCATCGCCCTGTGGCAGGACACCCTGCGCGCCGCCGGCTGCGCCCTCGAGCCGGCGGTGGCGGCCTGGGGCCAGCTGATGACCCAGCTGGTCGAGGACGAGCGCGAGTTTCTCGACCGCCTGCCGAGCCTCGGCGGCGGCGTGGTCGGCGTCGAAGACGGCGAGATCATTCTGCACGCCAGCTTCGACCGCCCGCCCGAGGCCTCCAACGCCGACTACTACCTGCGCATGCGCCGCGACGCCAGCGCCTCCCCCGACCAGACCTACACCTTCACCTCTACCCTGTCTAACAACGGCGACACCGTAGAGTTTCGGGTGCCGGCCGGCTGGGTCGACGACGGCACGTTCGAAGTTCAGTTCGGCCAGTCGATACGGAACGCTCGCTGGGCCTTCTTCGAAGACTGGCAGCCCGTGACGGTCTCGTTTTGAGACCGTCAGTCCGCGCAGAGCGCAGCGAAATCAACGCCCCGAATCAGCGCCCCAAATCAGCGCCCCGCAGTCACGACCTCCGCCTCGGGATGGGTCATGCTCCAGTTGAACCAGAAGGTGTCGAAGCCAGCGAACGGCTGCACCGCACCGGCCTTGGCATCGACGAATCGCCGCTGGCCTGGATCGAAAGTCGCCTGGGTGTCCGTATGCGTCCACACGCCGTCGCGCTGCTCAAAGCTGCCCGTCACCGCCTCGAACGCCAGGGTCGATGAGAACAGAGCGGCGTCTTCGGGCCGATAGAAGAAGAGCGTCTTGCCCGCGACCCTGAAGGTCGCGCCGTCGACAAAATTCGCGTAGGGAATGGCGAAGGCCTTACCGCCGAGCTGGAAAGCGTAGATCGGCTCCTTGGTCCGCAGACGGTTGTCCACGGCCCTGGCGCCGCGGAAACCCTCGGGCGAGGTGAAGTAGTTGTCGTAGGGGTTGTTCTCGACGTGCTCCTTGCCTTCCACCGAGAGCACGAGCGTCTCGGGATGCTTCGCCTTCCAATCTTTCCACTGCGCCTTGGTGCCCCAGGGCAGCTCGACCAGCGGCTCGCCCTTGAGCTCACCGGCCAGGGCATCGCCGGTCATAATCGACCAGTAGGAATCGGTCTCCTTGTCTTGCATCACCAGCGAGGCGTGCATCAATCCACCGGACGCTTCAAAGTTCAGCTCTTTGTCACCAAACGTGCGGCCGTACACGACGGCCGAGTTGGCGAGCGGTCACCACACCGCGGCGAAGGACCGGTCTCCGATGCGATCGTTGACGATCTCGTGGGAGTTCAGCAGGTTCAAGCTGTAGGCGCGCGCTTCGCCGTCCAGAGCGACGCCAAGAATCCAGGCGTCGTCGGATATCTTGGCTTCGGACGCCGGCACAAACTCTGGCTTGTCGATCGACGCGATGCGTCCCCGGGGGATGATCTGCTTGAACTCCTCCGGCAGGTCCGCCGGTGGCTCGGCGGCCGCTTGGGCGGCGGTCCATACCAGGGTACCGATGACGAGACCTGGCAACGTCTTGAAGTGCATGCGGACTCCTTTCGAAGGCGTAGAGCTTCCGAAGCTCAACCGACAGCATGGGATGCCGGGGGTTTCGCTGGCAAGTACGGGCCGGTTCCGGCGGTGGTTTGGGGCCGCCCGGATTTAGATCGGGAGACGCTCCAGCTCGATGCCGAAACGCTCGCGGTAGAGATCTCGCAGCTCGTCGTCGCGAGAGATCTCACGCTCTTGGCGCTCACCAGCCTGCGTCTCGATGAGCTTACGGTTGCGGATCGAAACGCGCCCCCCCTCAGCGGTCAAAAGAGAACAGATGGTGCCGCGCGTGAAGTGCGATTCGGGAGACGTCTGATGGTGATGGCAGCACGCCTCGAAGTCTTCGAGGCGACGCGGCTCGAGGGAGAAGCGGTATTGGGGTTGGCTGCCGCCGATCAGCTCCAGCCATTCTGGCTGCGGGCTCGGGTCGATGCGATAGGTGCCGTTGGGATCACTCTGGTCGACCCCGCGGTGCAGGCGCAAGGGCAGCTGAAAGGAATCACCGAAGCCAACATCGCACAGCCAGGGCTCGTCGAGATCTACCTGCAGGCAGAGGTGATCAAAGGGCACCAGCGGCCGCCCCTCGCTGATCACCCGCGCCTCGAGCAGGCTCACCTCGAAGCCGAGGGAGTGCAGCAGAGCAGCGAACGCGCCGTTCAGCTCGTAGCAGAAGCCACCGCGACGGCGCGTGATGAGCTTGTCGAACATAGCCTCGGGACACAGGCTGATCTCGACGCCGAGATGGATGTCTAGGTTCTCGAAGGGGATACTTCGCAGATGCGCGAGGTGAAGCTCCCACAACGTCTCCAGCGTTGGCGAGGTCGGCTGGCGAATCTGCAGCCGCTGGCAGTAGCTCTCGACCTGAGACGATGTCATTTTGGTGATCACCCGCGGGAGGGTAGCAGCTGGATGAGAAAATAGGCTCGCCGCTGAAGACTTTGGTCTGCTTTCACGTAATAGGAGGCAGACCGCGAGCGCCCTAGCATGTCTGACGTTCTCTTTCGCTATCTCCTGACCGCACGCCGCCGGGACCAGTCCGTGTTCCGACGGTGGGTACTGCAGGACGAGCCCCTGCTCGAGGCCGGGGTCGAACAGCTGGTGGAAACGGCGGCGGCCCGCGTCCAGGTGACGTCGCAGCATGAGCAGGTCGACCACAGGCGCGATACCGTGCCGGCCTCGCGCCACCGGTCCGTGCGCTTCTACGACAAGCCTCAACCCCAGCGTCCGACCGACGGTCATTTCGAGGAGCGCAGCGAGGAGTTCCCGCTCCGTGACACCCTCCAGATCTACCGCTGCGATACTTGCCGGGGCTCAGGGCGAGTCCGCTGCCAGACGTGCACGGGGCGAGGCGAGCTGAGGTGCTCCGGCTGCGGTGGCTCCGGCAGGGTGCGGAAAAACAACCGGCGGTTTACCTGCGCTACCTGCGGCGGCTCGGGTCGCCAACGCTGTTTCTCGTGCCGCGGCTCGGGTCGCGTCTCGTGCCCCAAGTGTCGCGGTGAGGGGCAGCTCGCGACCTGGCAAGTAGACGTCTTCATCTATCGGGTCGAGCGGCGCACGGAAGACGAGCTGCCGGAGGCGGCCCAGGAAGGCCGCATCAAGCGGTCGTTCATTCGCTGGCTGGCGACCACTGACGAGCGGCTGGCCAACCTGGAGCGGTTCACCGTAGCGCAGCATCTCGGCTTCGAGACCGACGAGTCTCTGGAGCTGGTCGCCCGGGCCGACGCCCAGCGGCAGAAGATGGAGGAGGAAGCGCAGCGCGCCAAGGGTCGCTTCCTTTTCCTGAGAGCCGAAAACTCGGTGGCCCCGGTGGGCTATACCGTCGTCCGACTTGACGGCAAGGCGCGCTACTACTGGCTGATCGGGCGCGGTGAGAAAGCGATCGAGGTGATCCCCCGCGGGCGTCCCGATAGCTGGAAGTGCGCTGGCCTGTTCGGCTTCGGATCGGGCAGCGCCATGGCTTACGAGGGTGTCGCGCAAACCTACGGCCTCGCTCAGCCGATCTTCGAGCTGCTCAACCAGGCGGTTTACATGCCGCTGCCGATGCTGGTCGCCGGCTCGACCGCCAGCTGGCTGGTGACGCTCGGCGGCCTGCGTCGTATCCGACTGCGTCGAGCCCCGGTCTTCACCGTCGGCCTGATCACTTCGTCGGGCCGGCCGTCGGCCTATCTGACGTGCCTGGCCTATCTCGGCTCTTACCTCGAACGCCTGCAGGTGCTCGATCGCCACTATGACGCTCAGTCCGATCAGTTGCTGGGTAGAATGAGATCGGATCGTCAGTCCGAGAGCCTCAGCGTGGCTCTCGCGGACGGCCGCAAGATCCGGATGGTGGAAGTGGCGCAGGGCCATCGCCTCTCGGACGCTCAGCTTCGATTGATGGCGCAGGCCCTCGACGGCGTGATGATTCTCGAAGAACCCGGACACGCAGCGGCGCAGCTCTTGGAGCGGCTCAACCAACTGGCCGACAAGTCGCCGCAGGCCGCGGTGCTGCGCATCGATCATGCGGACGGTGAGCTGCGCTCGCCGCCGCTGTCGCCGGTCGGCGAGGACGGCCTGCCGCTCGAAGGCATCCGTCGAGCCTTTGTCGCCGACCTGCAGCGCGACATCGACTGGGAACTGCTCTATCAACAGCTCTGGCAACCGATCGCCAGCCTGCTGAATACCGCGGGAGGGAAGGCAGCATGAGTTTGTGGGACCGACTGCGCGGGCTGCTGGGACGCCGCAAGGGGGGCCGTCGCCGCAAGATTCCGATTCTCGGCGTCGAAGGCTGCGGCAAGAGCTCGCTGATCCTCACCCTGGGACAGTATGTCTCGCTGCACGACATGGGCCGCATCTCGATGAGTAGCGGTAGCCTGTTCGGCGAGCTGCTGAGCCACGTCGCGGCGGGCCGACCGCTACCGGCCAGTGCTCGCTGGGAGAAATTCGAGCTGCACATCCACCGGGTGCCGGAAGCGGGCGGCAGCCACACGCCGGTGGACATGACGCTGTCCTCGGAAGACATCCCGGGCAAGCAGTTTCGTGACCTGGTGAACGAGCTGCGGATCAACCCCGATCTCTCGACCTGGAAGGCCGGCCCCACCAAGCAGATCTTGGAGCGCTTCACCGAGCTGCTGTCGAGCTGCGACGGCTTCATCTTCATCATCGATCTGGTCCGCAACAAGCAAGCCGAGATCGCGGCGGGAGCCAAAGAGCCGATCTGGACCGCTTTCGCCGACCAGATCAAGCCGATCATGACCGGCATTCTGCTGGCTTCGAAGATGAACGCGGTGATGGCCCACAAACCGATCTTCTTCGTCTTCAGCAAGCCGGACCTCCACAAGCTCGAGCCGGAGGAAGTCCGCGAGCACTTCCGGCGGGGCATGGCGATCCCCCTGGCCCAGCTGCGAGGCGAGCTGATCAACGTCGGCCACTACAATGTGCAGTGCGCCGGCTGGGAGATGGACTCGGCGCTCGACGGTATGGGTATCGACACGCTGCTGTCGGATCTGGTTCACGCCGTAGACGCGGTACCCGAGAGCAGTTCTCAAAAGCGCTAGCGCCCGGTTGCCGGGGGCTGCCCAAGGGCTTTCCAAACAAGTGAGGTAAAACGATGGCGACGCTGGTGACCCTAGTGTTTCAGGGCGAGGTGGCGACGGAGGGCACGCTGAGCACCGACGAAGCCCGCGAGATCGTACACGGCGCCTTCCCGCTGTCGCCACCGCGGGACGCCACCACGGACCCGGGCTACCGTGCCTTCAAGACGACGCCGTTGAGCAGCGGCCGCCTGCTGGTCTCGACGGTGCTCAATCGAGGCGACGTCGACGAATACGAGCGGCCGGTGCTGCGAGCCAACGGCTACCTGCTCGATCGCAGCGAGCTGTCCGGGCCGGCACGCGACCTGTGCGCGGTGTGGGAAGCCCTGGCGGAATGTGATCCCGCTCGCGGTGAGGCGGCGCTCGAGCCGCACATCGCGCAGCGTTCGATCCACACCTCGCCAGAAGCGTTTGCGACGTTCCGCGCCGAGCTCGGCCGGGCCGTCGACTTCTACGCGCGGCTCACGGCGGTGCTGATCGAAGAGAGCGCTGATCTCTACTTCGGCGATCTTCGGCACGCCCTCGAGCTGCTGCGGCCGGCGCTCGGGCTGCTGCCGGCCATGCGTCTCGCGGCGCTCAATCTGGCGATCGGTGGCGAGGCGACCGACGTCCGTGAGCCGATTCTCGGACTACCCGGAGCGGCGCCGGAATCGTGGCGCGAAGTCGGTGTGTTGAGCAGCTTGTTTGGTCGCAAGAAGGAGCCGCGCAGCGCAGCAGCGGCGGACCTCGAGAGCCAGGAGATCTTCAGCAATCGCTCACCCGGGCCCCGCGCCATGGCGGAAGCGATCGTCGACCCCCAGCCGTGGCCGACCCAGCTGAACGAGCTCGAGCGCTACCGCGTGCTGTTGCGCTGCATCGACAGCGGTCAGGAAGGCCGAGACCAGACGCCGTTCGACATCGTGCCCGAGCTCGACGAGCTGCGGCGCGCGATCCAGCGCATCGAAGACGTGGCGGCAGAGATGGCACGGTGGCCATGAGTCGACTGCCCGCTGCGCTCGAGCAAGAGATCGTCGAGCTCGGCCGATTCGAGATTCAGCACACGAGGGTCGTCGATCAAGTCGTGTTGACCGCGCAGGTGCGCGGCGTGCCGGTGATCGTCACCCTCGACACCGACACCTACCCCGCCGAGGCGCCGCGACTCGAAGTCGCTGCCGAGTGGTCTTGGAGCCACGGGACGGAGATCCGAGGGCTGTGGAGTCAAGAGCACTGGAATCGCACCCTGGGTGTTGGCACCCTGCTGCGCGAGCTCGAGAAGCGCTTCGGCGAAGAGCCACCGCGGCGCAAGACGCCTCGCGAGCTGAGGCGAGCACAGCGCCTTGGGCTACGCCAGACCCTGGGCAGCTGGTGGACCTTGTTCGTGCGTTTCTTCAGCCGCCTGCTGGGACGCAAGGCGCAACCCGAGACGACGGCGATGTCGGCCGCGGTTCCCGACGCGATCCGAGCGCGTTTCGAAGAGATCATCAGCGACAAGACGACCCGCATCGAACGCTACAAGCAGGCGGTGGTGCAGCTGACCAAGCA
The DNA here is from genome assembly GCA_039030415.1 of Acidobacteriota bacterium. Classification (GTDB taxonomy): domain Bacteria; phylum Acidobacteriota; class Thermoanaerobaculia; order Multivoradales; family J023; genus JAAELT01. The sequence continues at coordinate 7,130 of JBCCEE010000228.1, forward strand.
ATGGCAGCGCAAGACCGCCGACCTCGAGGAGATGGCGGTTCAGATCCAGAGCCTCGAGAAGGCTCAGCAGGCTACGCTGCGGAAAGCCGACCAGCGGATAGAGGCCTTGAAGTCGGCAGGCAAATCGACTGTCGAGATCAAGGCCGACGCCGGCTACCGGCGCTGCCGCGAGGCCTATGCCGAGAGCTCCGCCGAGCTCGAAGAGGCCCAGGAACGCTTCCAGGAGCTGGAGACCGACGCTGAAGAGCATCTCGAGAAGATACGCCAGCATGAGAGCCAGCTCGAGCTGCTGATCGACGAGCTGCAGGACATTCAGGACGAGGCCGCTGAAGTCTCGGCCGATCTGATCACCGTCGAGCTCGAGCAGGAGATCGTCGACCTGCGGGCTGGCATCGCGCGCGAGGATGGTGACAAGGAGCTGCGCGATCTGATGCGCCAGTTCCGCAAGGCCAAGGCGGCGGTCCGAATCACCAAGGAAGTCGCCGACTTCGACGACGAGGCGCAAGACGCGGAGTATCTCGAGGTGGCTCGTCGCGTCCAAGCGGCTCAGGATTTCGAAGAATCAGTTGGCCTCGCAGAAGCCCCCTCCGTGGACCGCCACCGCGAATGACCCGTTCGATTCACCCGAGCGAACCCCAAACACTGACCGCTGGAGCAGCATACTCATTATGGGCCGTGACAAGTTGATCACTTCGGCACCGCGTCGCTTCGTCAAGCTTGGCGGGCTCGTCGGGCGAGTCGGCGCCTCGATGCTCGGCGAGCGCGTTCGCGACATCGCACGCTCCGATATCGAGAAGAAGGCGCAAAAGACGGAAGCCCTGGTGCGCAACGCCAAGCGCATCGTCGACACTCTGGGCGAGATGCGCGGCGCGGCGATGAAGGTCGGCCAGATGCTGAGCCTGCACGAGGGCATCTTGCCTCCGGAAGTCGCCGAGATCCTGCGCTTGCTACAGAAGAAGGCACCGAGCGTGCCGTTCGAGGTCATGCAGTACGAAGTCCAGGGCCAGATCTCGAACTACGACGAGGTCTTCGAATCCATCGAGCCTGAGGCGTTCGCTTCGGCTTCGATCGGCCAGGTCCACCGCGCCCGACTGCGTGACGGTCGCCAGGTGGCGGTCAAGATTCAGTACCCGGCGATCGATCACATCATCACGGCCGACTTGAAGAACCTGCGCACGATCTTCCAGAGCCTGCTGGCGATGGTCTCGGACGTCGACTTCGAGCCGATCTGGGCCGAGGTGCGCGACCGTTTGCTGGAAGAGATCGACTACACCCAGGAGGCGAACAACCTGCGGCGCATGGCGGAGCTACATGCCGACATTCCTGAAGTCGTCATCCCCCGGGTGGTGGACGAGGCCAGTGCCCGCGGCGTGCTGACCATGGAGTTCGTCGAAGGCATCCCACCGGAGCGAGCCTGCTCTGAGGAGTTCTCCCAAGAGCTGCGGGACCGTTGGGGCGTGGTGCTGCTGGAGCTCATGCTGCGCGGTTTGCTCGAGCATCGATTTCTGCACGCCGACCCCAATTTCGGCAACTTCGCGTTCCTCGAAGACGGCCGCATCGTGGTTTACGATTTCGGCTGCGTCAAAGAGCCGCCGCAGAACCTGGCCGAGGGCTACGCTGGCGTAATGCGTGCGGCCCTCGCCAACCGGCCGGCTGACATTCCCGAGATCTTGCTGCGTATGGGCCTATCCAAGGGCGGCCAGGAAGTGCCGACCGAGCTGATCGAGTCGTATTACGAAATCTTCCGCGACATCCTGCGAGCCGATCCCCCCTACACCTTCGGTGAAGACGACGAGCTCTACGATCGGCTGTTCGATCTCGGCAAAGCCAACATCAATCAGGCCAGCGAGTTCGACTTCCCCAAGGACATCGTCTTCATCGACCGCTCGATCAGCGGTCACTTCGGAAATCTCTGCAAGCTCGGTTCGACCGGCCCTTGGCGCGACATCATCTCGAAATATGTCGACGCGGCCGTGCCGAGCTAGGGATCCCAGCCAGGAACAGTCGATAGACGGCCGTGTTGGACGGGCTGCGCCGGGCTTCGGAACTCGCAGGATCTTTATGCAGCTGCGTAAACCCCTAACTCACCAAGGGTTACGACCAGCTGCATTACGATCCTGCACGCTCAAACATCTCAGCCCTTACTCGCTCCGTCCAACACGGCCTACACCTCATGAGCCCTGCTCTGGGATGCGAACGAGCTAGGCTAGCTTGGTAGGAGCGAGATCCGGTCCCCGTTCCAGCCAGGGAACAACGACGCATCCTTGGGTAGGGACAGGTGTTTGCCAGCAACTTCCGAGAACACCGAGCGGAAATCGGTGGTGACCGGCAGGTCACGTCCCTCGTAGAGGTTGTCGCGCGACAGAGCCGGCAGGTTGCCGTGCACTTTGCCGCCGTCGACGTCGTTGCCGAGCACAAAGAGGCACGAGCCGTGGCCGTGATCGGTTCCCGCGGAGCCATTCTCTGCAACGGTTCGGCCAAATTCGGTCATGGTCATCACCACCACATCGTCCCGGTGCGAGCCAAGGTCGCGCCAGAAGGCGGCGATCGACCTCGACAGATCCTGGGCGCGGCGCGCAAAGGAGCCGTTGGTGGTGCCCTGCGCCACGTGGGTGTCCCAGCCGCCGGACTCGGCAAAGGCGACCTCCAGCCCAACGTTGGATTTGATCAGGAACGCGATCTGCTGCAGGCTGTCCGAGAGTGCCGAGCGCGGGTAGCGCGCTTCGGACCGAGGCCGATAGCGTGAGACGTCGAGCTTCTCCAACATATCCACCGCCTCGAACGTCTCGGCGGCAGTATCCCGCAGCAGATCCTGGGAAGTCTGCTCGTAGAGCGCTTCGAACCCTTTGCCGGCGGCCTGCGACGCGGCGCGAGCTCCCGGCAGATCGACCCTGAAGTTGCGTAGGTCTGTCACCGCCAGCGCCGGATGCGCTCCGTAGAGGGAGCGCGGCAGCGCTGAGGTCATGGACACGGCTCTGAACGGCGTCGCGTCATGACCCAGCTCCCCCACCACCCGGTTCAGCCAGCCGTCCGGCGTTCCCTTGCGACCCGGGGTGCCGGTCTCCATGTAGTCCTGAGCGTCGAAGTGCGACCGGGTAGCGTCCGGCGAGCCAACGGCATGCACTACCGCCAGCTCCTGATCACGCCACATCGGCAGCAGCTCCTCAAAGGCGGGATGAAGCCCGAAGTCGACGCCCAGATCGTGGACGGCGCTGCCGCTGGAACGCGCGGCCCCCATGAACAAGCGAGGGCGCAGCGTCTGCAGGCGCCGATCGGTCAGCGGCGGCACCGCCATCAAGGCGTCCATGGCGCCGCGTTGAAAGATCGTGACCAGCACCTTGCGACGCTCGAAGGCGCCGGGACCCGCTGCGGCGCGTGCCGCCTGCTCGAGAAATGTCGGTCCCGCGCCGGCGGTGAACAGAGCGAGTCCACCGGCCTTCATGAATGCTCTACGGTCGATCATGACGACCCTCCTTCTAGGGGTATCTCGAAGGCGTCGACGCCAAGCGTCGACGACGCGTTGTCTGTCTAGCTGCTTGTTTGCCTATCTGCTGGTCTGTCTACCTACCGGTCTGTTTACCTACTGGTCTGTCTACCTACGCTGAAACTCGGGGGATCCCAAAATTACTCCGACCACATGGGCCAAGGCACTGTGGTCGGGCTCGGAAGCCCGTGGCAGTCGACGCCCGCCCCCGAACGCGGGCCTACGATGCGCCCGCGGTCCACGGTCGATGCCCTCGAGAGGGGTCGGCTCCCAGCCGTCGAACATGGAGCTCCCAGTCTCCGCGGGAGGCGCCGCATCGGCAATCTTGCTCGCCAGCTCAGGATCTCGCACTACCGACTCGAGACGCTGGATGGTCTCCGTCGGATCACGCTCTGGCATCAAGAGCGGGACGTAGGTCTCCAGCGCTTCATCGAGCGATGCCGGCTCGCGATGATCGTTGAGCGCCGCCAGGTCGAGCTCGATGCCTGGGATGCTACGGGTTGCGAGCTGTAGTCCGAAGTTCATCCGGCTCAGCAGAGCCCCGGTATTCACCCAGGCGTCAGCGCGATCCGGATAACCCGTCGGCGCCTGATAGGAGTACAGCGGCTGCCCCATACGCCAGATCCATTCGAGCACCGGGCGAGGATGTTCGAGCTCGGCGCCCAACACGCGCAGCGCCGAGACCGTGAGCTCGAACGGCGACTTGATCTTCGTCTGGCGAGCCTCTGCACTCCAAAATTCCGGCGACTCGGCGAGCGTCCGCATGACTTTCTCGAGATCGCCGCCCGAGCGCGAGAACGACTCAGCCAGGCGGTCGACCAGCTCCGCGGAAGGCTGGTCGGACACGAATCGGGTCGCGAGCTTGGTCGCCAGGTGGCGGACGGTCGAAGGGTGGGCTGCCAAGGCATCGAGCACCTCGAGACCGTCTTCGATGCCGCGTCCGCCGGGATAGGTCTCGCCGAGGATGGTCTTGGGGCCGGCATCGTGGGCGTCAGCGCGAAACAGAAACGAGCCCTCGAAGACAAAGCCGGCGCCAGGCAGGCGACGGGCGCGCGAGATGCGCTGTTCGATCTGTTCACTCATCGGCCCAGCGGGCAGGGTGGTCCAGCCGGTAAACGCCCGCGCCACGGCGATCACGTCGTCTTGGGTGTAGCCACCGTCGACTCCGAGGGTGTGGAGCTCCATCAGCTCACGGGCATAGTTCTCGTTGAGCCCCTGCGGTCGACGCTGCTCGATCGCCCGGCGCACTCTGTCATTGCCGCTCCGCGAGTCACGATTGCCAAAGCCGCGTCGCCCAAAGCTGCCGCCTCGGCCGCGGGCTCTCGCAAACCGCTCGCGTTCGAACGTCTTGGGGGCGTCTTCGTCGGCTACCGAGCGAGCGTTGTCCAAGTACAGCAGCATCGCGGGATGTTTGGCGGTCGCTTCGAGCATGGCGCGAAAATCGCCCAGCACATGAGGACGGATAGCGTCCCGCTCATAGGTGGAGACGAACGAGCGGCTGTCGTTGTCGGTAATCGAGACATTGAAGTGGTTGAACCAGAAGTCGGTGAGCACCTCGACGAGCTGATTCTGCGAATAGCGGGCGCGGATCAACTTCTGGGCGACCATCTCTCCGATCAGCTCTCGCTGGGGTCGGTAGCCCTGCTCGCGGGCGAACTTCATGATCTCCCGGCGCTGCTCCGGATTCCTCTCGCGCTCTTCGTCCTGCAGGTCGGCCAGCATCTCCGGGTCGACGACGCCCGCCCGGTTCGCCTGGCGCAGCAGCATGCCGGGATTGGGATAGGTCTCGGCGATCTGGCGGTTGGTGAGCTCAAGGCTCTTGAAGCTCTTCAGGGCCTGCTCGACGACGGGATCAGGCTGGTCGCCGGCCAGCTGCTGTTCGAGCCAGCGATCGATGCCTATGGCCACGACCCGGTCGATGTCGCCGGGTTGAGCGCCATAGGCAAACCGGTCGAGCAGGTGGGCGGCGGCCTGACGCTCGCTCAAGCCAGCTTCGCGCCACGGCAGGCGGGAATCTCGCGCCTCGGCCGTGTGGGATGAGGCGCTGGCGGCGAAGGTGATCAGCAGCGCCAGATTGATCGGCCGGGCAACCCTAGCGGCCGCTGATCGACTCGGGAATAACTGCGAAACGTTACTAGGCATGACCTGGACCCTTTCACCGTTGGGGTGTGGCGTGTTCGCTCAAAGGCTGGAACACGCCGGGTCACAGGATCTTGCGCACAAACTTCAAATTCGTGAAATCGACAATCTCATGACATCGAAGGCGGCCCACCGGGCCGCCGCATCACGTGGGTCACGTGGGGGTGCCACGGCAGCAGCCACCCATCGAGGCACCTGCGTCCATGGCACTATCTCCTCCGGCGCTGGCAAACGTCGAGAACTGCTTCTGCAGACGGTCACTCCCGCAGCTCGGGCAAGCTAGCCCCTCGGCACTGCCGCCAAGACC
>JBCCEE010000229.1:0-12982 GCA_039030415.1 Acidobacteriota bacterium
CGCGACGCGGTCTTGGTGGAGATCAGAATCTTGGCGTCTTTCACCGAACCGGCGGCGCCGGTGCCACCCTCGCCGCCCGAGGTCAAATTGAGGGCGTCGGGGATGATCGCCATCACGGCGTCGTTGCCGTCGTCTTCCAAGAAGGCGTTGACCGGGTCGATGGTTTTGCCGCCGGTGTCGAAGGTCGGCAGGGTGAGCTCCGCCAGCCACTTGAAATCGACGCTCGACAGCGGCACCCGCGCGCTGTTGAGGACGTTGGCGACGTAGTCCATGTGCGGCCCGTAGAGCTGCAGCGCGATGGTCTTGCCCTTGAGATTCTTGGGCGTCTTGACGTTGGGTCGCACCACCAGCGCGTCGCCGCCGTTCGACCAGGTGAGCTGGTAGATCACGGTCAGCGGCACGCCCTCGCGATCGAAAACCTCGGCCGCAGCGTTGATCATACCCATGGTGCCGCGCAGGTAGGGGGTGCGTCCTGCGAGCACCGCTTCGACCTGCTTGGGGAAGTTGTTCTCCAGAAACAACTCGACGTCCAGCCCTTCGCTCTGGAACAGTCCCTTCTCGGCGGCGTGCAGGGTCGCCACGTCGCCACCCCAGGTGATCAGCGGCACCCGCACCTTGCCTCGCGTCGACACCGGGCTGGCCTTGGTCTTGACGACATCGGTCAGCGGCTTGGCCTTCTTGTATTCGACAGCAGCGGCCGCCGGATCGGCAGCGAGCGCGGCGAACGCCGAGGCGATGAGGATCGCTACAGCGGGGAGCGATGCTTTGAGTGCACGGGTAAGGTCCATGGGTCCTCTCCTATCGAGATGCCGGAAGTGCATCGGATGCACTCCGACAATCCAGCGGCTGGTTGGCGCCGCATCGGTGGTCAGCACGTCTTGGTCAGCACGTCTTGGTCAGCTAATGATGAGCGTGACGCTCATATTCTCACACTATACGGACCGGCCGGGTTCTTAATTCGAGCAACCGAGATGCCGCCCGCCAGCCGGCCAGCGGACGGAGTGTCGGATCTTCCAAGCCCTGTGTGCAGGCCGACAGGGACCGGCTACAATGCCTGGACCATGGCCTTCACCTCGGTCCAGAAGATTCGCTTCGACGACGTCGACGGTGCCGGCATCGTCTACTATCCGCAGTTCTTCCGCCTGTGCCACGCGGCCTTTGAAGATTTCTTCGACACCGCCGCGCCGATCTCTTATCCCGGGCTGATCCGCGACCGCCGCCTGGGCTTCCCGACGGTGGCTATCGAGAGCCGATTCGATGCGCCGCTCGAGTACGGCGACGTCGCGGTCGTCGAGCTGGTGATCGACCGGGTCGGCCGTTCTTCGGTCGACTTCACCTATACCGTCCGCCGGCGGCGCGACGGCATCCTCAGCTTTCAGGCCAAGATCACCACCGTGCTGATGGACCTCGACAGCCGGCGGCCGGTGCCGCTGGATGCCGAGCTGAGGTCGATCCTCGAACAGTCCCTGGCGGGTCCTGCGATCAGCGAATAAGCCGGAGTCACCGATGTCCGTCGATCTCTTCGCTTATGGTGTGCTGATGTTGCCGGAGCTGATGCGTGCTCTAGTGGGTCGTGAATTCCCGAGCCGGCCGGCGGTGCTGCCCGACCACCAGCGCTACACGGTGCGCAAGGCGGGCTACGCGCCGGTGCCGGCAACCGTGCCGGAGCGCGGCGCGCGGGTCGAGGGGGTGCTGGTGGCGGGGGTCGACCCCGAGACTCTGGCGATTCTGGATGACTTCGAAGAGATCGCGGCTGGCGTCTACCGCCGGGTGCCGGTCGCGATCCTCGACGGTGGGGTCGAGCGCTCGGTGCAGGCGTACCTCGCCGGACCCAAGCTCGCGGATTGCTTGGGGGAGATCTGGGATCCGGTCGCCTTCACGCCGTTCCACGACCGCTACCGGGTCCAGATCATCCCTCGCTTCTTGCAGCAACGCCGCGTGCTGCAACGTCGCCCGCTGGACGAGCAAGAGCCAAATCCATGATCCTCCGAGTGATGTACCACCAGCTCTAGGCCACGCGAGATGTTCATCCTCGACGAGCCATTCGTATCCGACGTGCTGCGAGACAGTGTGATCGCGTCTGGCGCGTCGGTCCTCGAAACGCCGATGGCGGCTCAGGTGCTGGCGGGCTCCGATGTTCGGCTGTCGTCCGACGCCGAGTTTGTGAGCTCCTTCCGCGAGTGCTCGGATGCTCGCATCTACACCTGCTCGGAGGCGTCGATCGAGTGGGTGGCGGAGCACCTCGCGGACACCGAGCTGCCGGGTCGCATCGCCGTGCTCAAGGACAAATTGAGGTTTCGCAGGCTGCTCCAGGAGCGCTATCCCGAGACGTTCTTCCGCGGCGTGCGCTTCTCAGAGCTGCGCGACGTCGACCCGGAGGCGCTGCCCAGCCCGTTCGTGGTCAAGCCGGCGGTGGGATTTTTCAGCCTCGGGGTGCACGTAGTGGAATCGGCGGCCGCTTGGCCCGACACCCTGGCGACGATCGAGCGCGACGTCGCGAAGATCCGCGGCATCTACCCGGATCAGGTCGTCAACAGCGACCGCTTCCTCATCGAGGAGTGTCTCGAAGGTGACGAATACGCCATCGACGCCTATTACGATGCCGAGGGACAGCCGGTGATTGTCAACATCATGGCGCATCCTTTCGCCTCTGGACGGGACGTCAGCGACCGCGTCTACTTCACCTCGCGGCAGCTGATCGAGCGCTGGCATGCGCCATTCACCGAGTTTCTGCGTGACATCGGTAGTCTCGCCGGCCTGGCCAGCTTTCCGACCCACACCGAGGTACGGGTCGATGGCGCCGGCCGCATCGTCCCGATCGAAGTCAACCCGCTGCGCTTTGGTGGCTGGTGTGCCGTCGACATCGCGCACTACGCCTACGGCTTCGACCCCTACCTCAGCTACCTTCACGACCAGCCGCCGGACTGGGAGCGGATCCTCTCGAGCGACGCCTGTCGCGCCTGCGCTCTGGTCGTGGCCGATCTACCGGCTCGGCTCGATCGCTCGACCATCAGGTCTGTCGACACTGAGCGCTTCCTGGCTGGCTTCTCGAAGCCCATCGATCTGCGCCGCATCGATCCCAAGCGCTATCCGGTCTTCGCTTTCCTGTTCACTGAATTCGAAGAGGGAGACTTCTCCGAGCTCGATGCCGTGCTGGGCGCCGACCTGACGGAATACTTGCGTTTCTGACCGCCGCGGCACTGCGTCTCGCAAGCTGGCATACAAACTGCTTAACAAAGGGGTTCAACCCCGTCTAGCGCACGAGTTTGCTGACTTCGTGCCGTCGGGCTGCGTCATTCTGACGCCTCGAGAGTCGTTTTTGCCCGGATTTGATCAAGAAGAGTCTGATTAGGGGATTTCATGGAAGAGAAGAGCTCGATCAACACCGATACCGAGGACGCGCCAGCCGCGGCTTCGGAAGCGGCCGCGCCGGTCGATGAGGCGCCGGAGGTGGCCGCCGCGGCATCGTCTGACGAAGCGCCCGCGTCCGTCGCCCAGCCCGAGCCGACGCCCGCCGCCACACCGACCGGCGAGACGCTAGTCGCGGTCGAGGACCTGGCCAAGCATTACGGTCCGATCCGCGCCGTCGACGGCATCACCTTCGAGGCCCGCCGCGGCGATGTGCTCGGCTTCTTGGGACCCAATGGCGCCGGCAAGACGACGGCCATGCGCTTGATCACGGGTTTCCTCGAACCGGATCACGGTCGCATCGAGGTCGCCGGCCACGATCTGGCGACGGAATCTTTGGCAGCACGCCAGAAGGTGGGCTACCTGCCCGAGAACGCCCCGGCCTACGGCGAGATGACGGTGGTCGGCTTCCTGGAGTTCATCGGTGAAGCCCGCGGCGTCAGCGATATCCCAAGCGCCATCGACCGAGTGCTCGAGATGACCGCCTTGACCAAGGTCCAGCATCAGACCATCGAAACTCTGTCGAAGGGTTTCAAGCGCCGGGTCGGCCTGGCGCAGGCGCTGATTCACGACCCCGAGGTGCTGATCCTCGACGAGCCCACCGACGGTCTCGATCCCAATCAGAAGGCGGTCGTGCAGCAGCTGCTGGCCAACATTGCCACCGACAAGTGCATCATCGTCTCGACCCACATCCTCGACGAGGTCGAGCGTATCTGCACCCGGGCGATGATCATTTCTCAAGGCAAGATTCGGGTCGACTCGACGCCCCAGGAGCTGATCGCCCGGGCACCGAATCACAACGTCATCCGCCTCACTCTGCAGCAGGACGACCCGAGTCTGGCCAGCCGGCTCGAAGCCCAGGACTGGTGCGAGCGGGTCGAGATGCATTCGGAGCGTAGCGTCGACATCTACCCGGCGGGCGGTGAGAACCACCTGGTCGAGGTGCTCGACATGGTTAGGGACGCGCCAATCCAAGACGTCCAACTGCAGGAAGGGCGACTCGACGATCTCTTCCGCGAAGTCACGGAGGGTGTCACCACATGAGCCGTTTCACGGGTCTCAGGGCGGTTTTCAAGCGCGAGTTCAAAGGCTACTTCGCGTCCCCCCTGGGCTATATCTTCATCGTCATCTTTCTGGTCGCTAGCGGCTGGCTCACCCTGTCGCGCGATTTTGGTCGCTTCCTCGAGCTGCGCCAGGCCAGTCTCGATCCCTTCTTCACCTACATCCCGTGGCTGTTCGTCGTGCTGGTGCCGGCGGTGGCGATGCGGCTGTGGGCGGAAGAGCGCAAGACCGGCACCGTCGAGCTGCTGTTCACCCTGCCGGTCACCCTCGAAGCCTCGTACCTCGGCAAGTTTTTGGCCGGCTGGTGCTTCCTGAGCTTCTCGCTGGTGCTCAGCCTGCCGCTGGTGTTCCAGGTGGCGCGGCTCGGCGATCCGGATTGGGGGGTGATCTTCACCGGCTACTTGGGCTGCGTGCTGCTGGCCGCCGCCTACCTGTCGATCGGCATGCTGTTTTCGGCGATCACCAAGAACCAGGTGGTGGCGTTCATCCTCGGCACCACCGCCACGGTCGTGTTTCTGATCGTCGGCCTGCCGCAGTCCTTGGAGACGATCGGCAACACCCTAGGGGGGTACGCCGAGCAGCTCTTCCTGAGCCTCAGCGTCACCGATCACTTCGACACCATGACCCGCGGTCTGCTGGAAATCGGGACCCTGGCGTTCTTCATCCTGTTCACCGTCGGATGGCTGATCTGCGGCATGGTCGCCCTGGATCGCACCAAGGCTTCCTGAGGAGGGCACAAAGATGGACTTCAAGAAGATCCTCGACAGCCGCGCCACCACTCTGGTGCTGGTAGCGCTGGTAGCGGTGTTCGGCATTCACGTTCTCACCCGCACCACCGAGAACCTGCGCGCCGACTTCACCGCCGACAACCTCTACTCGCTGACCGGCGGCACCGAGGCGATCCTCGCCAGGCTGCAGCAGGACGGCGTCAAGCCGCTCGACATCAAGCTCTACTTCTCGGAGACCGCCGGCAAGTCCTTGCCCAAGTTCATCAAGGACTTCATCACCTACGAGAAGTACATTCGCGCTCTGCTCAAAGAGTACGAGATCGCGTCCGAGGGCAAGATCAACGTCAGCTTCATCGACCCGGTGCCCGACACCGACGAAGCTCAGGACGCCGCCGACTACGGCCTCGACGGCAAGCCGATCAATCAGCATGGCGACCTGTTCTTCTTCGGCCTGGTGTTCGAGACCCAGACCGGCAGTCGCGACGTGATCGACTTCCTGTGGCCGACCAAGCAGGAGACCATCGAATACGAGATCTCCAAGCGCATCCAGTCGCTGATCTGGCCGCAGAGCCAACGCATCGGCGTGATGTCGAGCCTCGAGGTGGTGTCCGACGCTTCGAACCCCTACATGGCGCAGGTGCTGCGGGCCCAGGGCAAGGCGCCGGGCGAGTCCTGGATCGCCATGAAGCTGCTCGAAGAGACCTACCAGGTCTCCAAGATCGAGGCCGACGCCGACCACATCCCGCACGACGAGTACGACCTGGTGATCGTCGTCCACCCCAAGGACTTCAACGATCGAGCCCTGTGGGCGCTGGATGAGTGGATCACCCGCGGGGGCAACACGCTGATCTTCCTCGATCCGTACTCGCTGGATGATCAGGCGCCGCAGAATCCGCAGCAGCCATGGGCGAGCTATCAGTACAAGCCGTCGTCCAATCTCGGGCGGCTGTTGGCGAAATGGGGGCTCGAGCGCAAGGAAGATCAAATCGTCGGTGACTTCGATCTCGCCATCAAGCGGGCGGTGTCGCGCACCGGCGGCGCCGAGCGCGTGATCGTCGATCTGCAGATCGACGAGCAGACCAGGGACCAGACCCTGAACAGCGGCCATCCGGTGTTCCAGGGGCTCAGCAGTCTGCGCTTCTTCCTCGCCGGTAGCCTGGAGAAGACCAACAACGGTGACGGTGGAGAAAGCGAGGGTGATGACGCCGAAGGCGGCGTGACGCTCACCCCGCTGATCACCACCACGTCCAAGGGCAACACGATCGAGGTCAAACCCGGCTTCCCGGATTCTGGTGGCCTGGTCTTCCTCGACCTCAACTCGCCGGGCAAGATCGCCGACGAGTTCACCCCGGGCGATGAGCCGGTGACCCTGGCCTACCTGGTGCAGGGCAAGCTCGATCCGCTCTTCCCGGGCGGTGCCGATATCCCCGGCCCAACGCCGCCGCCACCGCCGGGCCTGCCGCCGGGCGTCAACCTGCCGCCGCAGCAGAGCACTGAGACCGAGCGCAAGGATGCGGTGCCGGAGGAGGAGCGCTCGGAGGCCACCGTGATGGTGTTCGCCGACGTCGACTTCATCTCCGACCAGGTGGCGTTTCAGAATACTCCGTTCGGCGCCATCGCGGTCAACGACAACCACAAGGTGCTGCTCAACGCCGTCGACTTCCTGTTCGGCTCAGAGGAGCTGATGAAGGTGCGCTCGAAGCCTTCGATCGACCGTCCCTTCACCCTCTTCGACGAGATCGAGGCGGAGGCCGATCGCGAGACCCTCGAGCGCGAGAAAGAGCTGCGGGCCGAGATCGCCACCTTCGAGGAGCAGCTGCGCGAGAAGCAGTCGGGCCTCGGCGCCAGCAACGCCGCCCTGTTCCAGAAGCAGGTGCAAGACGAGGTCGACCAGCTCAACGAGCGCATCCGCGAATCCAATCGTGAGCTGGCGGACATCCGCAAGGACAAGCGCGCGGCCCTCGAAGCCGAGGAGACCAAGGTGCGCATCGCCACCCTCGGGGTGACGCCGCTGCTGGTGCTCATTCTCGGACTCACCCTCTTCTTCCGCCGTCGCATGCGCGACGCCAGCGCCAGAAGGAGCGCGTCATGAAGATCAATCGCATCCTGCTCATTGCCGCCCTCGCTTTGATGGCGCTATCGGTGTTCTCCTACACCGATAGCGTTCGCCGTGCCGAGCGTTTCGAGCGCGGGCAGAAGTTCCTCCAGAACCTGAATCCCGACTCGATCGCCGAGATCGCGATCAAGAAGGGCGACGAGTCCACCCAGCTGCGCCGTGATGGCGACCGCTTCGTGGTCACCGACGCTGGCGGCTATCCGGCCAAGAACGAGTCGGTCAATCGCTTCATCCGCGACGTCCTCGAGCTCAGCCTGGAAAAGGAGATCGGAGACAGCGAGAGCCTGGTCGAAGAGCTCGAGCTGTCGCCGGGTGGTGAGAACACCACCGAGGTCACCTTCAAGGACGAGAGCCAGCAGGACATGGTTCACTTCCTGATCGGCAAGTCGCTGGACGACGGCGGTGGCAACTACATCCGTCGCACCGACGGCGACGACAGCACCATCTACCTGACCAGCTCGCGGGTCTACCTCAGCACCGGCCAGGACGACTTCCTCAAGAAGGAGATCCTCAACGTCGCCAGCACCGACGTCGCCGCGATCCAGGGTCAAGGCTTCCGGATCGAAGATCAGGACGGCAGCCTCGCCCTGGTCGACGTACCCGCCGGCAAGAAGGAGAGCTCCAAGGTGAGTCAGCTCGAGAGCCTGCTCTCCGGGCTGCGCTTCACCAAGCACCACCTGGCCGACGCGCCCGAGGTGCAGGGGCTGGCGTTCCGCTCGGTGGTCGACTTCGACCTCAAGGACGAGTCGGGCTACCGGGTCGCCGTCGCGTCGAAGGGTGAGAAGCACTACCTGCGCATCCAGGGCTACCACAACGCCGGGCAGCTCACCATTGCTCCCGACGCCGATGAAGACGAGGCCGCCGAGGTGGCAGAGAAGTTGAAGAGCCAGAACGAGATTCAGACCTTCAACGACTTCCACGGCTCGTGGATCTACGAAGTCGCCGAGGCCACCGCCGATCGCGTTCGGGTCAGCGCTCGCGACCTGATCGAAGACGCTTAGCAGCGTCCTCCAGCGTTCAGTTCCAAACGGCCAGCCCTGTCTTCTCATGAGACCTGTCTTCTCATGAGAGACGAGCTGGCCGTTTCAGCTCGAAGCGCGCTCGCCTATGGATCCGTCGCTGGATTGTCGCGCAGAGCGTCTAGCAGGCTCTCTAGCGGGGACACCGTGATTCCCGGGCGAAGATCGTACGTCTTGCTGCCCGGGTAGACGACCCACAGCCGGTCGAGGCTGAGATCCTGCATCGCGATGCCCATCGAGCGAGATCTCGACGGTGCGTCGGAAAACTTGAATTCGAAGCCGGTGCGCTTGCCGGATTTGAGCACCAGGAGATCGAGCTCCGCGCCGCTGTGGGTCGCCCAGAAGTAGGCGTCGCGCGTATCGAGCACTTCGAGGATCTGCTCGATCGCGAAGCCCTCCCACGAGGCCCCGAGCTTGGGGTGGCTTCGGACGTCGCGCTCCGTTTCGAGCTGCAACAGTGAGTGGAGCAAGCCGCTGTCGCGCAAATAGATCTTGGGCGCCTTGACCTGCCGTCGTTTCAGGTTCTCGAACCAAGGCGGCAGAATCCGGACCATGAACGAGCCGGCCAAGATGTCGAGGTAACGCCGGGCCGTCTTCTCGGACGAGCCGAGCGACCGGCCGAGCTCCGCGGCATTCCAGATCTGCCCATGGTAATGAGCGATCATCGTCCAGAACCTTCGCAGGGTTTCCGCTGGCACGTTGATCCCGAGCTGAGGGATGTCACGCTCGAGGAAGGTGCGGATGAAGCCTTCGCGCCAGCCAAAGCTAGAGCGCTCGTCAGGGGCGAGATAGGAGCGTGGGAAACCACCTCGTTGCCACAGAGCATCTCGGGCCTCGGAGCCGACTTCGTGCAGCGAAAATCCCGCTAGATCAACAAAGCCGACCCGCCCCGCTAGAGACTCAGAAACTCCCTTGACCAGAGTCGGAGAAGCGCTGCCGAGAATCAGAAAACGTGCCGGGTTTTCGGGGCGGTCGACCAGCACCCGCAAGAGCTCGAAGAGATCCGGGCGGCGTTGGATCTCGTCGATCACAACCAGTCCCTCTAAGCCTTCCAAAGCGGTCTTCGGAGCCTCCAGCTGCTGGAGGTCTACGGGATCCTCGAGATCGAAGAACGTGCACGGCTCGCGTGCGGCCATGGCGCGCGCCAGAGTCGTTTTGCCGCACTGCCGCGGCCCGAGCAGCGCGGCGATCGGGTGGATGCGAAAGACCTCCTCGAGCCGCGCCTGGGCTTGGGGGCGTTCAATCATGAAATCACATTAACATGGAAAATCCGGAGGCCGACTCCGGATTTTCCATGTTAAATGGGTCACAAAGCTACAAGAACAGCTTCGTGATCGGCTCGACCCACTGGAAGAGCACGTCGCGAATCTGCGGGAAGTGGTTGGCGAGGAGCGCCAGAATCGGCAGGCCGGCGTAGGACACGAAGCGCAGGATGAAGCCGCGGTCCCAGCCGACCTTGCGCGGCTCGCTGCCGGAGATCCAGCTGATGACCTCGTCGCGCTCCATTTGAAACAGCACGTAGAGGCCGACGGCGGCGGTGGTGGCGACCAGGCTCCAGACGTAGAGGAAGAGGAGGCGCTGGGGCTCGAAGGGATAGATCGAGACGGTGAGCAGGATCAGCACCAGGCCGACGGTGGAGAAGGTCAGCAGCTGGCGCAGCTGGCCGACGGCATGGGAGACGAAGAACGCCGTCTCCGTGGCGAAGAAGCTGCGAGCCGGTACCAGCATGGGATCCTCACCCTCGTCGCGCTCGCTGTTGGACCTCGACTCGGCCGAATCGGGCTGGCGCTCCGGATCGCTGACCCGGGCGTCGCCCCCGGACTCCAGCTGGCGGCCGCGCTTGGCGAGCAGCTCCATCACGTGCTCCCAGGCATCGGCGAGCTCTGCCGGACTGGGCGCCGCCTCCTGTTCGGGGAAGAACTGCTTCAGCTCGAGCTCCAGGGTCTGGAACCGGGGCGAGGGCTGGGCGGTC
Source organism: Acidobacteriota bacterium (assembly GCA_039030415.1). Taxonomy (GTDB): domain Bacteria; phylum Acidobacteriota; class Thermoanaerobaculia; order Multivoradales; family J023; genus JAAELT01. Next base: position 10,306 of record JBCCEE010000229.1, read on the forward strand.
TGAACCCGACGGAAAAGCCGTTGCCGCAGCGCCAGCGAGATGCCTCGCGTCGCCGAGACCATGGCCGGGATCCGGTCGCGATTGGCGGCCCACCATAGCGGCTCGCGGTCGATCGAGCGCGGATCGAAGCGCAGGTTCCTGAGGCCGTCCGAGAGGTGGCTCAAAGCCCTCCAGCCCATCGCGAAGCGCCAGAAGGTTCCCAGCACGAGCAGCACCGCCAGGCCGATCCCGACGCTCACGAAGACATCGTAGTCCAGCGTCTCGACACTGCGCACGATCCGCGGCTCGGGCACCTGGTGGTAGGACATCAGGTAGCCGAACGGGGCGAACAGAAACACCAGGAGCACGAGCGACTGGCGCCACGGTTCGAAGAAGTGAGACGGGTCGATCGCCAGGCCGACGCGATCGACCAGCCGCTTCAAATCGACCCCGGTGAGCCGCGCTCCCGAGTCGCGGTTGGGTCGCGGGCCTTCGGTTGCCGGATGACCGAGGAACGGCATGTTGAAGAGCGCCTGATGGCGGGTGAGGCTCAGCAACAGCCAGAGGATCGGCACCATCAGAATCAGGATGATGGGCAGCATCGGCGAGACGCCGCTCGAGATCGCCACCGATCGCTCGAGCAGCAGGATCGACACGCTGTCCGATCGCGGCTCGAGGGCGATGCGGGTCAGCCACACCGCTAGCGCTAGCGTGAGGCTCAGCGCGATCGAGAACGGTGCAAAGGCAGCCAAAGACGCCAGCGATTGCCTTTCAGCCTTGCGCCAGTCGGCGACCGTCCGCAGCCAAAGCGTCGCCAGCAGCCCTAGCGACGTCACGCCGAGGATCGACAGCAGCACCGCCGCCGCCACCGCCGCCAGGCCGGTCGAGCTTTCGAGCACCGGCCAAGCGATCATGAAGGTCGGGCAGGTGATGAGGAGGGAGAGCAGACACAAAAAGAGATACCGGACGCGCCCTCGCGACCCGGTGCCCGCGCTGTCGGACTCCAGCCACTGCTGCCAGAACGTCACCTTCTCGCCGTTGCGGTCGCGTCCCTCGCTGGTGAAGTACAGCCAGAGCACGACGAAGACCGCGAGCACGCAGGCGCTGACGAAGCTGAACAGCACCAGCCAGCCGCGCGGCAGCCGCCACACACCGCTGGCTCCGGCGTGCGAGCCCCGCAGCTCGAGTGGCCACAAATCGCCGTTGCCGATGACCGAGATCCACACCTCCTCGTCCTGGGCGCACTCTTGACCGTTCGCCTTCGGCTTACGTCGGTCCGGATCGGGCTGGATCAGGGCTCGGGCGGCCTCGAATACGCCCTGAGCCTGATCCGACGCGAAGCGTAGCGTGACCGATCGCGCGTCGGCGCCCTCCCGCTGAATGGGATCCGGCTGACGCAGCGAATGGGACGAAGCCACCACCATGCCGCGGCTGCCCTCGCGGAAGTCGGGGTGTGCCAGCAGGAGGTCGCCTTCGGTGGTGAACAGGCGCACGTCTGGCGCGTGCTGCCGCACGATCTCCGCCAGATAGAGCTTGTCGCGCACGTCGCTAGCGATGATTCCGACCGCCTGCACCTTCTGCTGCGTGATCGTACGGACGATGGTGGCGAGGGCCAGCTCCAGAGTGCGCGCGGTCGGCTCCGGCGCGAATATAGGAAAAGCTGCGGCGCTGTGCCGCTGGTCGCCGAGCAGGACCGAAGCCGAATCCGTATCGCCCTGCTTCTTGCGCTCCCTCTCGCGCTGTGCGTCGAGTGCCGAGCGCAGGTGAGAGATGTGCATGGGGAAGGGCAGCACGACGATACTTCCCAGCGCCTCCGGCAGCTGCTCGAAGAACGAGCCGTAGGTGGAGGATTCGGCCAGGATGGCAATGTCGTAACCCGCTTGCTGCCTGTGGCCTGGCGTCGCCTCGCGTCCCGGAGTAATCGCCAGTCGGCCACGCAGAAACTGCAGCGTCTCGGTGATCAGACATTCGTCGTTGGACGCCGCCGATTCAAAGTCGATGAATGGGGGATCCGAGTCTTGTCTATCCTGCAAGGCAGGCGCGGCGAACGCTTCGAGGTAGCTCTCGTTCTCCGGGCTGGTGGCGGTACCCGAGACCATCTCGATGTGTACCGGGGTGCCGTCGTTGGCCGCCATCCAGCGCTCGAGAGAAGCCCGCAGGGCGTAGCGTGAACCCGAGAAGAACGGTGCCAGGATCTTGAAGGCCACCTCGCGAGCCGTGGCTGGAGCGGCTTGTTGCGAGCAATCCGCCGCGGACCCCAGCCGCGCGACGACATCGAGGGCCTGCTGCAGCGCACCATCATGGGTGCCGGACGTCGGGGACTCGCCGACCAGGAAAACCGCCAGCGTCCGGAACGATGCCGCTTCGGACCTGCGAAAGAAGAGTAGCCCCGGCTGGTGCCGATGATGCTTAGACGGGCTACCCTCCAGGGACCACGGCAGAGCGTGGCGATCCATGACATATCCGAGAGCCTCCAGGCCCCGCCGCAGCGCTCCGACGGTCAGATCGAGCTCGCGCGAGAACTGAGAGTCCAACGGATCCGGTACGGTCGCGATCAGGTGCGCGAAACGCTCACGCCCTCCCGGCTGCCAGCAACCCTCAGTCCACAATCCTTGATGCTCGAGAAGCTCGTCCAGAGCGGTGCCGGCATCGGCACCTTCGAGCATCGTAGCCAGAGCTGGCTGGCTGATCGTGAGGC
>JBCCEE010000230.1:0-12861 GCA_039030415.1 Acidobacteriota bacterium
CAGGCTGCGATCTCCGCGCGATTGAGCCTCCAGCAGCAGCTCGCTGGTGAGCTGCCGTGCCGACTCGATCTCACCCATCCGGCGCTGGCATTCGGCGAGCCGTGCCTTGGCCTGCAGGAATCCAGGATGGTGCTCGAGCGCGATCTCAAAGTAGCGTCGGGCGGCGGCTGGCCCCTGCTCGCTCAGAGCCTGCAGGCCGGTGCCGTAGAGCCGGTCGAGAAACGCCGAACGCGCGAACAGCGACGCCATGGGGCGCGGCTCGCGGTCTCCCCCCAGGCCTCGGGCCAGGGCGAAGGCCAGGCCATCGGCGACCGCCAAAGCGTCGGTATCGATCAGCTGACTGGAAGCGACCCTTCCGGTCTCGTCAAACAGCTCGAGCTCGATCACGGTGCTGTCGCCCTGGCGCCCGAGCCGGGCGTCGAGCACCTGATCGGCGCCGGTCGCCAGCGCCAGCGAGCGGGCTCGCTCGCGAGCCTCGGCGTCGGACCAGGTGAAACCGCGCGGCGCCAAAACTCGCCGCAGCCGCGCCGGTGACACCATTCGAGAGCCGGCGGTACGCGTCACCGACTCGGCCACCATCTCCATCAAACCGGTCTCGACCCACGCCTCGGCAGCGTCGGCGGTGCGGTTCTCGAACGGCAGCAGAGCCAGACGACCGGCGAGCGGCAGCTCGACCGGCGGTTCCGTCGTGCCGATAAGACGCGAGACCGTCCAGGCCAACGCCGCCACTACCACCACGCCGAGCAGCGTCGGAGCCAGCCAGCGGCTGCGCGAGCGCTCGACCGGCGAACTCCACTCCAGCGGTGTGGCGACCGGCTCCGAGGTATCCTGATGCGAGCTGCGAACCTCTTCCATAGCGATCCTGAACCTCCAGTTGTCCGCTACAATCGACGACCCAGCCCAGCCAGATATCTCATGCCCCGGAGCTCGCCGAAACCATGAGCCTGTCGCTCGCCCGCATCGATGATCAATACGAGATTGTCGCCAAGATCAAACAAGGCGGCATGGGTGAGATCTACAAGGTTCGACATCGCCTGCTCGACGAGATCCGGGTGGTCAAAGTTCTGCACTCCGAGCTCGAAGGAGATTCGGAGCTCAACGAGAGGTTTGCCCGCGAAGCGCGGGCCGCGATCCAGCTGCGACACCCGAACATCGTCCAGATCTTCGATTTTACTCTCGATGACTCGGGAACTGGCCTGATCGTGATGGAGTTCATTGACGGGGTCGACCTTCAGCAGATGATCGCTCAGCCACGGCGCCCGTCGATCCCCCTGGCGCTCGAGATTGCGCGCCAGGGACTGCGGGCGCTCGGCTTCCTGCACCGCAACGGCTTTGTGCATCGCGACGTCTCTCCTGACAACCTGATGTTGTCACGGGACGTCGAAGGCCGCCCGCTGGTCAAGATTATCGACCTCGGCATCGCCAAGCGGCGCGGCAGCGACCCCCAGCTGACGGCCAGCGGCATGTTCCTGGGCAAGTTCCGCTACTCTTCGCCGGAGCATTTCGGCGTCGCCGGCTCGAACGGTATCGAGGCGCGCAGCGATCTCTACACCTTTGGCCTGGTGCTCTACGAGCTGCTGACCGGGTGCTCACCGGTGCAGGGCGAGTCGACCTCGGAGCTGATCGCCGGCCACCTCTTCCAGCCACCGCGCGGCTTCAACGAAACCGACCCGGAGCTGCGCATCCCCGACGCCTTGCGCAGGGTCGTGCTCAAGGCTCTGGCCAAGGCGCCGGACGAGCGCTTCGACAGCGCCGAGGAGTTGATCCAGCGCCTCGAGGCCATCCAGCGCGATCATCCGATCGACGGCGAGGTGCTCACCGAGGCCGGCAGCTTCATCGAGGATCAGCCGATCGCAGCCGCTGAGACGACAACGGATGGCCCAGGGCATTCGGACGATATGCAGGAAGACTCGACCGAGCTCGCTCAGCCATCGGCGGGCTGGCCCAGCCAACCGCCCGCGGGTCAGGTCGATAGCCTGCTGAACAACGCTCGCGGGCTGTTCGAAGCCAACCACCTGCCGGCGGCTCGCTCCCAGCTCGAGACCATCCTCGAGCTCGCCCCCGACCACACTGAGGCCCGGCAGCTGATGGAGACGCTGGATGCCAAGGAGCGAGCGAGCTCTCGAGCGATCGATCGACTCGTCGCAGAAGTCGATCAGCTGCTGCAGAGCGGCCGCTTGATCGAGGCCGACCGGGTGCTCTTCCAAGCTCGCGAGACTCACGGCTCGACCGCCGAGCTGACGACGATGAAGGCCCGTCTCGACGCCCAGTATCAGCGCGGTGTGGAAACCGAGGTGCGGGCCTTGATGTCGCGGGCCGACCTGCTGACCCGCGACGACGACTACACCCAGGCTTACGAGGTGCTGGAAAAAGCCCGCGCGGCGGCACCGCCACGCTCTGCCCTGATCGGCGAAGTCGACCGCGCGATCACCGGTCTGCGAGACGCCCAGCAGGAGCAGCGCTCGATCACCGCGGTCACCAGTCGTTTGGACGGCATGATCGAACGCCAGGAGCTGGCGGCAGCCCGCGACATGCTGGCGCGTGCGGAGGTCGCTTCGGCGGACGAGCCGGCCTTCAGCGCGCTGCGCGAGCGCCTCGAGCGCGTCACCTCGGGCCGCGTCCAGGAGCTGGTTCAGCAGGCCGGCCTGGCTCATGAAGGACAGCGTTTCGAGACCGCGGTGAGCCTGCTGCAGCAAGTGCTCGAGATCGCTCCCGACAACACCTGGATCCGCAAACGGCTGGCGAGAGCGGAGGCTGCTCACCAGGAGCAGGTCGCGGCCGCCCGCCGCCAGCGCGAGATGGAAGACGAGCTGGTGGCGATCCGCGGCCTGATTGCCGACGGCGATCCGAACGTCGCGACCCGACGCCTGCAGAGCGCCATCTCGCGCCTCGGCAACAGCCCGGCGTTCGCCGAGCTCGAGCAGCAGCTGGCCGAGATGCGTGCCGCGGCCGAAGTCCGCTTCTTCTGCCGCCAAGCCGAGGAAGCACGCGCCGAAGACGACATCCTCAAAGCGCGGCTACTGGTGGCTCGTGCCCTGGAGCTCGAGCCCTCCGACAACGAGGCCGCAGCGCTGGCCAAGGCGCTCGACCGCGAACATCGCGCCGCCGAGCTGCGGCTCTCGGCCGCTGCCGAGCCGTCGCTACCGCCCGAGCAGGCCGCAGCGCTGGCCGAGATCCAGGCGAAGCGCGCCGCGGGTCAGCAGGTCACGGCCTGGCGGCTGCTGCAGGAAGCGATCGAGACCTTCGGGGAAGTCGGCGCCTTTACCGCCATGCGCCGCCAGATCGCCGAAGAGATTCTCGACGATGGAGGAGGCGGCACCGGGCCGTGAGCGGGCGGTTGCCAAGCTCGCTCACCGAGCCTGCCATGCGGCGATGCTGGAGCCCTCTCGCTAGCGTCTCCCGCAGGGTCTCGACGGCGCCTGGCAGGGCAGCTAGAATCTGCCGCCGAATAACTTCAGCACGGCAAGACCGCTCAGGAGATCTGATCCCCCAATATGGCTTTTCACCAAGACTTCGAGCTCCATCGCCTGGGCGTCGGTCTGGTCCCCGAAGAAGGCAAAGGACAGGAAGGCTCGGCAATCTACATCGCGCAGCCCCACGGCCCACGCCCGCTGCGCTCCTGCACCTGCGAAGAGAGTAAACGCAAGACTTGCGAACACCTGAAGGCACTGACCAAAGGGGTCAACAAGTTCAAGTCGCTCTACGCCAGCAAGAGTTGGGAATCGACCTTCTCCGACTCGGTGTGGTTTCGCCTGGCTCACCAGCTGTTCGACGCCCAGCCGCTGATCTGCGCCGACCTCCGCGTCAACCGCATCGAGAAGGACTCGGAGTCGTTCATCCGGCTGATGACGCGCGAAGGTCGCGAAGTCGTCCGCTACCTCGACACCAGCGGAGCCCGGCAGCGCTTTCTCGAGCGAATCGGCAAAGTCAAAGACGACGGTCCCTATGTCGACCGCGCGGGCCTGCTCGATCGTCTCCACCTCTTCCAGATCACCGCCGAAGAGCGGCAGCTCAACAAGCATGGCGTCAAAACCAATCGCCAGACCTGGGAAGAGAGCTTCTGGTACCGCCTGGCCTACCACTGCATCCGCGAGTTCGGAGACCGCGTCGGGCAGGCCTCTGGCGAGACGTTCTACCCGGCGGTCAACCAGACCAACGGCGACTTCACGCTGACCTTCCGGCGCAGCGAAGACGAGCCGCTGGTGCAGGTGGTGATCCCGAGGCTGCGCGTGCAGGCGGTGCTCAAGCTGCTGCGCGACAGCTTCCCGGGCCAGGAAGACCTAGCCATCCACCCGCTGCCGCTCCAGACCCTGTTCCGGGTCACCCAAGAGACCGAGCTCGATCTGCTGGTGCGTCCGGTGATCCGGGTTCTGCAGATGAAGGGCCAGGAGCGCTTCTACAACGGCGAGGATCTGGAGAAGTTCCGCTACGGCAACCTGGTCTACGTCCGCGAGCTGAGGGTGCTGGCCGAGCTCGAGCGCGAGGGCGAGAAGCGCAAGTTCCGCACGCCGCGCCTGCTGCGCCTGAAGCGCAGCCAGGTGCCGAGCTTCCTCGACGAACATAGCGAGGAGATCGCCGCCGGCACCATGGTGCTCGACGAACCGCTGCGCGGCCTGGCGATCTTCAAGAACTACGACTTCGTAGAGATCTCGGCCGAGGCGCTCGACCGCAGCTGGTTTTGGATGTCCGTCAAGTATGGCTTCGGCGATCAGACCGTGTCGCTCGAGGACATGCTGAGCGCTCGTAAGAAGGGTCTGCCCTACCTCGAGACGCCGCAGGGCTGGATCGACCTCAACGCTCCGTTCTTCGACCAGCTCGAGCGCCTCAAGAGCAAGGCCGGCAAAGGCAGGAACAGCAAGAAGGGGCTGAAGCTGTCGGCCAGTGACCTGCTGCGCTTCCAGGCCGACGCCGAGAGCCCGATCCGCGTCGAGGGCCAGGAGCAGCGCGCCTCGGTGGTCCAGCAGCTGCTCGATCTGCGCCCGAGCACGCCGTTCGAGCCCACCGCGGGATTGCTCTCCGAGCTGCGGCACTATCAGCAGACCGGGACCGACTGGCTGCGGTTCATGTTCGAGAACCGCCTCGGCGGCCTGCTGTGCGACGACATGGGCCTCGGTAAGACGCACCAGGCGATGGCCTTGATGACCTCGCTCCGCGAGCAGGACGATATCGACGGCACCTTCCTGGTGGTCTGCCCGACCAGCGTCATCAGCCACTGGCGCAACAAGATCCGTCAGTACGCGCCGGGTCTCGAGGGCTTCGTCTACCACGGCCCGGAGCGCGATTTCGCCGAGGCGCTGCGCGTCGGCGACGTCATCCTCACGTCCTACGGCATCCTGCGCAACGACGATCTGGAGTTCAGCGACGTCCACTTCGCGCTGGCGATCTTCGACGAGGTTCAGCACATCAAGAACCGCGACACCCGCGGTTACGAGGCGGCGGTGCGGCTGTCCGCCGACGTCAAGATCGGCCTCACCGGCACGCCGATCGAGAACTCCCTCGATGAGCTCAAGACCCTGTTCGATCTGGTGCTGCCGGGCTACCTGGGCAGCGACGAAGCCTTCGCCGACCGCTTCACGCGCAACCTGCAGGACAACAATGGCAGCAGCGAAGAGAATCCGCGACTGCAGGAGCTGCGGCGCACCATCTCGCCATTCATCCTTAGGCGTCTCAAGGCCTCGGTGCTCGACGAGCTGCCCGAGAAGATCGAGGACGACCGCACCTGCGAGCTCAGCCCGGAGCAGGTCAAGCTATACCGCGACGCGATCGAGACCCGCGGCCTGCCGCTGGTCGATCAGATCAAGAAGGCCGACAAGCCGCTGCCCTACATCCACATTTTCGCGCTGCTCAACTACCTCAAGCAGGTCTGCGATCACCCGGCTCTGGCCCTCAAGCAGATCGATCAGGCCCGCAAGTTCCGCTCCGGCAAATGGGACCTCTATCGCGAGATCCTGCAGGAGTGCCTCGACAGCGGTCTCAAAGTGGTGGTGTTCACGCAATACCTCGGCATGCTCGACATGATGAGCCGCCACCTGCGCGAGCTCGACGTCGAGCACGTCACCCTGACCGGAGCTTCGCTACAGCGCGGCGACATCATCGATCGCTTCAACGAGGACGAGTCCTGCCGCGTTTTCCTCGGCAGCCTCAAGGCCGGCGGTACCGGCATCGACCTGGTCGGCGGCTCGGTCGTGATCCACTACGACCGCTGGTGGAACGCGGCGCGCGAGGACCAGGCGACGGATCGCGTGCATCGTATTGGCCAGAAGCGCGCCGTGCAGGTGTTCAAGCTGATCACCGAAGGCACGCTGGAGGAGAAGATCGCCGCCATTATCGACCGCAAGCGCGAGCTGATGTCGAGCGTCGTACAGGAAGACGACCCCACCCTGTCGAAGATCTTCTCCAACGACGAGCTGCTCGGCCTGCTGCGCCAGATCTGAGCCTGCGGAGACGCCCCATACCCTCGGCCAACCGCGCTGGCCTCTCGGCCGGGCCAACGGTCGGAGTCCCGTGGATCATGAGCCCGGGCGAGCCTAGGCCCCACAATGCTCGTCCAAACGGCCGGGCATATGGCCTCCAGCTCATCGAGTCGGTGTAATATCTCTATCCAATAGATCGCAATGCTATGGATCGCGACACTCGAGTTGAGATGTCGCTGGCATTCTGAGTTGAGATATCGCTGGCATTTATGAGATATCGCTGGCATTTATTTTCGAAGGTGGCAGACTCTGCAATTGCCCAAGAACGCGGGTAGGAGGCTGAATATGAATCGAGTGAGACGTCTGGTTGGCATGGGAGCGGTAGCGTTTTCGATTGGGGTACCTTCGCTAGGTGAAGTGCCCGACTTTATGGCCTCAGAACGAGGCTACAGCGGCCTCATCTGGATGTCTGAAGACTACTTGAGGGATGAAGATGGAAGTATTGACTGGGAAAAGCTGAGTCCCAACGATGCTCAAACTGCTCGCAGGGTAGCGCAAAGCAATAAGGATCTATCGAGAGACGACTGCTACGTCGCTCTAGTTGTCGATGAGTACAACCCCGGAAACAGCCTCGCTCAACTCATCGAGAACGCGTCTCATGTCGTCTCCGGCCACGTCATCGCACAGAAGCAGGGGTTCATGTACGGTGAGCCCACTTCCATCTATGAAATAGAACCCGATCTCACCTTCAAGTCGACAGATGAGAATCTAACCGCTCCGTTCCTGGTTCGTCTGGCGATGGCACGAATCCCCACTCCCGAGGGACCGGTGTGTCGGACCGACCGAGCTCCCGAAGATGGGCATCCCGTAGCAGGTGCGCGGCTCGTGCTGTTCATGTCAGATTTGAAACGATCAAATGGACTTTGGCACGTTGCAACTGCTGCCGTCTTTTTCCAGAACCCGGGCGCCTCGGTCTCTCCGCCGTTCGATTTCAAGGATGTCGAAGATCTCGATTCTCTCGAGGATGAAGTTGTCAAAGAGCTCGAGCGAGGCGCCAGATGAACCTTGCTCGAGCCGCAGTAGTCACTCTTTTGCTGTCTTGGCCTACTGATCCAATTGCCGCCGACCCTTGTGCGCAACCGGCAACCTACCGCCTACCGTATGGGGTTAGTTCGATCAAGATCAAGTCGTTAGCCGGTATCAATACAGAAGCGATGGCGGCAGCCATTGCAAAGTGGAACGCCTGCAGTGGAACAGTGCCAACCTTGAAGTCGAATGGCAATGCAGACATCGAATTCAAGTTCGAGTTCAAAAATATAAGAGCTCCCAACAATGGCGGATGTGCCAAACTAAATTTGCAGGCACCCTTCGATGACGATCGAGGCGTTCGGGTGCTGAATGGAGATGGCGAGATATTCGTCTACAAAGAGGATGCTGACGGTCGTTCATGCATAGAGAACACCGATCGCGTTGCTCGCACCTATGCGCATGAGATTGGTCACCTCTTCGGCCTTAGAAACTCGACCGAAACCTGCTTTGGTCGCATCATGGGCGTGCCGCAGACAACCTCCGACCTCACCGAAGTCACTACCGCGGACTGTGAAGCAGCTGCCGATGTGACAGAGGAGGAAGCGCCAGGAAGCCCAAGTGGAGACGACGCCAATGTAGGCAATCAGTGCGTCGAAGAGTGTGGTCCTACCAACACGACTCCGATTGTGATCAGTCTCATCGATGATCGCTATGAGCTGACGTCGATCTTGGGTGGTGTCTTCTTCGATCTCGATGCGGACGGATCAGTCGATCGAACCGCCTGGACGGCGGGTGGAGCCGACGATGCATTTTTAGTTCTGGATCGCAACGCGAACGGACTCATCGACGATGGATCGGAACTGTTCGGGGACGTAACACCGCAACCGCCCGTTGAAGAACCCAATGGTTTTCTAGCCTTGGCAGTCTTCGACACGCAACCTCGAGGCGGAGATCGAGACGGCTACATCACAGCCAACGATGAGGCTTATGACCGGCTGCGTCTCTGGCTAGACGAGGACCACGACGGGATCAACGATCCTGGGGAGCTGTTTACGCTGCCGGAGGCTGGTATCTGGTTTATTGATCTCTCCTACGGAGAGTCGAGAAAGGTCGACGACTATGGGAACGAGTTTCGATTCTGGTCCATGGCGGGTCGGTCTGCCGATACCATCCCCATTTGGGACGTGATTCTGCTGCATCTCTAGACGTGCCACTGTCAAGCTGGCACCCGACTCAGGACTCTGCCAAAGCGGCAGGCATCTCGACTCAGACTTATGCCAAAGCGGCTAGCGCCGCTACCCGGCGGCTTTCAAAGCCGCCACGATCTCGGCCAGCTTGTCGTCGGCCTGGGCGGTGGGAATCGGGGCGCTGCCGGCTCCGCGATGGCCGCCGCCGCCGTACTGGGACAGAAGCTCGCCGACCGCAGTGTTGCAGGTGCGGTTGAAAATCGAATGCGCCACGGCGACGACCACGAACTCGCGCTCCGGCCCCCAGTGGACCCGCACCGAGACGTTGGCCTTGGGAAACAGCGTGTAGACCAGGAAGCGGTTGCCGATCGGCAGCAGCACTTCGTTGCGGAAGTCGGTGAAGACGACGTTGCCGTCGAGATGGGACGATTCCAGAAGCGACTTGCGAAAGTTGCGGTCTTCCTCCTCGAGCCGCCGCACCCGCTCGGCGACCATCGGCTGTTTGAGCACCTCATGGATCGGCAGCTCCTTCACCCACTCGACGCACTGCCGGAAGTAGACCTCGAAGGCGCCGAGACCGGTGCGGCTGTCGATGGTGTAGCCCAGCAGGATGTAATCCTGCGGACGCAAGACGTCCTCCTCGGTGAGCTGGGCCGAGTCCAATCGATTGGTCTCTTCGACCAGTGCTTCGAAGCGCGGATCCTTGCCGTAGTACTCCCACACCAGCAGCGCGGCGCTGGGCGCCTGCGCGTAACTCCCCTTGAATTCGCCTTCCGGGCGGCGGTTGGAGGAAGTCAGTAGATGGTGATCGAACCACAAACCGCAGTTCGGATGGTAGGGCAGGTTGGCAATGATGTCGTCACTCGACACCTCGGCCTTGCGGTCCGTGATGTCCTGCGGGTGCACCAGCACGATTTCGGAAATCTTCTCGTGGTGGGTGATGATGACCGCGCAGGCCAGTCCGTCCAAGTCTCCACGAGTGATGAGTCGCATACTCCCTCCTCAGGGCGGGTCGGCTCACCTGCGACCCCTGGGGTCACAGGTCTTCAGGGCGATACCTCAGGGCTAAATGAGTCGGACGGCTCGAACGATTGGGCTTTTCTATCATAGCTCCCTGAGGAGCCCACCTTCGCTCTGCCAATGCGCCGACGCCAAGTCGCATGGCGACGCCTTCCCACTGATTTGGCAATTCGCCTGGCGCGTGAAACTCCTGGCGACGTGCCTCCGTTGACTCTACTGGGCGCTCCGCGAACGCGGGCGCCAAGTCTCCACAGAACACCCGCCAGGAGAAAGCGATGGACGCCATCACCCGCGAGCTGCGTTACGCCTACCGTATGCTGACCAAGAACCCCGGATCGAGCGCCGTCGCAGTGCTCGCCATGGCTCTCGGCATCGGCTTGACGGTGTCAATGTACGCCATCCTCAACGGCGTCTTCCTCGACGGGCTGCCGTTCGAGGAGTCCGAGCGGCTGATGCATCTCGAGCGCAACAACCTGTCGCGCGACATCGAGAGCATGGAGGTTTCGCAGCACGACTTCGAAGACTGGGTGGCGCAGCAGAAGAGCTTCGAAGGGCTCGCCGGCTTCACCGGCGGCACCTTCAATCTGGCGGACGACGGGCTACCGGAACGCTACAACGGTAACTGGATCTCGCCCGGCTTCCTCGAGATGCTGCGCGTCGATCCCCTGCTCGGGCGCAGCTTCGAGCCCGCCGACGCCGAGGTTGGGGCGCCGCAGGTGCTGCTGCTCAGCTACCAGGTCTGGCAGCAGCGCTACGGCGGCGATGACGACGTCATCGGCCGAGTCGTGCGCCTCAACTCCAAGCCAGCGACCATCATCGGCGTGCTGCCGGAGGGATTCAACTTCCCGGTCAGCGAAGAGCTCTGGATGCCGCTGATGCTCGAGACCGCCGAGTCCCAGCGCGACCAGACCGTGACCCTCGAAGTCTTCGGCCGGCTGCGCGATGGCGTCACCCTCGACGAGGCCAGCGTCGAGATGTCCCTCATCGCGAGTCGCCTGGCCGAAGAGTATCCCGAGACCAACGAAGGGGTCGGAGTCGTGGTCCAGCCCTACATCGACGAATTCATCGACGACGAGACCAAGATCCTGCTCAGCGTGATGTTCGCTGCCGTCCTGATGGTGCTGCTGATCGCCTGCTTCAACGTCGCCAACCTGCTGATCGGCCGCGCTTCGATCCGCACCCGTGAGCTGGCCATCCGCTCGGCTCTCGGCTCGGGACGCGCGCGGGCCATTCTCCAGGTGCTGACCGAAGCCGCTCTGCTGGCTCTGGCCGGTGCGCTGCTCGGCCTCGCCCTGGCGCATGCCGGGCTGCAGGCTTTCGACCGTGCCCTGGCCCAGACCGATCCGCCGTTCTGGATGCATTTCGGTCTCAATGCCAAGGTGCTGCTGGTCACCCTCGTCGTCACCGTCGGCGCGGCTCTGGTGGCCGGCCTGGTGCCGGCGCTGCAGGCCTCACGCACCAACGTCGGCCAGCTGCTCTCCGACTCCACCCGCGGCTCCACCAGCTTTCGCCTGGGTCGCATCAGCCGCGCCCTGGTGATCGCCGAGGTGGCAATCTCGTTCGCCCTGCTGGTGGGCGCAGCGCTCACCATACGCAGCGTGCTGGCGGTCAACTCTTATGATCTGCGCTTCGAGGCAGAGAACCTGCTGATCGCGCGCATGGGCCTGTTCGAGGGCGACTATCCGGAAGAGCAGGACTGGCTGGCCTTCTACGATCAGGTGCGCGAACAGGTCGGGAGCAAGGCAGCAGTGGCCTCGGTGGCGATCGGCACCGCCATGCCGACCGAGACCCAGATCGGTTCGGGTGGCACCCGTTTCGAGCGGCCGGGAGAAGACTACGAGAAGCCGATCGACATGCCGTTCGCACGCTGGACGGCGATCAGCCCGGGCTACTGGGAGACCCTGGGCGTCAAGCTCTTGGCCGGCCGCGACTTCACCGACGCTGACCACGCCGACGCTCCTCCGGTCGTGATCGTCAACGAGGACTTCGCCCGCAAGGAATGGCCGGGTGAGAACCCGATCGGCCAGCGCGTCGACGTCTACGTGAGCGAGGAAGAAGAGCTCGCCGACCCCGAAGCCGGAGTGATGGAGGTCATCGGCGTCGTACCGGACATGCGTTTCGCCGAGTTCGACAACGAAGACGATCAGCAGGCGATCTATGTGCCCATGGCCCAGAACCCGGCCCGCTTCGCCTGGATCATCGCCAAAACCCGCGCCGAGCCGACCAGCTTCGTCGACTCCCTGCGCCGCACCGTACTCGAGCTCGACGCCGGCTTGCCGCTCTACTACGTCAGCTCGATGGAGCAAGCGCTCGACCGCACGATGTTCTTTCCCAACCTGCTGTGGGTGCTGTTCACCACCTTCGGCGCCGTGGCGATACTGCTGGCGGCGCTCGGCCTCTATGGCGTCGTCGCCTTCAGCGTCAGCCAGCGCACCCAGGAGATCGGGGTGCGAATGGCCTTCGGCGCCCAGACCCACGAGATCCTGCGCATGGTGCTGCGCCAGGGCATGTCCAAGGTGATCATCGGCCTGGTGATCGGCCTGGTGCTGGCGATCCCGATGGCCGGCATCCTCGGCTCGACGCTGTTCCAGGTCAAAGCCGCCGACCCCGTCACCTTCGTCGTCGTCCCGGTCCTGCTCGCCAGCGTCGCCGCACTCGCCTGTCTGCTGCCGGCGCGTCGCGCCTCGTCGGTCGATCCGCTGCGAGCGTTGCACTACGAGTAGGCGGCCGTTCCCAGCCGAGCGTTCGTTGAGCGGACGAACCCGACGGTAAAATGACGGCTCGCGTCAGCGTCCCGTGCATGACCCTCGAAGGAGCCCGCGCATGAAACGCCTTGCCTACCTCGGCCCGTGGATCGGGCTCGTCACCCTGTTGGGCTGCTCGACCCAGCCGCCGTCAACCGGCAAGGGCGCTGCAGCGGAGCTGCACGCGCTGTTCGATCGCGAGTGGGAGTTTCGGCTGCGCGAGCAGCCCATATTGGCGACGTCGGTCGGGCGCCACGAATACGACCACCTGCTGCCTTCGGTGGCGCTGGAGGACTATGAGCGGCGGATCGAGACCTGGCGCGGCATGCTCGGCGAGCTCGACGCCATCGATCGCTCCCAGCTCGACGCAGCGGATCAGATCAGCGCCGACATCTTCCGCAGTCAGCTCACGACGTTCATCGAAGACTTCGAGTACGGCGCCTACCAGATCCCGCTCACCGTCGACGA
>JBCCEE010000231.1:0-12786 GCA_039030415.1 Acidobacteriota bacterium
CGTCTTGCTCGAAACCAGGCCCCGAATCTCGTCGAGATCGGGCGTCCACCCCTGCGATTCCCTCAGCCTGAAAGGCTTCACCTCGACTCCCAGCGATCGCGCCAGCCCCCAGATCTGCATGTAGTTGGGCAGCATGAGCACGATTTCGTCGCCGGGCTCGAGCAGTGACCACATGGCCAGGAAGTTGGCTTCGGCGGATCCGTTGGTGACCAGGACGTTGTCCTGGGTCGCGCCCGGATAGTAGGCCGCAATGGCGCTGCGGAGGTCGGGCTCGCCGTTGGTCCAGCCATAGCCGAGACGGACGTCGAGCAGGGCTTCGATCTCGTCGGCATCCAGCAGCTCACGCAAGGTGTAGGGGTGGATGCCGCTCTCGGTCAGATTGAGCTCTACGAGGTTTTCCCACAGTGACTGTAATCGTTCCAGCTCGAACGTCTCGATATGCATGGGCTGCTCCTGAGGGGATGCTGGGAAGTCCTGGGCGAGGCGGGCTGCGGCCAGCGGAGTTGAGAACCGGCAGGGTCTGAGAACCGGCAGGGTCTGAGAACCGGCAGGGTCTGAGAACTGGCAGAGTGTAGAGGCTCGGCCGCGCTCCGCCAAGTCAGAGAGGGATTCGCAGGCAGGGGGGAATCGTTAGGTCAATACGATGGGGTAGCAGGAGTTTCCAGCGCCCGGCGGATGACCCCGAGCAGGTCCGGCAGCCGAAACGGTTTGGCGACGAAGCCATCCAGGCCTTCGGCACCGGCGGTGGCCTGCGCCTCGGGATCGCCGCTCAGCAGCACGACTTTGATGTCGGGCCGAATGCGCCGCAGCTCGTGCAGGGCCTCGACACCGCCGAGATGCGGCATGCGGGAGTCGAGCAGCACGAGATCGAAGGCGTCGGGTTGGGCCTGAAACAGCTCCACCGCGACCCGTCCGTCGGTGCCGACCGCGACTTCGAAGCCGGCGCTCTCGAGGCACGTAGCGGCCACGTAGCGGACCGACTCCTCGTCGTCGACGACCAGAATCTTCCTGCCGTCGCCGCGCCAGCCGATATCGCGCGACGATTCGCCAAGCTCCTCGGCGGCACGGGTCCCTGAACTGGCCGGGAACAGAATCGTGAAGGTCGAGCCGCTACCTGGCGCGCTCTCGACGTGAATCTGAGCTCGGTGGCCGCGCACGATGCCGAGCACGGCCGCCATCCCGAGTCCTCTGCCTTCGACTTTGGTGGTGAAGAACGGATCGAACAGCTTGCTCTGGGTCGCTGAGTCCATACCGCAACCGTCATCGACGACCTGTAGGAACACCGGTTCTTCCGGCACGTCGAAGGCGCTGGGCAGTTGACCCGCGACATCGGGCGCGTCCGTGAGTGCTCCGACCCGAACGGTGATGTTGCCGACGTCGCCCTGCAGGGCATCCGAAGCGTTGGTGATCAGGTTCATCACCACTTGGCGCATCTGAGTGACGTCGGCACGGATGGTCGGCGGCTCACCGTCGCAGTGCAGCACCAAACGCGCCTTCTTGGAGATCGAGGTGCGGAGCAGGCTCATCATCTCCTGCACCACTTGGCGCAGATCACACGGTTCGAAGACGAACTGGCCCTTGCCGGAGTAGGCGAGCATCTGCTGAGCCAGCTCGGCGGCGCGCTCGGCGGCGACCTCGATGCGCTCGAGCGGCTCTTGATCCGGGGCATCGGCCGGCAGGTTGCGGCGCACCAGGCTGGCGTTGCCGAGAATGCTGACCAGCAGATTGTTGAAATCGTGCGCGATGCCGCTGGCCAGCAGGCCGAGGCTCTCGAGCTTCTGGGCTTCGTGAAACTGGGCTTCGAGGTTCCGGCGCTGCGCTTCGGTTTGATGCCGCTGGTGCGTCTCTGTCTCCAGCTGGGCGGTGCGCTCTCGCACCAGCTCTTCGAGTCGCTCGCGATAGTCGGCCAGCTCGTTCTGCTCTTGCCTGCGAGTCGTCACGTCGCGCAGCACGGAGAGGAAGGCGATGATTCGGCCGTCCTTGTCCTGGATCGCCGAGGTTGTGCTCTCGATGCTGAGCAAACGTCCCGAGCGGTGCTTGAGCGTCATCTCGTCGCGCAGAAAACCTCCGTCTTGGATCTTCTGGATCCGACTGTCACGGCGCTCGGGATCGGCGTAGGCGTCCCGGGCGACATGGAAGTCGGGAATCTTCTCTGGCGTGTAGCCGAAGAGCTCGAGGCCAGCGGGATTGATGTCGATCAGGCGCCCCTCGGGAGTGGTCACCGCCACCGCGTCGTGGGATTGCTCGAACAAGCGGCGGTAGCGTAGCTCGGAGCGTCGCAGGCGTTGGTGGGTCCGAAGCCGTGCGGTATGGATCGTCAGCGTCAGCACCACGGCGCCGAGCAGAGTCATGGCGAACTGGAGTAGCGGCGGCCCACCTCGCGATACCCACCAGGCGACCGGTGCCCAGGCAGCCAGCATCGAGATCAACGTCACGGCCAGCCAGCGACGCGAAAGGAGAAAACTGCCGGCGGCAATCACCAGCAGCGCGACGATGTTGTTTTGCAGCGGCTCGCCAACCCAAGCGAAGGTGAAGAGCACGTTGGCGAGGGCGAGCAGCAGGCTGGCGGTGATGGTGGCGCTGGCGTAGTGGCGGGGAATCAGCTTGCGCCGCAGAGCGAGCCACAGCAAGAGGAAGGCAGCTGCCAAACTGAGATTGAAGCCCGTCACCGCCAGCGCCAGGTCGGCTCCGAGCTTTTGACTGTTGATGACGCCAAAGATGGCGAATCCAGCCGACAGGCCGGCGGCCAAAGCCTGCAGGCCTTCGAATGCAACGCGATCGCTAGCCCGCTCTATGGCGGTGAGCGTACGCTGATCGGCGTGGGGATCCACGGTGGGTCCTTACATCAACTTGTTTGGCCGACGCTCCGCTGCCGCGGGCTGCGCTAGCCGTCGCAGGATCTAGAGGGAATAGAACAACAAGCAGCGAAGATCTTAGCAGCTGCCCGAGGTTCGCCTGGGCAGGACTTCTCGACATGGCGTCTCACCCCGCTGCCCTAGCGCTCCTGGGCTGGCGTCCCTGTGCGGGGACTGCAGCTGGACAAGGGGGGCGTCGACCGTTAGCCTGACTGGCGGTCGATACAGCTGGGTGCCGAGCCGATCGCTTTCGACTCGTGGTGTCCCGAGGCTGACTTTGCTGCGCAAGGGTTCAGATGCCCCGTCGACCCGCTCACGAGAACTTTGTCCCTCGAGATCTGTGTCCGAGACCTCCAACCCACGATCGTCGGCGCTCGGCCCGCGGTTCGTCAATCTAGCGCTGGCCCTGCTATCGATTCTCGCGACGCTTCTGCTGGCTGAGCTCGTGGTCCGAGCCTTCGACCTGATGCCCTCGGCGCGTGTGGCGATCACGAAGCCGCCGGAGGCCTGGGATGAAGGGCTATCGGAGGAGGAGCCCGGCGACCTGGCTCAGGCGTCGCGCTTCCCGGTGCCTGAGGCTGGCGTCGCGGCCGAAGAGCCGGAGGCAAGTCCCGCCGTGCGGGACCGAGAGGGTGGCGTCCTGGTGCAGCACCCGTTCCAGGGCTGGGCGAGTGACCGCATCGCAAGGCGATACGAGAAGTTCTCGCGCGTTGATCCATCACACTTCGTGGTCGGTATCTTTGGTGGGTCGGTCGCACGGCATATGGGTGCCAAATCGAAGGTCGTGCTCGAACGCTATCTCGAAGAGCACCTTCCAGAGTCACCGACGCGAGTCGAGGTGCTGCCGCTCGGCGAAGGCGCCTACAAGCAGCCCCAGCAGCTCTACGTCTTGTCTCAGCTGCTGCTGTTGGGCGTGCCGTTCGATGTCGTCGTCAACGTCGACGGCTTCAACGAGGTCGCGCTGGCGGCTCACAACGTCGAGCGCGGCGTGCATCCGATGCTGCCGCATGACGGCATCGTTCGGAGCCTGTGGCAGATCTCGAGCAGCAAGCCCTCCCCGGCTGCGATCGAGCTCATAGCGGGAATCCAAGGCATCCAGCGCCGAGCCAGCGATCTCAGGCGTCGGTACGCTAGCAGCTCATGGATGCGGCACTGCGAGCTGGCGAAAGCGCTGATGGGGCGCTTTCTCGTGCAGCTCGAGAGCCAGCAGGCCGAGCTGGAGCGCCGGCTCGGCGAGCTGCCGGCTCTCGGCTCGAGCTCGCCACAGCTCCTGGCTCCATGTCGCGACGAGGGCGGCTCCTGCTGGTCGGTGATGGCGGAGATCTGGGCGGCCGCGTCGCGTCAGATGGCTGCCCTGTCCACCGACTCCGGAGCGCTCTACCTGCACGTCCTGCAGCCCAATCAATACGTCGAGGGCTCGAAGCCGCTGACCGCCGAAGAGCTTGCGACGGCCTATGAGGCTGGCGGGGAATACGCAGGCAGGGTGGCTCAGGGCTATCCTCACCTGCTGCGCAAGGGACGCGAGCTGCGCCGGCGGGGTATCGACTTCATCGACGGCACGCAGCTGTTTCGCAGCATGTCGGAGACGATCTATGCCGACGCCTGCTGTCACTACAACGCGCTGGGCAACGACTTGCTGGCGAGGGAGATAGGACGGCACATCGTAGAAGCTGTCGAGCGTCGCGGCGCGTTGGGCACCGACGGCGACTAGAAGCTGTTCCGGCGGCTACCCTTCAGCCGCCCGGCGAAGGTTGACTGGTTCAGGCTGGGCTCAGCGCGTGGCGCGATGAGTGCGGGCGTAGAAGTCGGGTGGCTTGCGCCTCAGCCATCGAGTGAAGGCCAAGATGTCCGGATGCTGCCGGAGGGCTGCGATAGTGGAGAAGTGGCGGGCGAGCTGGGCCTCGGTGAACAGGCTGTGGATCTTCCGATGGCAGATCGGGTGCAGCGTGACCGTCTCCTTGCCGCCCTTGAGGCGGGGCACCAGGTGATGACGCTCGCGGCGGCTGCCCAACGGCCGATCGCAGAGCGGGCAGTGATCGCTCGATGAGCTCGTGTCATCAGGAGAATGCATGATCGGGAGGTGGCCGGCTCGGCAAGACCTCTCGAGGCTAGGTCCAAGAGGCCTGCGGCCGCGCCGAGCCGGAATATAGCAGGAGCCCGATCCCTACCTGGAATCGGGATCGGGCTCGAACGTCACACGGGGCTCTCTTGACGCTGAGATCAACTCTCAGGCGTCGTTGCGCTCGGCCCTCAAGGCGCGTCTCAGCTCCTCAGCCAGAGCTGGATAGTCGACGTCGCCGTGGTGGTTTTCGGCGCATCGGGAGATAGCCCACAGGACCTGCTGGCGCACGTCAGCGTCATCGTCGGCGAGTACGTCGGTCAAGGCCTCGATCGCCCTGCCGTCCTCGATCATGCCGAGGGCCCACGCCACTTGCTTGCGGACCTCGGCGGAGGCGTCTTGCAGCGCCGGTATCAGTCCGTTGACGGCGGCTGCGCTCTCGATCATGCCGAGTGCCCATGCCGTCTGCTCGCGCACTCCGGCTTCCTCGTCTCGCAGCGCATTCAGCAGACCATCAACGGCAGCGGGGCTCTCGATCATGCCGAGGCCCCAGGCCGCCTGCTTGCGGACCTCGGAATCGCTATCGCCGAGCGCCGCCACCAGTCCTTCGACGGCGCTCGACGCCTCGATCATGCCGAGTGCCCATGCGGCCTGCTGGCGGACCTCGGAGTGCGCGTCTGCGAGCGCCGTCACCAGGGGGTCGACGGCGCTCGACGCTTCGATCATGCCGAGTGCCCATGCCGCCTGCTCGCGCACTTCGATCTGAGGGTCCTCGAGCGCCCGGCTGAGGGCGGGCACGGCGCTCGACGCTTCGATCATGCCGAGTGCCCATGCCGCCTGCTTGCGGACGGCGTCTTCAGGGTCCTCGAGCGCCCTGGCCAGCGGCTCGACAGCGCCGGCATCTTCGATCATGCCGAGCGCCCATGCCGCCTGCTCGCGGACTTCGAATGTGGCGTCTTCGAGCGCCCCGGCCAACGGCTCGACGGCGCCAGCATCCTCGATCATGCCGAGTGCCCATGCCGCCTGCTCGCGCACCTCGGCGTCGGCATCGGCGACTACCGCTCGGCCGAGCTTGGGCACCGCCGAAGCGTGCTCGATCATGCCGAGTGCCCAAGCGGCGCGGGCCCGGACCGGCGCGATTTCATCATCGAGGGTGGCGATGAGCGGCTCGATCGTACGCGAGCTCTCGATGAAGCCCAGCGCCAGCGCCGCGTGCTCGCGGGCGAAGTCACTCGGCGCCTTCAGTTTCTCGATGAGCGGCTCGATCGCCGCTTGACCAACGCGGTCGAGCGCCACGGCGGCCTCGCGGCCTGGCGAGCTCGTCTCGCGCCAGTTGCCCCAGTGGCGCTTGTCACGACACAGGCGACCCTCCACCGGGGTGCCGTCGCTGAGCAGGGCGAGCAAGGCGGGGGCGGCGCGCGACACGTCGCCTTTCCGGGTTTCGGCGATCTCGCAAGCCGCCAGGGCGCGATCTTCGGCGTTGGGAGCTGAGAGCTGGGTGATCAGTTGATCGAGGTTGGGCGCCGGCAGGGCGATGGCGACGGTACTGACTAGGACGGCGACGATGGCAGCGACCAGGGCGGCCACGAGGCCTCCGAGGGCCCGATTCTTCAGGGGGGATTCGTTGAAACGCATCACGGTATGCTCCGCAAGTGTTAAAAATTTAGCATTCGGAGTGCAGGAAAAGGCCGGCGGGCGCCGGCCTCGATGAACGGCTTTAACCGGTGATTTGTCCGACTGCCCAAAGAGCGCGCTGGCGGACTTCGAGGTGTTCGTCGGACATGGCGTCGAGGAGGACGTCGAGGGCGGCTTCGTCTTCGATCATGCCGAGTGCCCAGGCGGCTTGCTCTCGCACCTCCGCAGAGGCGTCGTTGGCTAGGGTCGACGTCAAGGCGTCGACGGCGGCGTGACTCTCGATCATGCCGAGCGCCCAGGCGGCCTGATGGCGAACGCTGTGGGACGGGTCCGCCAGCGCTTCGCTCAGCTTGGTAACCGCTTCGGGGCTCTCGACCAAGCCGAGCGCCCAGGCCGCCTGCTCACGGACGCTGGGGGCCGCGTCGTCCAGGGCAGTGATCAACTTCGGGACCGCCGAGGAGCTCTCGATCATGCCGAGCGCCCAAGCGGCCTGCTCGCGCACCTGGGTCGCGGGATCTCCCAGGGCAGCGCCTAGAGCTTCGACCGCGTCGGGGCTCTCGATCATGCCGAGTGACCAGGCGGCCTGTTCGCGCACGCTTTCCGATGGATCCGAGAGCGCATCTCTCAGCGCTGGCACCGCTGAGGCGTCTTCGATCATGCCGAGTGACCAGGCGGCCTGTTCGCGCACGGTTTCCGAGGCGTCCTCACGGACGGCCAGTGCCAGGGCAGGGACGGCAGTGGCGTCCTCGACCGAGCCGAGAGCGTGGGCGGCTTGGGCCCGGTTGTCTGCAGCCTCGTCGCTCAAGGCAGCTGTCAGGGCTTCGAGCACGCGAGCGCTGATCGCAGGCTCCATGGCCTGCCGGGTTGCTTCGGCGATCCCCTCGGCAATCCCTTCGGCAACTCCTCCGGCGAGGCTCTCGCTGATCTCCTCAGCGACCCCGCTGGTACTCTCGTCCGCGGCCTGAGGGCTGGCGCCAGCGGGCTCTTGCTGGGCGTCGGCACCGGGCTGTAGCGCGGCCAGCGGCAGCAAAAGACAGACGATGAGCAGAACGCCCCAGCGAGCGATGCGTGGCGTTTGATCGCGGTCGAGCTCGGGATCGAGAATCGCCAGCAGCCGGCCTTCGAGCTCGCTGGGTCGCGCCATGGCGACCAGCGCCCAGTTGGGGGTGAGAGACGAGCGCATCGCTCGCGCGATGTCCAGCAGGTGCTGAGCATAGTCTGCCCCTGGAGTGCCGGCACTCAGCACCAGGTCGTCGCAGGCGTGCTCACGCTCGGTCTGGAGACGGCGCAGGGCGAGCCAGGCCAGCGGGTTGAGCCAGTGCAGTGCGGTCACCAGGCGGGCCAGCATCAGCGTCTGGCAGTCCCAGCGCTTGAGATGGGCGAGCTCGTGTAGCAGCACCACCCGGCGTCTTTCCTCGGTCCATGCATTGGCGCTGTCCGGCAGCAGGACTGCCGGACGCCAGAGTCCCCAAGCCATCGGCATGGTGACGCGCGGGTGCTCGACCAGTTTGACCGCTGACCGCAGGCCCAGCTGCTGACGCAGCGTGTCGACTTCCGCCAGCAGCTCGACGTCACTCACCGGCTTCGCCGAGCGCACCAGCCAGCTTGCCGCGAGCGATGAGAACACGAGACGCGACACCAGAATCAGGGTGCCCAAGGCCCAGATCAGCGGCAGGATCTTCCCCAGCTCCGGCAGCGATATCGCCGCTTGGGTGGGCTCAGAAGGTATTGTGACGGGGCGCGGAGCGAGGGCATTCGATGGGCTCTCGGGCACTGCCATGGACGGGCTCGAGGCTTCGAGGGGCGAAGTGGCGGCAGGCGCCGAAGCCGCGGGCGGCGTCGAGATTGGCAGCTGCCAGCCGGGCAGAGCTTGCGATAGCAGCGGCAGGGCGAGGACGGCGAGCAGCGCCGCCGTCCAGGTCCGGTGGCGAGCCGCCGCCGAGGCGCGGCTCATGAGCTGAGACAGCACCCAAGCCGCCAACAGCAGCGCAGTCGCCTTGATCAGAATCTCGACCCACGCGGCCGTCGGAGCCGCCTCGGTGAGTCGCGTAGCGAGCTCGATGAGGCCGGTCATGACTTGGCCTCCCGGGAGCGAGCGGCTTGAATCAGGCCTTCGAGGCGGTCGAGCTCGGCATTCGACAGCCGGGGAGTGGAGTCGTCCAACAGGGCGGCCATGGCTTGCTCAGCCGAGCCGTCGAAAAAGGTTGTCACGAGCCGCTTTAGGGCGGACTTCTTGGCGCGCTCCTTGGCTACCGTCGGACGGTAGAGGTAGCGAGGCCCTTCCTGCTCGTGGCGAACGTGGCCTTTCTCACCC
This sequence comes from Acidobacteriota bacterium, assembly GCA_039030415.1. Taxonomy (GTDB): domain Bacteria; phylum Acidobacteriota; class Thermoanaerobaculia; order Multivoradales; family J023; genus JAAELT01. The sequence continues at coordinate 8,864 of JBCCEE010000231.1, forward strand.
AGGATTCGCAGGTGGGTGCGAACCGCCGAATAGCTCGGCGCTTCGGGCATGGCGCGCTGGATTTCGGCAGCCGTTGCCTGGCCGTTCTGAAACAGCACGTCCATGATCTGACGCTCGCGACGACTCAGCTGATGTTCGAGCGGTTTGGGCATGTAGTGTCTCCGGGGTGTTAAATAATTAGCACTGCCAATTTTTTAACACCCCTAAGCCATGCTGTCAACAACGAATCGACTTCAGCTCATAACCGGCCAGCTGCCGACTCAGAGCGTGCCAGCCGCCGCCATCTCCATGAAGGAGGCGTTGAAGCGTAGCTTGACGTTGTCTGCCGAGCCCTGCACTGTGCCGTCGGGATAGGAGACGCCGACCGCGTCCTCGGAGCTGACGCCCTCACCGAGCAGGCCCTGGTCGTAGCAGAACTTGCGGACGAAGTTCATGTTCTCCTGGATCTCGCCGCTCTTGGCATAGGCGGCAGCGGCCTGAGCCTCGTAGAACATGGCGGTCGTAGCGAGCTGGGCCCGGTAGCCGGCGGCATCGGTACCGCTAGCCTCGGCCATGACGGTGATCGCCGCCTCGGCTTCGGGCGTCTCGCTCGCGATCAGCGCCATCACCTCGTACCACGCGCCGACCAGCGCCTTGCCGAGGGCCGGGTTCTGCTCGAGGACTTCGGTGCGCACCACCATCATGTCGAGCACTTCGCCGGGAATATCGGCGGAAGTGTAGATCTTCTCGATGCCCGGCGCCTGCTCGATCTCCATCACGATCGGATTCCAGGTCACGACCGCTTCCTGGGCCGTATCGGCCAGGAACAGGGGGCCGATGTCCGAGTCCGAAGTGTTCTGCAGGGTGACGTCGGCCTCGGACAGGCCGTTGTTCTCGAGCGCTCGCGCCAGCAAGTAGTGGGAGACCGACAGCTCGACCAGACTCACCGTCTTACCTTTGAGGCCCTTGACGTCTTTGATGCCGCGGGTGAGCACGGCATCGTTGCCGTTCGAGTAGTCGCCGAGGATCAGGGCGGTCGAGTCGATCCCCGAGGCGGCGGGCATGTTCAGCGCCTCCATGTTGGTCATCACGCAGGCGTCGACCTGTTTGGCCACGTACGCTTCGACTGAAGGGATGTAGTCCATCCGCACCAAGTCGATCTCGATGCCGTACTTGTCGGCCCATTTGTCGAGGATGCCGGAGCTCTGGGCGTAGTCCCATGGCATCCAGCCGACGTAGATCGACCAGGCGACCGTGAACTTGGGCTTGGCTTCGGCGGTGGCGGTCGCTTCAGAGGGCGTTTCTGCCGTCTGGTCGGTGCCCGAAGGCGAGCTGCCGGGGCAGCCCATCATGACGAGAGCAGCCAGTAAGACGAGAACGAGACCGAGAGACTTCTTGGAATGCATGATGTTCCTCTGTTGGGGGCGAGCAGATAAGGCTATTCCCCAAGTCTATCTCGATCGTCCGAGGCTGGTGGTCTTCTGTGCTGCGCCCGGGCTCGGCGAGACGCTGGGGTGCGTATCGCCCGAAGCCCCGTAGTGGGGCTCAGCGGCGAATCACTTCGGCGCCTTCGATCTGGCCGCGCACCTCGGAGCCCTCGCTGAGGATCACCAGCACTTTGCGGCTGCGGTCTTCGTCGACCCGAATGTCGCCCTCGACGCTGGAGCCGCCGCGCAGCTTGATCTCTAGCGGCTCTTTGTTCCAGCGGTTCCGATTGCGCGACGATTCGACGAGGATGTCGCCTTGTACCACCGCGCCTTCGTCGAGCACGATGCCGCCGTTCTTAGTCCGCAGGTCGCGCTCGACCATGGCGCCGCGCAGATCGATGCGACCGTTGACGGTTTCGACGCTACCGGCGACGGTGGATTCCCGGCCGACGCGCAGTGACCCGTTGACGGTGGTGACGTCACCGTCGACGCTGACGCGGTCGCCGACATCGACGCTGCCATTGACCGACGATACGGAGCGGGTCCGAGCGTCATCACCCACATCGACGCTGCCGTTGACCGACTTGGCGCTACCGCCGATCTCGGCGCCAGAACCGATGTCGACGCTACCGTTGACGCTGCTGACCGATTCGTCGAGGATTTCGCCCGCCGCCACGCGGACCGACTTGTTGACCGAGGACTTGGCATCCGCGGCGGTGGTGATCAGAAGGCCGAGGGCGAAGATTGCGAGAGCTCGTTGCATCATGGGTCGTCTCCTGTCGTAACAGCGGAAGGGCTCCGCCAGTTGAATTTGGGCCTACCCTCCTTAAGACGGCAGAAACGACGAGAAGGTTTGAACGAGCTCTCGCATGGGTTTGCTGGCGCAATCTCACAGCCGAGCGACCTGGCCTTTGGCGAGAAGCTGCAGCAGCTTGGAGCCCCAACCAAGCGCCCGGGGCGATGCGGCAGTCGAATCAGCGGCGAGCTGCTTCGGCTGTCGCTCGATCAGGACCGAATCACCAAACTCGTGGTTGCGGTAGTCGTTGGCCTCGAGCTCGGCGCTCATGCGTTCGAGGGTCGCGCGAGCGGCGAAGGCACGCAGCAGCTCGTAATGGCTCTCGCCAGGCTCGTGTACGCCGCTGAGCAAGACGTCGACGAGCCGCAGCTCACTGTCGGCGCCGATGCGCTGAGTGGCGACGCCGTTTCCGGCTCGCAGCTCGCCGAGCGTCGCGGCGTGCTCGAGAGCGCGGGCGACGGTCGTGCCCAGGGCGACGACGCGTCCGCCGCCGGCCCGGGCCCGGGCGATCGCGTCCACCGTGGCCTGTGGAATCCGGTAGGGCTCGTCGATCGGTAGACGGCGGTCGAGCTCCGGATCCCCCGTCGACGAGATGCCGGCGGCATGGGTGAGGGTAGCGAAATCGATCCGGTGTTTCTGCAGACTCGCCAGCAGCTGCCAGTCGAGGACGAAGCCCGCTGACGGTGGCTCGAAGGCGACCGGCATGGCAGCGACGCGCGTCCAAACGTCCCACAGCGCCAGTCTCTCCGGAACGTGGGCGTACTGGATGGGGCGACCGTGGCTGGCGATGCCCGCCCAGACCTCGTCCTGGTCGCCTTCGAAAGCGAGCGTCAGCCAGCGGGGATGCCCGAGGAGTTGTTCCACCGTGGCGCGCAACGGCCCGAGGATCAGCCGATCGCCTGGGCTCAGCTCGGGCGGCTCGGGACGATGCTCGGTCGGGGTGCGGTGATCCCCTGCGCCGAGCGCCAGAGCGGTGAAAGCGCGCGTGTCGTCGAAGTCCAGAGACCTCCTCCCGGCGAGTCGAATCTCGAGATCCTGGCCGCTGCGCTCCTGGCCGCTGCGCTCCTGGCCGCTGCGCTCACGGTGACCGAATAGGCTGCCCGGCAGGGTGGCGGCGTCGTTGGCCACGACCAGGTCGCCGGGCCTCAGCACGTCGACGAGTCGGGAGCGCTCGGAGTGCCGGATCGCACCCTCGGCGTCGAGAACCAGCAGACGAGCCTGGGCGGGGCGTTGGATCGGTAAGGTGGCGGGAGTCATGCTGCTGCCTCCTCGCTGTCGCCCTTGGCATTGTCTTCCTCGGTGCCGCCATGATGGCCTCCCAGCGTTATCAGGTCGATGACTTCGGCGGCGGACGTACTGGGTCGTTTGAGGGTGGTCGGGTCGGCGTCCGGGACGGCCAGGGCGTGCAGTGGTGTGTCCATATCGCCGGGATCGATGTCGAGCACCCGGACGCCGTGGGACCGCAGCTCCTCGTTCCAGATCCGGCCGAGGTGAGCCAATGCGGCCTTGCTCGCGCCGTAGGCACCCCAGGTCGGATAAGGCGTGACGGCGGCGTCGCTAGTGATGTGGACCACCTGGGCTGGGCGGCCCTCGCGAGCCGCGGCGGTGAGCGCTCCGAGCAGCGCTTTGGTCAGCCGGAAGGGGCCGACCAGGTTGGTGGCGAGCGCGGTCTCTAAATCTTCGCATTCGGTGTCGGCGAGCAGCGCCAGCGGCACGGGGCC
>JBCCEE010000232.1:0-12731 GCA_039030415.1 Acidobacteriota bacterium
CGGTGCTCGATCTCGTGCAGGTCTTCGACGAAGTCCTGGATCCACAGGCAGGCGCGCTTGCCGACGGTGGTGAGCTGAGCCGGCTGGAAGTGGGTGTAGGCGAGCGCTGGAATCGCCTGGGTGCGCTCGGCGAACCGCGCCAGATTGGCGATGACGGCGGCCAGGCGCTGGCGGATCAGCGTCAGCGCTTCGCGGGTCAGCAAGACGTCGGTGTTGTCGGTGATGAAGGCGCTGGTGGCGCCAAGATGGAGGATGCCGCCGGCCGGCCCCGCCAGCTCCGCGAAGTGACGCAGGTGGGCCACGACGTCGTGGCGGGTGCTGGCTTCGAGCTCGGCGACGCGTTCGAGGTCGATGTGTGTCTCGACCTTCTTGAGGTCGGCGATCTGCTCGTCAGTAATCTCGAGGCCAAGCTCTCGCTGACATTCGGCGAGCGCGATCCACATCTTGCGCCAGTTGCCGAAGCGATTCTTGGCCGAGAAGATACGCGCCATCTGTCGCGACGCGTAGCGATCGTATAGGGGATTCTGTGGCGACTCGCTGAGCGCCGCAGCCTGGGAGGCTTGGGAATTGTTCATTGTGGTTCAATGCTACAATATCGAGCAATCCATGGCTTTCAACGTGACATCCGAGATCGGCCGTCTGCGCCGGGTGCTGATCCATCGCCCCGGGCAAGAGATCGATTGGATGGTGCCGTCGATGATGGAGCGTCTGCTGTTCGACGACATCCTCTACGGTGAAGGTGCCCGTCAAGAGCACGATGCGTTCCGCAGCTTGCTGGAGGCCGCGGGCGTCGAGACGTTCGATCCGCAGGAGCTGTTGGTGCAGGTGCTGGGGGAGGAGGCGGTGCGCGAGCGGCTGCTGGAGCGCCTGCAACAGCGTGGGGCGAGCGATGAGCAGAGGCGGCACCTGGCTGAGCTCGCAGCTCCGGCGCTGGCGAGCAGCCTGGTGACCGGGGCTCTGGCGGGCGATGAGAACGCCGAACGGTTCTATGACTGGACGCCGATTCCCAACTACTTCTTCCAGCGCGATCCCCAGGTGGTGCTCGGCGACCGGGTGGTGATCTCTTCGATGGCGACCCGCGCGCGGGATCGCGAACCGCTGCTGGCGCAAACCGTGTTCGAGAGCCACCCGGCGCTTTCCGATGTCAACGAGCTGATCGATGTCCGCGCTGAAGGCGTCGGCGACGGCCCGCGGACGCCGTATCTGGAAGGCGGCGATGTCTTGGTGCCGAGCCCCGAGGTGCTGCTGGTCGGGCTCTCGGAGCGCACCAACCGACGGGGGGTCGAGACGCTGGCGCGCTGCCTGCGGCAGCGCGAGACGTCATTTCGCCACATGCTGGTCGTCGAGCTGCCGGCCCGTCGGTCGTACATGCATCTCGACACCGTGCTGACCTTCATCGATCATGGACTCTGCCTGGCGTATCTGCCGGTCATCCCCCCCGGCGGCACGGAAGCCGGCGACGTCTACCGCATCGACCTCGGCGCCCGCGAGCTGTCCTACACGCTCTGCGACGGGCTGCGCAGTGCCCTGTCGGCGGTGGGTATCGACGTCGAGCTGGTGCCCTGTGGCGGCTCGCGACGTCTGATCGATCAGCAGCGCGAGCAGTGGACCGATGGGGCCAACGCCTTTGCCCTGGCGCCCGGGGTGATCGTGACCTACCGGCGCAACCGGCGAACGACCGAAGAGCTGGCGCGCCGCGGCTGGCGGGTGGTGGCGGCCGGCGACATTATCGCCGGGCGTGAGAGTGCCCACGGTCACGGCCCCACCGTCATCACCCTGATCGACAACGAGCTGTCGCGGGCTCGAGGTGGCCCCCGCTGCATGACGATGCCCTTGGAGCGGGATCCTCTCCCGTCACCCGGTTGAGGCCAGCTCAGGTGGCGGGGGTTGGCATGCTACAGCTCAGGTTCAGCGTCGACGGCGAAGACAAGCTCGTACCGCTGTCGGGCAGCGAGATCCGCTTCGGCCGCAGCGGCGACAACGAAGTGGTGCTGCCGGACTACTCGGTCTCGCGCCGGCATGCGGCCCTGCGGCACGAAGCCGAGGGCTGGGTGCTCTATGATCTGAAGAGCACCAACGGCGTACAGGTCAACGGAGCCAACATCCAGCGTGCCTTGGTGCAGCCTCACGACCGGCTCAAGATCGGAGTCTTCGAGCTGCTGGTCGAGAGCAAAGTCTCGGTGATCGACGAGCTGGCGGAAACCGAGCTGGATACGGCGATCCCTCCGGATATCAAGCAGCAGGTTCAGGCGGCGCTCGGTCCGACTCCGCGATACGTCCCGGCGTCCGGCGCCCCGGCGGCTGGCGCCCCGGCGGCTGGCGGCCCAATGGCCGGCGCCCCGATGGCCGGCGCTCCGGCGTCCGGCGCCCATATGGCGGGTGCTCCCGGTCTCGAGACGGTCAAACCCCCGCCGCTGAGCGGTGAGTCTGCGATCTCCAACGCGACGATCATCCGATCGATCTCGGATCTCTCGGTCGATTACGGTCTGGAGTCGGGGGAAGGGCACTCCTCGGCGGTCCGCAAGAGCAAGCGAGAAGCGCTGGACGAGGCCTACAGCAGCAAGATCTTCGGATTCTTGACCCGGCTCGCGCGGTTGCTGATCACCACCGAAGCCGACGACAAGATCCTCGAGCACGTTCTGGAGATCACGTTCGAAGCGCTGCCGGTCGATCGCGGTTTCATCCTGCTGCGCGACGAAGCGAGTGGCGAGCTCGAGTGCGAGGTGGTGCGGATCAACGATCAAGTCGAGCTGCGGCCGGAGAGTGAGGTGCCGATCTCGAAGACCATGCTCGAGTCGGTGATCAAGGAGCGCGTCGCCCTCTTGACCTATGACGCGCTGTCCGATCAGCGGCTGGCCGGCACCGAGTCGGTCCGCATCCACCAGATCCGGGCGGCGATGTGCGCGCCGCTGTGGTCGGGGGAGAAGATCATCGGCGTGATGCAGGTGGATACGCCGCATCACGCGGGCAGCTTCAAAGAGCCCGACGTCGATCTGCTGGCCGCCCTGTCGAACTACTGCGCGGTAGCGATCGAGCGCAATCGCAACGCCCGCGAGGCGGAGTTCCAGCGCCAGGTACGCGGGCGCCTGGAGCGCTACCACTCACCGGCGGTCATCGAAGAGGTCATGCAGGAGGGCACGGCGGCAGCGGGAGACGAGGCCGTCCATGGCCTCAAGCAAGCTGAGGTTTCGGTGCTCTTCGCCGACATCGTGGGCTTCACCGCCTACTCCGAGAAAGCCAGGCCGCGAGAGGTCGCCGAGCTGATGGAGGGGTATTTCACCCTGGCCGTGGACGCCATCTTCAGCCAGGGAGGCACCTTGGACAAGTTCATCGGTGACTGCGTCATGGCTTTCTTCGGAGCGCCGATGAGTCAGCCGGATCATGCCTACCGTGCGGTGCAGGCGGCGGTGACGTTCAGTGCTGGGCTAGACTCCTGGAATGCCGAGCGCGAGCGCCAGGGGCAGCGGCGGATCGCGTCGCGCATCGGGATCAACACCGGGCCGGTGGTGGTCGGTGACATCGGCTCCAAGAAGCGCGTCGACTACACGGTGCTGGGCAACACGGTCAACGTCGCGGCTCGGCTCGAAGAGAAGGTCGCACAGCCCGGCGACATCGTCCTGGGTGACACGACGTGCCAAGAGCTCGCCGGGCGCATCGCCACCGAGAGCCTCGGTGAGGTTACGCTCAAGGGCCTGAGTCGACCCATTGTCGCGCACCGCGTCGTCCGCGAAGTTTCATCGACATGAGCCCAGAGCCGCCGTTCACCCTGGTGACGGGCAACCCCAACAAGCTGCTCGAGGCTGAGCGCGTTGTCGGGCGTCCGCTGCGCTGCGAGCCACTCGACCTGCCGGAGATTCAGTCTCTGGACCTGCTGGAGGTACTGCGCGCCAAAGGCGATGAAGCGTGGCAACGCTTGCAGCGACCGGTGGTCGTGGAGGAGACCGGGCTGGCGCTGCCGGCGATGGGCGGGTTCCCCGGCCCGCTGGTCAAATGGATGCTGGAGGCGATCGGCCCGGTGGGGATCGCCCGCACCGTGCATGCGCTGGGAGATCCCAGAGCAGTCGCTCAATGCGCCTTGCTGTACCGAGACGGTGACGTGGTCTTGATCGCCGAAGGCGAGACGCAGGGGCAGCTAGTCGAGCGCCCGCGTGGCTCGGGTGGCTTTGGCTGGGATCCGGTCTTCGTGCCCGCGGGCCAGCAGCTGACCTGTGCCGAGCTCGATCCCAAGGTCAAGGATGCGCTGGCGCATCGCGGCCGGGCCTGGCGAAACTTTCAAACGGTCCTCGAAGGGGCTGGCGTGATTTGAAGCCCGCCAGGGGATCCAAGCTTGGTGGCGTTGCCTCGTAGTGTGGCGTCGTAACTTCAATTTAGCTTTGTGACTGGTCTTGGGGACGCTAAGTCTCGATATTCATGAGCTTTACCCAACCCCTAAAGTAGCGCATGAGGTTTTTCTGTGGAAAACTCCTGCCCGAATGCGCTACGGGTGTCGAGAGTGGTGTGTAGGGCTGGTGCTAAAGCATTTCATATCAATGATTTAGAAATTAATGCACATTTTCTTGTGCAATCTGCTCGAGCCCCTTGAGTTTCAGCCTCTGAGGCTCTTTTCCACCCAGTTTTCCACAGGGTTATCCGCGCTCTCTGTTGATCTCTCGTCGAATCCGCGGAGATCGCGCTGTTAGAGGTAAGAATTGAACGATTTGAGTCAGAATCTTCTGACTCGCCAGCGCGCTGAGCTCGAGAAAACTCCGAATCAGCGACGGGCCGCGCGCTTGCGGCTAACATAAGTCTTCATCCGAAGCGACGCTGCTCCGGACCGCGATCGCTCGAGAGGGGCGGTCGTCATGGTACTTCCCCGTCATGTTTTCGTGAACGCTGACCCGTGAAGGACGGAGCTGCCCAGCCCGGTTGGTGCCCAATGCTGATGCCCCCGGCGAGATCGCCAAGGCATCGCCTTGGGATCGTGGCTCTCGTCGCGGCTCTTCTGGCTGGCCTCCTGACGGTAGGCGAGTCACGGGCAGAGCAGCTGGTGCGCGTGGATCGACTCGAGAGCGGGCCGGTCGAGCTGACGGGTATCTGGAAGACTCGATCCGGCGACGATCTATCCTGGGCGGCAACGGCTCTCGACGAGTCGGGCTGGTCCGAGGTCACCATACCGACCGGCCTCTTGGGCAGCGATGACGTCGGAATGGCCTGGTACCGCCGCAAGCTTCGGCTGAGCTCGGGAGGCCGCCAGCTGACGCTCGAGCAGCTAGCAGATCTGAGACTGGGGGTGACCCTCGGCAAAGTCGACAGCGCCTACGAGATTTTCGCCGGTGGGCAACGGTTGGGGGGAGTCGGCGCGCTGCCCCCGAATCCCCGCATGGACTACGACCGTCACGGAACCTACGCGATTCCGGTGAGCGCCATCGAGCCCGACGGTCGCCTGGTGATCGCGCTGCGGGTTTGGAAGGCTCCAGCAACGATTGGCGACATCGACGGTCCCCACGCCGGACCCTTTCTCCTGGGGCCGATCGAAGAATTGGCGCGTCGTGAGCTGCGCTCGGAGCGGTTGCGCGTCTTCCTCGCCGGCCTGTTCCTGATTCTCGGGCTGTTTCATCTCGAGCTGTTCCGGCGGCGACCGAAGCTCCAGGGATACCTCTGGTTCGGAGCCTGCGCGCTGACGTTCGGCGGCTACTCGATCCTGCTCACCCAATGGAAGTACCAGCTCAGTGACAACTTCGTACTGCTCAAGGAGGTCGAGTACTTTCTGCTCTTCACGCAGGTGGCGGTATTCATCCAGCTGATGTGGCCGCTGCTGGGGCTCGAGATCGGTCGCGGGCTTCGCGTCTACCAGGGATTGAACCTGGCGGCGGCGCTCGCGGTGTCGTTGACGCCGGGACTGGCGCTCAACATTCGGGTATTGCCGTTCTGGGAAGCGACGCTGGTGGTGATGGTCGCCTACAGCCTGTGGACCGTGTTTCGCCAGGCCTGGCAGCGCAACCCAGAAGCTCGGATTCTGGCCCTGGGAGTGACCCTGGCCGTCGCGGTCTTCCTGCACGACATCGCGGTGGACCGTGGGCTTATCGACGGCTCGCGGTGGACCGCAGCCGGTTTCGCCTGCTTGGTTCTGGCCTTGGCCGCGTCGCTGGCGAATCAATTTCTGCGCACGCACGTCGAGCTCGAGAGGCTGCAGGAAGATCTCGAAGCAAGGGTCGAAGACCGCACGCGTCAGCTGATCGAGGCCGGCAAGGCCAAATCGCAGTTCCTGGCGAATATGAGCCACGAGATTCGGACGCCGCTCAACGGGGTCATCGGCGTGGCGGACCTGCTGCTCGACACGCCGCTGACGCCGGAGCAGCAGGAATATGCCAGCCTTGCTCGCTCGAGTGGCGATGCGGTGCTGGCGCTGGTCGATGACATCCTCGATTTTTCGAAGATCGAGGCGGGCAAGCTCAGCCTGGAGGAGCGGCCGTTTCGGCTGCTCGAGATCATCGAAGACTCGGCCGGAATCGTGGCCTCGCGAGCCGCCGAGAAGGGGCTCGACCTGGCCTACTCGGTAGACCGCAGGCTCTCGACGGAGCTTCTCGGCGATGCGCTGCGAGTGCGGCAGATTCTGATCAATCTGCTGAGCAACGCCGTCAAGTTCACGGATCGCGGCGGTGTGCTGCTCGAGGCGACGGCCTCCGGGGCGACGGCCCCCGGGGCCGCGTCGACCAAAGCTCCGGATCCTGGATCGATCGTCTTCACGGTCACCGATACCGGGATCGGGATACCGCAGGATCAGCAGGGTCGACTGTTCGATGTGTTCAGCCAGGTCGATGTGTCCAATACCCGTCGGCACGGTGGCGCCGGATTGGGGCTGGCGATCAGCCGGCGCCTGTGTGAGCTCATGCAGGGCACTCTGACGGTCGAGAGCGAAGTGGGCCGAGGCTCGGTGTTCCGCTGTGTCCTCCCCCTGGCCGCAGCCTCGACGCACTCGAGCTTCGAAGCGGAGACGATGCCCGCGGAGATCCAGGGACGTGGTGCCCTGGTGCTCGAGCAGGGGCTGTTCACCCAGCGCGTGCTGCTCGAACAGCTCGCCACCTGGGGCATGGCGACCCAGCTAGCGGATTCGCCGGAGCAAGCGCTGGCAAGACTGCAGGGCGACGGGACGATCGACGTGGCTATCCTCGGCGATTGGGGCGGTGACGGAGGCCAGTGGCTGAAGCGGGCGGTGCTCCCGGAGCTACAGCGGCGGCAGATCCCGTGGATTGCGGTTCGAAAGGTCGAGACGGGGCAAGATTCGGAGCTCGAGTCGGCTCTGTTGCCGACAGGGCGCCTGGTACTGCCGATTCGTGCCCGCGAGCTGCTGAAGCTGCTCGTCGCGATCTTTGGCACGCCGTCACAGATGGTTCGCACGCGCCGTCGCCTGTCGGGTTTGACTCCCTTGCCGCAAGAGAAACCGCTCGAGATCCTGCTGGCCGAAGACGACCCGGTCAATCAGGTGGTGACGCTTCGCATACTGCAACGCCTGGGCTGTCGCGCCGACGTTGCGGACAATGGGCTCGAAGCGCTGGCCGCGCTGGAGGAGAAAACCTATGACGCCGTGCTGCTCGACGTGCAGATGCCCGAGCTGGACGGCCTGGAGACCGCGCGGCGTATCTGCAGCTCCTGGCCTGAAGCCGAGAGGCCGCGGCTCATCGCGTTGACGGCGAACGCCATTCGGGGGGATCGTGAGCGCTGCCTGGCCGCCGGAATGGACGACTACGTGAGCAAACCCGTGAGAGTCGTAGACCTGCGCGAAGCTCTCGCCCGCTGCTGAGAGACCTAGGTCTGGGCTTGGGCTTGGTCTCGCATGTGCCGGGTCATGACCGTTCGAATCTAGGCTTTTTGCCTGCCGCCGCAGGGTCTAAATGTACATCTGCCGAGGCTTATGAATTTCTTAAAGTAGCGCATGAAGAATTTGCTGTGGAAAACGGTGGCAATCTTGCAGAGCCGGCTCGAAACTCTCAGTCGCGGAGTTTCCTAAATCATTGATAAATAATGACTTGAAGATTAATGCACAATTTATTGTGCAAAGTGCATTTGGCGCGATGAATTCAGGCTTGAAGCGAGTTTTCCTGCCACTTTTCCACAGGCTTTTCAGAACCACTTGTTGATGGCGTGCAGCGGCCACCGAGAATCCCTGCCCACCCGGCGTGACCGCCTAGTGATCGCTCTCGGACGCGATCTAGCACGGTCCGCGCTCTCGGTCTGTGGAAAACTGCTGCGTACTCGCGGGATGTCGTTCATAGATTCTCGGCTATTTGGCCTAAACGGCTGATAACAGGAGCCTTGCGGTGATGGCGGCGCAACATGAGACAATTGCTCTGGAGGTAGAAATAACTATTGGAGAGGAGAACCCAGATGGTTTTCCACAAGATTTCCGCTTGTGCCGGCAGCAGCTCGAGCGGGGCAAAGCTCTCGGAATCAAAGGGTTGGATGAGCTCCGGCCAGCGGGGCGGCCGGCTTCATCGGGTGGAATCGGCAGGTAGGCTTCTACGCCAAGTGTCGAGATGGAAGGTTCAGCAGGCAGGCTCGACAGGATCCAGATAAACTGGGTCACCCATCGTCGACGAGTTGGAGGAGAGAGCCAGATGTCAACGCGAGCTTTTGGCCAGCGTCTGCGCCGCAACGAGGATCCACGCCTGCTGACGGGGCAAGCTCTGTTCGTGGATGATGTCAATCTTCCCGGCACGGGCCATGTCGCCTTTGTCCGCAGCCCCCATGCGCACGCTCGCATCACATCGATCGACACCTCGGCCGCGTTGGCCCGTGAAGGCGTCGTGGCGGTGCTCACTGCCGAGGACCTCGGGGACTACTGGCAGCCCGGTCCCCTGCTGGTGCCGCCACCGCCGACGATCGATCGCTGTGAGTTCCGCCAGCGCACCCAGGTTCCGCTGGCCAAGGACAAGGTACGCCACATGCGAGAGGCGGTGGCGGTCGTCGTAGCCGAGAGCCGCTACCTGGCGGAAGATGCCGCGGAAGACGTGTGGGTCGACTACGAGCCGCTCGATGCGGTGGTCGATCTCGAGAAAGCGGTGGCGGGCGGCGCTCCGCGGGTGCACGACGACGTCTCGGCCAACGTGGCGGCCCACGTGATCCAGGAGCGGGGCGACTATGCCGCGGCGCGTGAGCGCGCCGACCTCGTGCTCGATCGCCGCCTCCGCTACGATCGTGGGACGGCAGCGGCGATGGAGAACCGCGGCGTCGTGGCCGACTGGGATCAACGGGCTCAGCGGTTGACCGTGTGGGACACGACGCAGGCGCCGATTCCCATCCGCAACGGCCTGGCGGGCATGCTCGGGCTGTCGGAGAACCAGGTGCGGGTCATCGCGCCGTTCCTCGGTGGCGGCTTCGGCCCCAAGATCATGATGTTTTACCCCGAAGAGGTCGTGATCCCGTGGCTGTCGATGCGGCTCGGGCGCCCGATCAAGTGGATCGAGGATCGCGAAGAGAACTTCTTCGCCACCACCCAGGAGCGTGGCCAGGTCCACGACTCGGAGATCGCCCTCACCCGAGACGGGCAGATTCTCGGCGTGCGCGACGTCTTCCTGCACGACAACGGCGCCTACAATCCCTATGGCTTGACGGTGCCGATCAACAGCCAGTGCACGCTGCTCGGCCCTTACCGAGTCCCGAACTACTACTCGGAGTTTCGCGCTGTCTTCACCAACAAGCCGATCGTGACGCCCTACCGCGGAGCCGGCCGCCAGCACGGAGTCTTCGTGATCGAGCGTCTCCTGGACTTCGCGGCGCGTGAGCTGGGGCTGGACCGGGCCGAGATCCGGCGGCGCAATTTCATCCCGCCCGACGCGTTCCCCTACGATCACGAGATCATTTTCCAGGACTTCGCTCCGCTGGTCTACGACAGCGGCAACTACGAGCCGGTGCTCGACGAGGCGCTCGAGAAGATTGGCTATCGCGAGTTCCTCGAGCGAGAGCAGCCGCGTCTGCGCGCCGAGGGCAAGACCGTAGGCGTCGGCCTGGCGGCCTATGTCGAGGGCACGGGTATCGGGCCCTACGAGGGAGCGCGGGTGCAGGTGCAGGCCAGCGGCAAGGTGAGCGTCGCGACCGGCGTCGGCACCCAGGGCCAGGGGCATATGACGTCGTTCGCGCAGGTGGTCGCCGATCAGGTTGGCGTCGACATTCGCAACATCGAAGTGGTGACCGGCGACACCGACCAGTTCCACTGGGGGGCCGGTACCTTCGCCAGCCGGGGCGCGGTGGTGGCCGGCAACGCCATCCACGCCGCCGCCGTCGGCGTGCGGCGCAAGATCCTGCGGCTGGCGAGCGAGGAGCTCGAGGTCGCCGAGGAGGATCTCGAGCTGGCCGACGGCGAGGTCCGCGTGCGCGGGGTCCCCGGCAAGGCGATTCAGCTCGGCGAGCTGGCGGTACGCGCCAACCCCATGCGAGGGGCCGTCAAGCCTGGCACTGAGCCTGGCCTGGAAGCGACCGACTACTTCGGGCCCGAGCGCGGCGCGACGGCGTCGGGCGTGCACGCCATGATCGTCGAGGTCGATCCCGAGACCATGGGGGTCGAGATCAAGCGCTATGTGGTGGTGCACGATTGCGGCACGGTGATCAATCCCCTGATCCTCGACGGTCAGATTCACGGCGGCGTAGCCCAGGGCATCGGCAACGCCTTCTACGAGCAGCTGCATTTCGATGACGATGGCCAGCTGCTCAACGCCTCGTTCATGGACTATCTGCTGCCGACTTCCCTCGACGTACCGCGCATCGAGACCGGCCATCAGGTCACCGAATCGCCGCTGAATCCTTTGGGGGTCAAAGGGGCGGGGGAGGCCGGAGCGATTCCGGTGGGGCCGCTGTTCGCTCAAGCGGTCGAAGACGCGTTGGGCGACCCGGCCTTCGAGATCCGTGAGATTCCGCTCAGTCCCGGTCGGCTGTGGGAGCTCCGCCAGCAGCCGAGCGAATGACGGTCGCGGGCGGCGATGGCCTCGCTGCCGTGGCAGTGTAGAGCTAAGATTCGTCGAGGCTAAGTTTCATCGAAGACCTGAGCAGCCCCGTGGCGGGCGGCGACGACCGCGGCGGTAGCCAGGCCGATGACGCAGCCGAAGATCAGCAGGCCCAGCAGGCTCAGCCAGCCGGTGATGCCGGAGGGCTCGAGCAGGGCGCCGAGTGCGGCGCCGTAGTCGAAGACGCCTTCGTCGCCGCGCGTCGCTTTGAGGGCCGAGAGCAGGGCTGAGATCGCGGCGGCGAAGGCGAAGCCCACCAGGCCGCCAAGGATGCCGCGTGCCGTCAGCGCGGCCTTCGACAGCCGCTCGAGCGACGTCGGGGCCTCGACCGTGAACTCGGGCTCGCGAGTTCCGACCGGTGAGAAGCGCTGCAGCATGAGCAGGCCGGGAATGCCGGCGACGATGGTGCCCCAGAAGAAGATCTCCCAACCGACCGCGTCGACGGTGAAGCCGGCGATCGGACCCGAGACGATCCGCGGCAGGCTGAACAGGCTCGAGAACAGAGCGTACTGCGTGGCCGAGAAGCGCTTGTGGGTCATGCGCAGCAGCAGCACGGAGAAGGCGCCGGTGCCGAGCCCGGTGGTGAACTTCTCGAAGCTCAGGGCACCGTACATCAGCAGCTGGTTGGTCTCGGCGCGGGCGACGAAGACGTAGCCGATGTTGGAGAAGATCTGCAGAAAGCCGAACAGCCAGAGCGCATTGCCCAAGCCGATGACGTTGGTCCACAGCCCGCCGATGAACGTTCCGCCGACGATGCCCACGAGGCCGATGGTGGCGAGGGAGAAGCCGCGATCGAAGGACGAGTACCCCATGTCGAAGAGGAACGGTCGCAGCAGGCCGTCGGCCAGGTTGTCGGCAATCTTGTAGAGGAAGACGAACGCCAGGATCTCGAGCGCGCGATGGCGGGCGAGAAACTCGAGAAACGGCTTCCACACCGCGTCGCGCAGGGATTTGGGTTTGATCGAATCCTCGGGCGGCGGTGGAGCCTTCCAGGTCACGATCATCATCGGCAGGAAGATCGCGGCCAGCAGCGCGTTGGTCAGCGGCCACGAGGTCGCTCCCGCCAGGGTGATGCTGAGCCCACCGGCAACGTACATGGCGGCGCGATAGGCTGCGATGCGAGCTCCGACGACCGCGCCCTGCTCGTCCTTCTCTAGCACCTCGACGGCATAGGCGTCGATGGCGATATCCTGGCTGGCCGAAGCAAAGGCGATCGCCAGCGCCAGGGCGGCTACCACCCAGGGGGTATCCGGGTGGCCGCCCACGCCAGCCAAGGCCAGGATCAGCACGCTGAGCAAGATCTGAGCGATGAGCGTCCAGCCGCGGCGCCGGCCGAGCAGCGGTGGCGCATAGCGATCCATCAGCGGCGCCCAGATCAGTTTGAAGGTCCAGGGCGCCTGCGCCAGCGTGAACAGCCCGACGATACGAATATCGACGTCGATGCTGCGCATCCAGTCGGGAATCGCGATCCACACCAGCCCGAGCGGCAGGCCGGACGCGAACGAAAGCAGCGAAACCGAGGTTGTTCGCCACGAGGCCAGAGCTTGAACGATGCTCTGGCGCATCGTCGGCCGCGGCGCCGTTTGCTCAGCGCTCATGAGGACCCGTCGGCGCCGTGCGCGTGGTGATGCGCGTCGGAGTCGGCCGCTGCGGAGTGCTCAGCCGTCTCGGAGGGGGCGGCTTCTGGCGCGGCAGCCCCTTCCTCGTCTCCAGCCGTGCCGTCTCCCGCCGTGCCGTCTCCAGCCGTGCCGTCTC
>JBCCEE010000233.1:0-12709 GCA_039030415.1 Acidobacteriota bacterium
ATCGAGGCTGCGGACGGTTCACCGCGTGATCTGACTTACGCCGATTTGGGTCGGCGCTCGGCCCAGCTCGCCCACCTGCTGGCGGCGCGCGGCATCGACCCGAGTGCGGGGGAGCAGCGGGTCGGGCTGGCTATCGAGCGCTCCCTAGAGCTTATCGTCGCGGTTTTTGCCACCCTGCGCGCCGGCGCCACCTTTGTACCTCTCGATGTGTCCTATCCGGAAGATCGCCTACGCTTCATGGCCGAGGATGCGGATCTATCGTTGATCCTCACCCAGCCTGCCTTTGCGTCTCGCATCTCGCAAGCGGTCTCGGTGGCAACCCTGGCGATCGATAGCGAGTGGACGGTCCTCGATGCCCAGCCAGACCACCTCGAAGACGAGCTGCCGGCACGTCAGCAGGCCGCTTACATGATCTACACTTCGGGCTCGACCGGGCGTCCCAAGGGCGTGGTCAACACCCACGGCGCGCTCGCCAACCGCCTCGCCTGGATGCAGCGCCGATATCCCCTCGAGGTCGGGGACCGGGTGCTCCAGAAGACACCGATCAGCTTCGATGTTTCGGTCTGGGAGCTGGTCTGGCCCTTCATGACTGGTGCGGGCCTGGTCATGGCCCGTCCGGGCGGCCATCAGGAACCGGCTTATCTGGCAGAGATCCTGGATCGTCAAGAGATCAGCACGGTCCACTTCGTGCCGTCGATGCTGCGGGCGTTTCTCGCCGAGCCGAACGCGGATCAGCCCTGCCGCCAGCTGCGCCAGGTGATCGCGAGCGGTGAGGCTCTGCCGACCGAGCTGGTGGATCGCTTTTTCGAGCGGTTTGATTCCGAGCGGGTGGCGCTCGACAACCTCTATGGCCCGACCGAGGCGGCAATCGACGTCACCTGGCATCGCTGTAGCACCGACGAGCAGGGGTCGGTTCCGATCGGAGCGCCGATCGACAATCTAGCGCTCCATGTCGTGACGCCTTTCCTCCAGATCGCGCCGCGCGGCGCGTCCGGCGAGTTGTTGATCGGCGGCGCCGGCCTGGCGCGAGGCTACCACGGACGTCCTGGTCTGACCGCCGAGCGCTTTGTGCCTGATGCCTGGAGTCCTGAACCCGGCGCCCGGCTGTACCGCACCGGTGACCTAGCGCGCTGGCAGGCCACCGGTGAGCTCGACTTCCTGGGGCGGCTCGACTTCCAGATCAAGCTCCACGGGGTACGTATCGAGCTGGGTGAGATCGAGGCGGTTCTCGAAGAGTATCCCGGTGTCGATGCGGTGGCGGTCACCGCCGAGGACGGCGAGCGCCTGGTCGCTTACGTCGTTGCCGACGAGGATCTGCCCGAGATCCGCGCCCTGCGCAAGCACCTTCAAAGTCGCCTGCCCGAGACCATGATGCCCTCGGAGTTCATCGCCTTGGACGCTCTGCCGCTCTCCCCGAACGGCAAGATCGATCGTCGGGCCTTGGCTGAAGCTGGTGGCGTACGCATCGAGCATCGGGTGCCCTACGAAGCGCCGCGGACCGAGCTCGAGGAAGAGCTTGCGACTCTCTTTGCCGAGATTTTGGGACGCGAGAAGATCGGTATCCACGATCCCTTTTTCGAGCTGGGAGGCAACTCCCTGAACGTGACCCAGCTGCTCTCACGGGTGCGCCAGAGCTATCGTATCGAGCTATCCTTGTCGAGCTTCTTCGAGGGGCCGAACGTCGCCCGCCTGGCCCTCGGGATCGAGGCAGCCCAGCGCGCCGCCGCCAGCCTGCGGCGCGAGCGCTCGAATGAGGCCGGCCGGGAGGTCGGCGCACTGTGACGGTGCAGGTATCGGTCGACAGAAATGCCCGAGTAGCAGTGCCGCTGCGACAGCTCTCGACCGAAGAGCTGATCGGGCTGTCTTGCTCCGAGCTGCTGGACTACTTCCACCGTCTCGACATCGAGCTGTGGGCTGAGGGCGATCAGTTGCGCTTCAGCGCGCCAGAGGGCACGTTGACCGCGGACCGCCGGGACACGCTGCTGGCGCGCAAGGCCGATCTACTCGAGTTCTTCCGAGGTCTTGCGAGCACAGCCCATTTGCCACGTCTCGAGCGGCTCACTCATGCCGGTCCCTTTCCCGCGTCGTTTGCCCAGGAGCGCATGTGGTTTTTGCACCAGCTGGCGCAGAGCAGTGCCGCCTACAATATGCCGGTGGTCAGTGAGCTCGAGGGTGAGCTAGACCGTGCCGCCCTCGAAGCTGCGTTTGGCGAGCTGCTGGCGAATCAGGACGTCCTGCGCACCAGCTTCGAGCAGCGGGACGATCAACTGATTCAAATTGTCGAGCCGGCCCCGCGATCGATCGTGCTGCCCTGCGTCGACCTGAGCGCGATCACCCCCGTCGCTAGGTTGCACGAGGCCCAACGGATCACCGATTGCGAGGCCCGGAGGCGCTTCGAGCTCGATCGTCCGGGACTGTGGCGGGCGTTCCTGATCCGCCTCGCAGAGCGGGAGCACGAATTCTTCCTCAACGTCCATCACATCGTTTCGGACGGTTGGTCGATGAACGTTCTGCGGCGCGACCTGCTGGCCGCCTATAGCGCTTACGCTCGCCAGCCTAGCCGGGCCTCTGCGCGGAGGCCATCGCCACCGCCGGTGCGCTACGTCGACTACGCGGCATGGCAACGCCAGTGGCTGCAGGGGGAGATCCTGGACGCCCAGCTCGAATTCTGGCGCAGCCAGCTCGATCCACCTTCGCCGGCTCTCGAATGGCCGCTCGACCGCCGCCGCGTCTTCAACGAGAGCGGCCTTGAAGATCCGGGTGCAGGAGCACACGCTTCCTTCGAGCTGCCGGCCGAGATCTCGCAGGCCATCGACGCCCTTGGGCAGGCGCACGATGCCACCCCTTTCATGGTCACCCTGGCCGCTTTTCAAGCGCTGTTGGCACGGCGCAGCGGTCAGACCGACGTCAGCGTTGGCACACCGATCGCCGGTCGGCGCCTAGCGGAGGTCGAGGCCCTGGTCGGGCTCTTCGTCAACACGCTGATCGTCCGCGTCGACCAGCAGCAGGCTCGAGATTTCCACGAGCTCGTTCTGGCCGTACGGCAGCGGACCCTGGCCGCCTTCGACTATCAGGACATACCCTTCGAAAAGCTGGTGGAGGCCTTGCGTCCCGTTCAGGATCCAGGGCGAACGCCCTTCTTCCAGGCTTTCTTCGCCTTTCAGAATACACCTCGTGACCGTATCGACTTGCCGGGACTGCGCTGGATGACTCGCTTTGCCGAGTCGGGCACGGGCTTCGATCTGAGCTTCCATCTCGAACCTCGGGGCGATCGGCTGCGCGGCGTCTTTGCCTATCGCACCGCGCTCTTCGATCGCACCACAATCCAGCGTCTCGGGCGGCAATTCCACACCCTGCTCGCCGCCAGCCTCGCCTCCCCGGATCGTCCGCTGGCCGAGCTCGACCTGCTGACAGCGGGCGAGCGGCATCAGATCGTGGTCGAGTGGAACGACACGGCGACCCACTGCGATCCAGCCGCTTTGCCCGATCTGCTGCGGCAATCGACCGAACGCCGTCCCGACGCGGTAGCCCTGGCCCTGGATGGCCTCTCGGGCGACGAGCACCTGACCTACGGTGCGTTCGCGAACGCGGTCGAGGGTCTGGCCGATCACCTGTGCAGCCTCAATTTGGGGTCCGAGGGATCGTCTGGAGTGCGGGCCGAGCTGCGGATCGGGGTGCTGATGGAGCGTTCGATCTGGCGCCTGATCGCCCTGTGCGCGACCCTCGAGGCGGGTGCCACCTACGTGCCGATCGATCCAGACCTGCCGGCTGCGCGGCGTCGCCTGCTGATCGAGGACAGTCTGATCGAGGACGGCCTCAACAATCCACCGCTCCTGCTGGTCGATAGCGCGACCCAAGACAGCGTCGACGATGGGGGAGTCGCCTGCCATACCGTCCGAGCCGATCGGCTATTCTCGAACGCTGACCGATCAACGCCGCGCCATCCCATTTATCTCGATCAGGCCGCGTACACGATCTACACCTCCGGCTCGACCGGACGCCCCAAGGGGGTGGTCTGCAGTCACCGCGCGGTGGTCAACCGGCTGCTCTGGGCACGAGACGGCTTCGGCTGCGACTCGGAAGAGCGCTGGCTGCACAAAGCTTCCTTCAGCTTCGACATCTCACTCTACGAGATCTTTGCACCTCTCCTCGCTGGTGCGCTGCTGGTGCTAGCCCGTCCCGGAGGTCAGGGCGATCCCGACTACTTGGCTCAGCTGATCCGCCGCCATCGCCTCAGCTTTATCCACTTTCCGCCCGCCATGCTGCAGGTCTTCCTCGATCCGCCGCACAGTGGACTCGACTCTTTGCGCCGGCTACAGACCGGTGGCGAGGCTCTGTCGCTCGATCTCCTCGAGCGCTGTCGCGAGCAGCTGCCCGATGTGGTGTATCACAACATGTATGGCCCAACCGAGGCGGCGATCAACGTCTCCTGGTGGCGCGACGGTGAGCGCCGGTCGCTGCCCCTGAGCGTTCCGATCGGAAGGCCGGTTGCCAACTGCCGCCTGCACGTCTTCGACCGGCAGCTGCGTCCCCTGCCGGTCGGGGTCCCCGGCGATCTCTACCTCGGCGGTGTCCAGCTAGCGCGCGGCTACCATCAACGTCCCGCCCAAACCGCCCAGGTCTTTGTGCCCGATCCATGGAATGAAGCACCTGGTGCCCGGCTCTATTTGAGCGGGGATCGCGCGCGGTATTTCGTGGACGGCACGATCGAAGTCCTCGGGCGTTCGGACTTCCAGATCAAGCTACGCGGTTTCCGCATCGAGCTTGGCGAGATCGAGGCCGTGCTGCGCCGGGCGGACGGAGTGCGCGAAGCCGTCGTGCTGATGGACGAGGGGACCTCGAGTCTGATCGCTTGCCCGATGATGAACGCCGGATCGTCTTCGCCCGATTCCAGGGTCGCCGCGCGACTGGTGGCGCATCTCGAAGCTGCCTTGCCAGCCTACATGGTGCCGCGAACTATCATTCCGTTCGAGACTCTGCCCACTACCAGCAGCGGCAAGATCGACCACCAGGCCCTCCGCCGAAACGTTCGCGAGCGGCTTGCTGAGCAGTCTGGTCCAGGAGATTCCGAGCAGGTACCTCAGAACACGACTGAAGCCGTGCTGTGCGCGGCGATGGCCGAGGTCTTGGGCCGGGAGCGGGTGGGACGAAACGAGGACTTCTTTGCCCTCGGCGGACACTCCCTGCTCGCCACCCAGGTGATCTCCAGGGTGCGAGCCCGGCTCGGCCGAACTCTGCCCCTGGCCGAGCTCTTCGCCACCCCCAGCGCGGCGCGGCTGGCTGTCCGGCTGCGTGCCAAGGACGTCCTGCCACCCCTCGATCCGAGACACCTGTCAAAGCGGGCGTCAGGGCCCGCGCTGCTGTCCTTTGCCCAGGAGCGCCTGTGGTTCCTGCATCGACTCGCTCCGCAAAGCGCCGCATACAACATGCCGACCCTGTTCGAGTGGCGCGGACCGTTGCACCTCGACGCGCTCGCGGCAGCGCTCTACTCAGCCGTCGAACGCCATGGTGCTCTACGCACGAGGTTTGTCGAGCGGGACGGCGAACCTCGCCAGATCGAGCGTCCGGCTTCGGAGAGTGTGGTCTTTTCGCTGCTCGACCTCACCGGCCTTTGTCGACAGTCGAAGGAAGCCGAGCAAGAGCGTAGAGAGATAGAAGCGGTCCGGCAGCTCGAGCTCGAAGCTCGGCGACCCTTCGATTTGAAGGGAGATCCCCTGACCCGCGTAGTGCTCGCACGGCTCGAGGCGGAGCGTTTTCTGCTCCTCATCAACTTGCACCACATTGTTTCGGACGGCTGGACTATGCGGTTGCTGACGCGGGAGGTGCTAGCCGACTATCGTGCCCACCGGAGCGGCACACTGCGCCCGGACGCCTCGCCGCCCTTCGGCTACGCGGCCTACGCTGCAGCCCAGCGCGAGTGGCTGCAGGGCGAGGTCTTGAAGCGCCAGCTGGGGTTCTGGCGCGAGCGGCTGAGCGGTCAGCCGCCGCTCGCTGAATGGCCCCTCGACCGGCCGCGTGGTGCTGCGCGGACGGAACGCGCGGGCCGGCAGAGGCGGATGCTGGGGACGAGCCACAGCGACGCCCTCGCCCGTTTCTGCCAAGAGCATTCCGCCACAGTCTTCATGGGCCTATGCGCCTCGAGCGCCGCGCTTCTCGGGCGCTGGTGCGGCGAGAAGCAGCTCGTCCTCGGCACGCCGATCGCCGGGCGGCACCATCCGGGTACCCAAGGGGTTGCCGGACTCTTCGTCAACACGCTGGCCCTGCCCTTCGATCTCAGCGAGTCGCTCTCGTTTCGCAGTCTGCTAGAGCAGGCGCGGGTCTTGACCCTCGCCGCCTACGAGCATCAGGATCTGCCATTCGAAAAGCTGGTGGAAGACATCCGTCCCGCCCGTCAGCTCGATGCGCCGCCCTTCTTCCAGGCTATGGTCGCTCTGCAAACTGAGGATGCTGCACTGAAGGGGCCCGCAGATGTGGCCCTGATCCACCGCCCGCTCAGCAGCAGTAGCGCCAAATTCGATCTGGATTTTTCGTTCTTTGTCCGACGTAAGTGCAGCGAGAGCTCCGAATCCACGACTAGGATCAACTATAGCCTCGAGTACAACGCCGATCTGTTCGACCGCACCACGGTGCAGCGCCTCGTCCGCCGCTTCGAGTGCTTTGTCGAAGCCGCTCTCGAAGCTCCGGATCACCCGCTGGGAGAGCTGCCATGGCTCGCGCACGCCGAGCGTCATCAACTCCTTCGCGAATGGAATCCGCGGCCTCTCCTCGCTGTCGAGCCGCCGCTCACGCTCGACCTGATCGAGGGGCACGCGGCACGTCGCCCCGACGCGGTGGCGCTGGTCGGCGCCCGGTCGCATCATTTCTCGGCCGGCGAGCTCGCCCGGCAGTCCGATCGCCTGGCGCACCGTCTGAGTCTGATGGGAGCGGGTCCGGAGAGGATTATCGGCCACCTTTTCGAGCGCTCGATCGAGGGAATGGTGGCGCTCGTCGCGGTCCTCAAGGCGGGGGCCGCTTACTTGCCCCTCGACCCCACCTTGCCGGACGAGCGGCTGCTCGGGATGGTGCGCGATGCCGAACCCCTAGCGATTCTGACTGATAGTACCCATAGGACGCGCCTCCGGGATTCGGGCGTGCCGTGCCTTAGTCCCGCTGACTTTGAAAGAGGCGACGCTCTGCGCTCTGTCGAAAGATCCCTGGCCGGTGCGGAGCTGGCCTACATGATCTACACCTCAGGATCGACGGGCAAACCCAAGGGGGTTCAGGTTTCTCACCGGGCTATGAGCGCCTTCATTGCCACGGTCCGGCGGCGGCTCAGCATGGATTCGGCAGTCCGCATGCTGCAATTCGCATCTCTGGGCTTTGACACCAGCGTCGAGGAGATCTTCGCTGTTCTGGCGAGCGGTGGAGCTTTGGTGCTGCGTTCGCCTGCGATGCTCGATTCCATAGACAACTACCTCGCCGAGTGCGAGCGTCATCGCCTGACCGTGATCCATCTGCCAACCGCCTTCTGGCATGAGTGGATGGCCGCTGTGGCGCGCCGTTCGCGGCCGTTTCCTAGCGCCCTCGAGACTCTGGTGGTCGGTGGCGAGCAGGCGTCGATGGCGGCTTGGCGAACCTGGTTCGAGCAGCCGCTGCCACCAAAGTTGATCAACAGCTACGGCCCGACCGAGGCGACCGTCGCGGTGACTGAACACCCGCTTTCGGCACCGAGCTCACGGGACGGCATCGTGCCGATCGGACGAGCGATCGAGGGCACCTCGATCCTCCTTCTCGGAAAGCGCCTCGAACCCCTACCGATCGGTGTTCCGGGCGAGATGTTCCTCGCCGGCGATCAGCTGGCGCGAGGCTATCTTGGACGCGCTGGCGAGACTGCCTGGCGTTTTCTGCCCTCCCCGTTCGCGGACCAACCAGGCGCGCGTCTCTACCGCACCGGCGATCTCGCCCGCCAGCGCTGGGATGGCCAGGTCGAAGTGCTTGGGCGGCTCGACCACCAGGTCAAGATCCGCGGCTTCCGTATCGAGCTGGGTGAGATCGAGACGGTTTTGAACGAACACCCCGGCGTGCGTCTCGCGGTCGTCCTGGCGCGGCGGGATGGCGGCATCCGTCTATGCGCCTACATCGTGGCTGCAGAAGTTTCTATCGACCGCAACGCTCTACGCACCCACGCCTCGAGCCTCCTGCCCGAGTATATGGTGCCCAGCCATTGGATCTTCCTCGACAACCTGCCCCTGACCGCGACCGGGAAAGTCGATCGGCGGGCACTGCCCGCCCCGAGTCAGACAGCAGGCGGCGACGCCACGCAGCCGCGGGATCGCTTCGAGCTCGAGATCGCGCATCTCTTCGCCGAGATCCTCGAGCTGGAGAGCGGTACGGTTTCTGACGACAGCAAAGGCTCTGATGGCGGCACAGACTCTGATGGCGGCACAGACTCTGATGACGGCACAGTCGGCGACACAGTGGTCGACGTCCGGACGGATTTCTTCGAGCTTGGTGGCCATTCGTTGCTCGCCTTGCGCCTGCTTGGTCGCCTGGAGGAACGGCTGGGGTTCGAGCTGCCCTTGAGCACCCTCTTGCGACACGGCACGGTCGAAGAGCTGGCCAAGCTGTGGCGCTCCAAATCGTTGGCACCCGAATCATCAGGGGGCGGTATGTCGCTGGTGCCTCTGAATCGCTCGCCCAACACTATGACGCCGTTGTTTATCGTTCATGCGGTCGGCGGCGAGGTCCTGGCCTATGTCGACCTGGCCCGGCGGCTTGAGCGTCCGGTCTTTGGTCTGACTGCACCCGAAGGCGATGCGGCCTCCAGCCTCGAAGAGCTGGGCGACCGCTATGCTGACATTATCTATGCCGCACGCCCGCACGGCCCATATCTGCTGGCGGGCTGGTCCATGGGCGGATTGATCGCTTGCGAGATCGCGCGCCGGCTCGAGCTTCTCGAGCCTGGCGGCGTCGAGCGAGTTTTCCTGATCGATAGCTGGGCCTTCGAGAGTCCTACCGGCCTGCGCGAACGCCTGGAGAGGGTGGCCGAACCCGAGCCGCGCCTGCTGGTCGAGATCTTTGCGCGGGACCTGGCGCGGACCTGGAATCTTCGCGTCGGCACGGAAGCTCTCGATGCCATCCCGGAGACAGCGACCGCCGAGGAGGCTCTGGAGCGGCTCCATGACGGAGCCAGACGCCGCGGCGCCTTGCCGCCGGGCCTCGACCTTCCACAGCTCGAGCGCCTTTTCCACCGCTTTCGCCGTCACCTGCTGGCGGCCCAGCGGTACACGCCAGCAGCTCCGACTGTAAGCGTTGCGCAAAATATGGTCCTGTTCCGGGCTGAAGCCTGGCCAGAGCTGAGCGTTTCTCAAGAGAATAGACGCTGGCAGGAACGCTTCGAAGAATTCTCGTGTGAGACGCTGGCCGGCGACCACTATTCCGTGCTCCGTCCGCCGCGGGTCGAGGAGCTAGCGGAGCGCATCGAACACTGGATCGAGGCGTGCGGTTTCGAGGAGACATGATGTTCGAGAGTCTGTTCAAAGAATTGCGTTGGAGCGTCAGGAATCTGGCCAAACGCCCGTTCTTTACTCTGCTGATCGTGGTCACACTGGGCTTAGGCATCGGCGCCAACAGCGCCATCTTCAGCTTCATCAACGGCATCCTGATCGATGCTCTGCCTTATCCCGACGCCGATCGCCTGGTGCGCATCGAATCCCTACGTGGCGAAGAGACGGGACGCCTCTCCCTCGCCGAGATCCGCGATCTCGACGAGCTGCCGATCTTCGAGGCGGTGTCGTCGTACCGCCCAGCGATCTACAACTTGAGCGGCGGTGGCCCACCCGAGGTAGTCTCTTCGGCGATCGCGGGCAGCGCCCTCTTCGACGTCCTCGGTGTGCCCCTGCTTCACGGCTCGAGCTTTCCAGCCGATCATGACGTCACGCCGGCGCGTGGCGTTGTCCTGGCGCACGATTTCTGGCAACGCCGTTTCGGCGGTGACCCCAACCTCCTCGATCAGTCCATCACCCTCGACGCTTCGCCGGGCTATGTAGTTCATGGCATCCTGCCGCCGGACTTCGACTTCCTCTTCGATGTCGGCCTGTTCCGCTCCGCGGCCTACTTTCCTGCCCAGATCACCAAGCGTTCGATCCGCGGCACTTACGCTCTGGCTCGCCTGAAACCCGGCGTGACCTACCGCGAGGCCCAAGCGGAGCTCGATAGCTTGGCCACCCGTCTAGAGCGCAACTATCCGGACACCAACCGTGGTTTGGGCCTCCGCATGACCTCTCTCGAGGAGCTCTACACCGGAGACGTGCGGCCCTATCTCCTGCTGCTCTCGACGGCAGTCGGCCTGATTCTGCTGATCGCCTGTGCCAACGTGATCAACCTTCTCCTGACCCGCGCTGCCGGACGGCTGCAGGAGGTCGCGCTCCAAACCGCGCTCGGTGCTTCCCGCGGCCGGATTCTGCGCCAGGGCCTGGCTGAGAGTCTCCTATTAGCGCTGATGGGTGGAGCGCTTGGGCTACTCCTCGGGATGTGGTGGATGCGGGCTCTACGCGCGCTCGTCGGTTCCGAGCTGCCGGTCTGGATGACGATCGAGCTTGACGCCCGCGTCCTCATGTTCACGTTCCTGATTTCGATCCTCGCCGGGCTCCTTGCAGGACTCGTCCCCGTTCTGCAGACCTGGCGCGGCGATCTGGCCTCGGTCTTACGGGAAGGCGCCCGCGGCACAGTGGGGCACCCGCGCCTACGTCACGGCCTGGTCATCGCCGAGGTCGCCCTGGCTTTTCTCCTCCTCGCGGGTGCCGGCTTGATGTTAGCCAGCTTCTCCCGACTGCTCGATAGTGATCCCGGCTTCGAAGACGAGCAGATTCTCACCTTTCGCATCGACCTGCCTTGGAAGAAGTACCCCAGCGAGAGCGAGGAGACGGTGGTCTTTTTCGACGAGCTGCTGGCACGGCTCGATGCCCTGCCCAGCGTCGAGGGCGCTGCGATCAACAACAATCTGCCCCTAGCCGGTGGCGAGGTCCGCTCAGCCAGCGAGATCCTCCTCATCGGCCAGTCAGCGGAAGACGCTAGCCGCAATCCATTCGTCAACCAGAAGCGAGTCAGCGCCAGCTATTTCGAGGTCATGGGCATCCGTCTCGAGCGCGGGCGTTTGTTCGCCGACACGGACCGCGGCGACGATCGTGACGTGGCGATCGTCAGTCAGGAGCTTGCCGAGCGCCTCTGGCCAGGTCGCGATCCGCTCGGCCAACAGCTCAAGGTCGGGGATCTGGAGCAAGAGGTCGATTGGATCACTGTCGTCGGGGTGGTCCAGAGTGTGCGCCACGATGATCTTGCCGGCCCCCCGGCGCTCGACGTCTACGTCCCCTTCCCACAGCATCCGACTGCCTACCAGTTCGGCGTGGTGCGCTCGACTCTGCCGCCCGTCACGCTCGCGGACGCGGTAGCGCGGGTCGTCCAGGCCGTCGATCCGGATCAGGCGATTTTCGACATCGCTCCGATGAGCGAGCGGATCGCTGCCAAGGTCTGGCAGCGCCGGGTGGCGCGAACCCTTTTCGGCCTTTTCGGCCTGCTTGCCAGCGTCCTGGCGGCGGTAGGTCTCTACGGCGTGATGTCTTACGTCATCCGTCAGCGCACGCGGGAGATTGGTATTCGCATGGCTCTCGGTGGCTCGCCTCTGGATGCGCTCGTACGGGCGCTGCGCGAGGCGTTGGTCCTCGTCGCGGGGGGGATTACGATCGGCCTGGTGGCGGCCTTCGGCCTGAGCCGGCTACTCACCAGATTCCTCTACGACGTCGCGCCCAACGACCCGACCGTCCTGGTCCTAGTCATGGCCCTGCTCCTTGTGGTCTCCTTGTTAGCCGGTTTCCTACCTGCCTGGCGGGCAGCGCGAATTTCCCCAGTGGTGGCGCTCCGGGATTGAGGGCGAAGATGAAACGCATTTCTCTGACCCTGCTGGCTGTGGCTGCCGGGCTCGCATCAGGCTTCGCCTTGGCCCACGATACCGATTCTAGGACGCGTCCTGGAGTTCTTGGCTTTGACATCACCGCTCAGGGCGACGAGGTAAGCCTTTTGCTGACGGTCCAAGAAGGAAATGCGATCGCCCTGCGGCATCTGTTGTCCGAGGACGGCGGTGCAACCTGGAGCGCCGAGCGCGAGGTCGATCTCGGCGGGCGTCCGGTGCATCCCCCCGGCCCGGGTTCCGAACCACAAATCGCTGCCGAGGGAGAGCGGCTGCTGGTGATCTGGACGACCCCTGGTACCTCGCGCTGGGGTAGTGGGCCGCTCGTTGGGGCCTGGTCTGAAGACCTTGGTAAGACCTGGTCGAAAGCCTCCAGCCCGGCCACCACCGGGTCGACCGACTCCCACGGCGAGGTCGATCTGCTGGTCGATGGCGATTGGCTGCACGCCGTGTGGCTCGACAACCGTGACGGCTCGCGTGGCTTGCGCACCGCCCGATCAGACGACTTCGGGCGCAGCTGGCAGCCGGAGCAGACCGTCGACCCCACCACCTGCACCTGCTGTTGGAACCGCATGGTCCAAGGCCCGGATGGTCACGTTTATGTGATCTACCGAGATGCTGAACCGCGCGACCTGGCCCTGGCGCGGGTAGTCGACGGTCGCTGGCAGCGACTCGCGCGCCCAGCTGGTTTCGATTGGCAGTTCGACGGCTGCCCGTCGGTCGGCGGCGCTCTGGCTTGGACCAGCTCGGGGGCGCTTCACGCCC
>JBCCEE010000234.1:0-12708 GCA_039030415.1 Acidobacteriota bacterium
GACGTCGACATCGTCAACCTCGATGTCGTCGTCACCGACAAGCAGGGCAAGCCGATCACCGGTCTGACGCGCGAAGACTTCACGATCTTCGAAGACGGCGAGCCGATGGAGCTGACCAATTTCTCAGCGATCGAGCGGGACGCGACGGGCGAGAGTGAGGCAGGCGAGGCCGAGGCGGCGATCGGCGACCCCGCAGCAGCCGCCCTGCCCGAGCAGGATCGCCCGTTCAATCTGGTGATCTTCGTCGACAACCTCAACATGCGGCCGGAGAATCGCAAGGCGCTGTTCGAGAACCTGCGCAAGACGCTGCGCTCGGAGGTGATACCCGCCGCGAGCAGCCAGGTGATGGTGGTGGCGATGAATCGTCGCGTCGAGGTGATCGAGCCGTTCACCCGCGATATCGAGCGCGTGTTCGCGGCGCTCGACGTGCTGGAGAAACAGACCAGCATCAACGCGCTGGCGGACAGCCAGCGGCGGATGTTCCTGCACAAGCTGGCGCGCTCCAGCGTTCAGGACTTCGAATGCGGTCGACGGCCGCCACCCCCGCCACCGCCGGCCGGCGGCGGCACCACCGGCACCGGCACAGGTACCGGCAACGGCAGCGGCTGGCGGTCCTTCAGCAGTGGCTCGTCGTTCCGCCACGCCCTGCGAGATGCCGAGGAGCTGGCGCGCGAGGTCATGCGGTTGGGTGAGCAGCGCTACCAGGCGGGTCGTTCTGCGGTGCAGGCGATGCGCGCCTTCAGCGACACCCTGGGGGGTCTTTCGGGCCGCAAAGCGCTGCTCTATCTCAGTGACGGTCTCGCGATGCGGCCGGCGGAGGCGCTGTCGGAAGCCTGGATCGCCAAGTACGCGCTGTGGATTCAAACGCACGGCGAATGCGTCAACCCGAGCCCGGGATCGGACCTGGGGCGGGCGATGACCGGCGCCGGCGCCCGGCAGTTCAATCTGCGGGGAGAGCTTTCTCGCCTGCGCGAGCAGGCGGCCGACAACCAGGTCGCGTTTTATCCGATCTCGACCCACGGCAAGGCCTCGGCCCTGATGTCGGCCGAGATTCCGGGCAGCACGGACGGCACGTCCGGCACGATGATCCGCATGGCGATGATCACCGAAGCGCAGGACCGCGCGGCCACGCTGATGCGCATCGCGGAGGATACCGGCGGCGTCGCGCTGACCAGCACCGCCAACGTCGGCGAGCTGTTCGATCGCATGCAGCGCGACTTCTCCACCTACTACTCCCTGGGCTACCGCGCCCCGGAAGCCAAGCGCGACAACGCGTACCACAAGATTCGCGTCGAGGTGCGGCACGAAGGCGTCGAGGTGCGGCACGTCCACGGCCGCCGCGACAAGTCCTGGATCGACCGACTCGGCGATATGACCGTCGCCGCGGCGCTGTTCGATATCAACTCGAACCCGTTGGGAATTCGTCTGCAGCGCGGCGAGCCGGTGGCGGAAGGCAAGCGCTTCAAGGCGCCGATCCTGGTGGAGATCCCGTTCGACGCCATCGAGCTGGTGGAAGTCGATCAGCACTTCTCGGCTCACGTCACCCTGCTCACCGTCGTGCGCGACAACAAGGGTGGCTTCTCGAAACCGCGGCAATTCGATCTGCCGATTCAGATTCCGCGCGCTCAGATCGCCAAGGCCCGCGGCAAAGCCGCAGCCTACCCGCTCGAGCTCAATATGAAGAAGAACGCTGAAGTGGTAGCGATCGGCGTGCGTGACAACATCGGCCAAACGGCTTCTAGCGTCACCCTGGCCTACGACTTCGGAGGCGGGGACGACGACGAGCCCAAGAAAAAGAAGCGCAAGAAGCGGCGCCGCTCGGGGTGACTGAGCGACCCCGAGGCTGGCGGGCTACATACATCCGTTGGTGAGACTGGTGGGCGGCCGCTGGACCCGCACCTGGACCGTGGTGAGGGCCTGCGAGGTGGGTACCGTCAGGACGTTTGTCGAGACAGCGACGTCCGGCGCTCCCTGGATCGGGTCTTCGAGGGCGCTCACCAGCTCCGCGCTCTCCACCGTCTGTTGATCACCCAAGGCGCCTAGCGTGAGGGCCACGTCGAGCGCCGAGCCGTCGGCGTCGGCGCGGTAGAGGCGCAGGGCGCAGCCCGCGACCGGCTGCTCGTTGGGCCGCGTGGCCGGTGGCCCCGGTATCTCTCCCTGCGGCCGGGCAACGCGGAGCATGCCGCTGTCCGTCGAAGCGAGCGACCCGGACGGGCCCACCGTGACCGGCGCTTCCGGCGCATTCGCGGGCTGCGCGACGGCGACCCGCAGGGGATGGGAGAAGGCCAGAGCCTCTGCCAATGGCGTGCCGCTCGACGGGTCCAAAGCTTCGCTGGAGACGCGCAGAGCATAGCTCACCGTATGTTCGTCGGAATCCGTCCCGCAAGCGCCGTTCTGGGTGCCCGGCGTGTTGCGCAACAGACAGCCCAGGATTTCGCCCTGGCCACCGCTGTCCGCGGCACAGGCCCAGGCCGGCACCCCCCCATGGTAGACGGCCGCCAGGGGAAACGTCATTCCCGCCGTGTCCGCAGTGGGCAGCAGGAAATCGTGGGTCGGTTTGAAGGTCGGCCCGCTCCAATAGGGCGGCGCAGCGTCTTCGTGCCAGTGGTGCGGCGTGCCGTAGGTGAGGTGGGTGGCGCTGGTCCCGTCCGTCGCCACCGCCGGAAAGGCGGCGACCACCGAGGTTCTCGAAGGTGCCTTTCCGGTGAGGCTCATGCGCACCAGGGATTCGCCCTTGATCAGGCTGTAGGTGAGCTGGAAGGTGTCGCCGGTGGCGTTGTCGATCAGTGTGGCGATGACGCGCCAGCGCAGCGGGCCAAACTCGAGCTGTACGGCGGATCCGGCACTGAGAGCGCCGTCCTGTAGCGTCCAACCAAGCCCTCCAGGCTCCATGCCGAACTTGTAGATGCTCCCTTCGTCTTGGTAGATGCGGATCTCGTTGGCGATCTGCTCGTCACTCAGCAGGTTGCTGCCGCCATCGAGAGACATCCCGACGAGGGTCCAGTTGGCCTGCTTGGCGAGCGTGATCGACACGGTGCCGTTGTCCAGGGTCACGAAGTCGCCGATCTCCTGCGGAGCCGTGGCGGAACCCGCCGCACCGGCCGTCAGCAGGCAGGTGGACCAGCCCATGCTCGGAACGGTGTCGCCCGCGGGACGCGCCTCGGCCAGCAGACCGCCGTCGGGGAGCTCCTGTATTGCGAGGGATTGTTGATCGGTCGTCGTGACGGAGGAAGAGCCGACGCGCTCTTCCGCCGTCAGCTCGAAGACGCCGTTGCGGCCGAAGCCCAGCGAATTGAAGACGGCGACGACCCGGGAAGAAGGCGCTGGGGGATCTAGTACGATGAGGTCAGCCAACTGCTGCACGGTCTCTTGCGCCAGATCCTCGGCGACCCGGGCGGCGGTGGTGACCATGGGCAGCTGCTCCATCTTGTAGGTCCGATCGGGCGCCGTCCCCGTGATGAAGTCGTGGTGGCTGCTCGGCACCAGGGCGGCCCAAGTCTGCTGGATCAGCCCATCCAGGGCATCGAGCCGGGCGCTGCTCGTCAAGCTGCCGATCCGCAGCAGGCTGCTGGCCACCTCGGCCGCGACCAGAGCCCGGGCGGCGCGGTTCTGGTTGAGCTTGAGCTCGGGACGGCTGGCGAAGAAGCCCGTCCAGAAGTTGGTCGGATCGAGGGTCTGGCTGTCGAGCGGCACGTCTTCGAGAGCCTCGAGATAACCCTGGAAGGAGCCGAGCTGCGCGACCGTGCCGTCGACATTGTCGTTGAAGCCTAGGACCCCATCCTGCCAGGCGGTGGTGGGAATCGAGAAGTCGCCACCGGCGGGAGCGAAGGCTACGTCACCCGGCCAGTTGACGGCACTGGGTCTAAAGGAAACGGGATATTTCGACAGGAAGGTCGAGTCGACGAAATCTGCCCAGGTATATGCGTTCTGCTCGGCGGTCCCCGATTCTTGCGGCACGCCATAGGTGTCGGGCATGAAATGAGCGCGGACCTGAGAACCGTCACTGCCCTGCCAGGTGAAGACTACGCCCTGGCTCATGAGCTGGCAGGCCATCGACGCCTCGCCCGTCGTCGGCGAATTGAAGTTCGGAAACGCCCCGGGACAGCGGGCGAACCCCACTGCCGATAGCCCCATCGCCTGCAGGATGACCGGCAGCTCGGCGTCGTGGCCGAAGCTGTCGGGGACCCAGCAGACGTTCACCAGGGACTCGGACAGTCCGAGGTCCGCGATCCACTGCCGGCCCAGAAGGTAGTTGCGCACGAAGACTTCGCCGTTACACACGATGTCGTCCGGGGAGGTGATACCGCCGCCCAGGAGCTGAAACTGATCCGCCAGTGCCGCCGCTGGGGGTCCCGAACCGGCACGGTCGATCAGAAAGCGTTGAAGCCAACCGAGCTCCGCTAAGGAGAAGGGCGACGGCGGGGTCGCCGTCATCAACGTAAACGCGTTCGACAGGGCATGCTGCACCGCCCCTTTGGTGGCGCTGGAGCCGAATTGGCTGTCGCTGGGTCCTATCTTGTAATACTCCTCGAAGGTACCGATCCAATCCCAGTCCATATGACTGGTGGGACAGACGATCAGGGATGTGGGGGTGCTACTCATGCCAAGCCTCCTACAGTGTTGTTTTCTCGCCCCTCGCCAAGGGATTGAGCAAAGCGCATTCCAAAGAGCTGGAGATCACCGGCAGCAGGCCTTTAGGCCGAGCCGTCGAGGGTGTACCAGATCTGCTCGTGCCCGTCGCCGCTTTCGCCGTAGGTGCTGCCGGTCAAGACGTTGGTGGGATTGTGCTGAATGCTCTGGCTGAATTTCTGCACCCCGTCACCGTAGTACTGAAGCCCTACCGACTCGTTCGGCTCAGAACCGCGCTCGACATCGTAGACGGCGACAAATTTGATTTGAAAGTCGAAGCCCTGCTGGAACTGATAGGTGCTTTCGGAAGGTTTGTGCGGATTGTAGGCCTGCAGCGTGGCGGGCCAGCTGGATCCTAACCCGCTGCTCGCGCCGGTATTGAGCTGCAGCGTGTACTTCGAGTTGTTGGTCAGCGTGATGTTGGATGTAAAGGTCGACATGGCACTTCCTTTCTCCGGTTTCCTCAGGGTTTTCGATGAGCCAAACAACGGCTCGATGCCTCGTTGAACCACAGAATTCCAAGAAGCGTGCCAGCCTCCAAAGAACCGAGCTTTAGCCAAATACGGCAGATTCGAGGGCAGCGGCAGGCAGCTGACGCGTCAGCCCCGGCGAATTGACACATCAGTCCGAAACGCTGACGCGTCAGCCTCGAGTGGATCGCAGGTTGCCTTCGGCTGACGCTGCCCGTACCCTTCGCGAGTGCACCTCACTTGATCCGGGTCAACCCGCTGGCCCCTCGACGGCTCTGGCGGGCTGGCAACCGTGTTGCAGAGCGGGAGTGATGGGACGAGTCGGTCACAACTCTGAAAGGGACATCATGACGACCAAAACCTTGACCATCGAAGTCGCGGTCGAACGGGTAGCCATCGATCACGCCAGCCTAACCGCCAGCTTTGTTCGCGCCTCGCTCTCCGGCGACCACGTGACGACCGGAACGACGCCGGAGGGTTTTCCCTTCACCACGGTCACCCTGCCGCCGAGCGACGAGGGCGACACGACGATCATCAACTTCCTGATCGAAGGTGAGGAGGCGGCCTTCGGCTCATCGCCGGTGGAATGGGTAGAGCTCGATACCAACAAGCTCGACTTCTGGCGGCCGGTGGTGCCCAACCCCGATGAGGTCGTCGCGGTCGAGCGGCTCAGTGCTCAACAGTGCCGCGTCACGCTGGTCAATCCTGGCCACGCGTCGACCTACCGATTCATGCTGGTCGTCTTCCGCCACGGCCAGGCCGGCTTCGCCGACCCGACCATCATCAACCCGCCGGACGAGGATCCGGATCCTGGTGGCGAGAGCTAGCGTTCGAAGCTCGGGTCATAGCGCCGCAGGTCGTCGAACCAGGGCAGGGCGAACCAACGCTTGGCGTAGCCTAGCTCGACGGCCTGCTCGGCGTTGACCGCGGCCGAAGCCAGCTCGCCGGCCAAGCTGTAGACCAGCGCCGCTTCGAACGCCGCCTGGCCGTTGTCGGGCGCCAGCTGGCGGGCGCGCTGTACCGCCGCCACCGCTTCGCGATGCCGGCCGAGGTGGCCGAGGGCCTGCGCCTTGACGGTGAGCAGCTGCCAGGCCGCGGTGTCGGGGTCGTCCTGCACCAGCTCGAGCACCCGCAGGTAGAGCTCGCTGGCGGCTTCGGCAGCGCCTTCGAGCTGCATGACATCGGCCAGGTTGAGGGCGAACATCGGGTTGTCGGGCTCGCGGTCGAGCACCTGCTGGTAGGCCTCGACGGACCGTTTGTACTGACCTTCGAGCAGCAGCGCCAGGCCGAGATTGGACAGCTCCGGCAGGCTCGGGCTCCTCGCGACGAGCCGCTCGTAGAGCTCGACGGCACGAGAAACGTCGCCCGCCACGAGCTCGATCTGCGCCAGCCGCGACATGCCGGCCAGGTTGCCAGGGAACCGCCGGAGTGAGTCCTGCAGATGTTCGCGAGCGGCCTCGATCTCGCCGAGGCTGGCTTCCAAGGCCGCCAGGTTGGAGAGCCGCTTCCACGACGGCTGCTGAGATGCCGCCCGACGCAGGACCGCCAGCGCCTCGCGCCCCCGTCCCCGCTCGCGCAGCAGCTTGGCCCGCAGGTCCAAAACCTCGGCGATCCCCGGCATGCGTTGATCGAGCTCGCCGAGCACAGCCTCGGCGGCGTCCAGCTCGCCTTGCGAGATCAAGACGCGGCAGTGCCCGGTCACCGGGCGCGGGTCGTGCGGGGCGAGCGCCTCGGCCCGCACGAACAGCTCAACGGCGGTAGTCAGATCGGCCGGGTCCCGCGAGTCGGCAAAGCGACGGCGCAAGACGTCGGCCTCGAGCAGCAAGCCTTCGAGGAACTCGCCGCTCTGCGTCCGCAGCGCAGCCAGCTCGGACGCCAGCTCGGGCGTGGCGCCTTCGTCTTCACGTCGCTGGCGCAGCCGCAGGTAGGCTGCCAGGGCCTCGCTCGAGGGGATCGCCCCGACCTCGACGGCGCGGCGTCCGAAGGCCTCGAACACCTGCTGGGTCACGATCGCGTTGGCGGCGCGGAAGTCCTCACTCGGCATGACAAAGCTGCGCGTCGCAAGCACTCGTCCGTCCTCGCCTGCCACCCGCGACAGGGCGACCTGGCAGCTGCCTTCAGCGCACTCCAGGTCTAGGGTCACCACTTCTTCGACCGCCACCGCTAGGGCTACCGCGCGCGGCGCGCCTGCCACGACGTCGACCTCTCGAGAAGCCTTGACGAGGAAGTCGGGATGTGACGCCAGGGCGCTCGACGCAGCGGTGTGGGCTCCCAGCGCCACCAGCTTCCACGGCGATTCAGGCTCGTCCAGCTGCGGCTTCATCACCGCCACCGCCGTCGGCTCAGGCTTCGGGCGCCAGATAGCGATCGCCAGCAGCGCAATTGCCGCCGCAGCCAGGACCATCAGCGGGGCGGGCACGCGGCCCCTCCGGACGGGCGGAGTCGGCTCACCTGCGGGCAGCTCCGTAGGGCTGCCGGTGGCCGTCAGCATCGTGGCCTCGTCGACGCCGGGGCGCTGTGCCGCGAAGTGCCCGAGCCGTTCGCGCACCTCGACGGCAGAGCGCGGTCGCAGCTCGCGGCGCTTGCGCAGCAGGTAGCTCACCAGGGCCGACAGCTCACCGGGAATCGTGGCGTCGAGCTCGTGCACCGGCGGTGGCTGCTGCTCGAGAATGTTGCTGATGGTGCGGGCGACGCTCGAGGCGCGGAACGGCGACTTGCCCGTGAGAGCCTCATAGAGCAGGACGCCGAACGCGTAGAGATCGGTGCGCTCGTCGAGCGCTTCACCGCGGATCTGCTCTGGCGCCATGGCTCGACGGGTACCGACGACGTCTTGGGTCGCGGTAAGGCGGGTATCGGCGAGCTCCGGCTCGAGGCTCATCGCGATGCCGAAGTCTGTGATCTTGGCGCGGCCTGCCGTCGTGATCAAGACATTCTCAGCCTTGAGATCACGGTGGATGATGCCTTGAGCGTGGGCGGCGGCGAGACCGTCCAGCAC
Organism: Acidobacteriota bacterium; assembly: GCA_039030415.1. Taxonomy (GTDB): domain Bacteria; phylum Acidobacteriota; class Thermoanaerobaculia; order Multivoradales; family J023; genus JAAELT01. The sequence goes on from JBCCEE010000234.1 coordinate 8,095, forward strand.
GTCGACCGCGATCGCCGCGACGCGCTCGACCGGCAGCGGGCCATCGGCCAGCAGCTGCGACAGGCTATGGCCTTCCACCAGCTCCATCACGATGTGCTCGGCACCGTCGTGCTCGAGCACGTCGTAGATCTGGACGATCGCTGGGTGGTTGAGCTGAGCCGCCAGCTGCGCCTCGCGCCGGAATCTCGCCAGCCGCTCGCCGGTCAGCGCGTGGTCCGGGTGCAGCCGCTTGATCGCGACACGTCGCTTGAGGCGCTCGTCGTGGGCCGAGAACACTTCGCCCATGCCGCCAGCGCCCAGCCGATCCAGAATCGTGTAGGGACCGATCTTCGCCGGCATGTCGAGCATCGCCGGCTATCCTAACCCACTCGCCCACTCAATCTAATCGAGCCCGAGCTCCTTGACCCGTCGGCGCAGGGCCGGCTTCGAAACTTCGAGCAGGTCGACCATGGCGTCGAGGTCTCCACGGACCGTGGCGTGGGCGCGTCGGATCTCGGCCGCCTCGAGATCGCCGGCGGTGCGGACTTCGGCGGTGCGCTCGATCAGCACGTAGAGCGAAGCGCGTGAGATCGCCAGCGCTTCCGCCGCGGCGCTGATATCCCAGCGCTGCGCCCGCAGCGTCGCGACCAGCTCGTCGGTCGAAACCTCGGAAGGCTTGCGCCGGGCGGGAGGCGGAGCGGGAGCAGACGTAGGCGTGGGAGCGGCAGCCGCGAACGGTTCGGGCGGGTGGCTCGGCGACGTTTCCGCGGAGGCGAGCTGACGCTCGAGCCGCTCGTCGAGGGTCAGCGTCGCTCTGCCGCGCCCGCCGATCACCAGCTGCCGGACCGCGTTGCGCAGCTGGCGGACATTGCCGGGCCAATCGTGACGCGCCAGCCGCGCCACCAGATCGGCGGGCAGCCAGGAGGTCGCGTCCGGCGCTTCGAGGCGATCGCTCTCGCCGAGCTCCTGCAGCTCTTGGCGTAGGAAGTGGAAAAACAGCCGGCCGAAGTCGTCGCGCCGCTGCGCCAGGGTCGGCAGCCAAATCTCGTAGCCGGCCAGGCGGTGCAGCAGCGGCGCCTTGAAACCGCCGGCCTCGGCCATGGCTTCGAGGTCGGCATCGGTCGCCGCCAGCAAACGCACGTCGACCCGGCGCGGCGTAGACGAGCCGACGGGGAAGATCTCGCCGGTCTCGAGCACCCGCAACAGCATCACCTGCAGCTCAGGCGGAGCTTCGCCGACCTCGTCGAGAAACAGCGTGCCGCCGTCGGCCCTTCGGAAGTAGCCCTCGGACGACCGCGTCGCGCCGGTGAACGCGCCCTTGACCGCCCCGAACAGCTCGGCGGCGGCCAATGATGGCGACAAGGCCCCGAGATTGACCGCGATGAACGGCCGCTCGCGCCTCGGACCGGCGCGATGAATGGCGGCGGCCACCAGCTCTTTGCCGGTGCCGGTCGCGCCGCGCATGAGCACCGGCACCTGCAGGTCGCTGACTCGCTCGACGTCGCCTCGCACGCGGACGATGCCATCGCTGGCGCCCACCAGATCGAACGCCACCGGCTCCTCGGCAGAGGGCGTGTGGCTGTGGAGCAGCAGGACCACCCGCCGAGCCAGCTCGAGCACGACGCCGTGGGCCAGCTCGCGAGGCGACAGCTGCACGCTACCGGTGACCCGCCGACCGTCGACCCGCAGGCGCGTGCGAGTGCCGGTAGGGTCGAGCTCCAGGCCGCCGGCGACTGCCCGCAGTACGAAGGGCTGACGGCTCAGGGCGCGATCGCCGAGCGGTGCCGCGGCGCGCTTGCCGGGTGGCGAGAAGCGCGGCTGCTGACGCCCGAGCTCGGCACCCAGGCCAGAAGCAAGCTCACTCAGCACCGCGCGCTCACCCACCCGGCGCAGATCCGGGTGATAGATGATCGTCAGCGCCGGCAGGCTCACCGGCAAACCGCTCCCCCGCCGCCGCTCTTGCTCGACGCGGGTGAGGGTCGATCCGTCTCCGATACGGGTCGAGGCGTCGAGATCGCTGGGCTCCATGGCGCTATCATATCTTGGTGACATCCACGCCATGAGCTCACATGTCGTGAGCTCCCAAGCTCAGACTCGCGGCGGTCTCGACGGCCGCGGTGGCCTTTCAAGGAGAGAGTAGATGCTTTCTCGTACCCTCAGAGTCCTCGCGATCTCGGCCTGCTCGCTGGCCGGGTGCCTCGCCCTAGCGGGTCATGTCTCCGCCGGTGAGCCATCGACCGGATGCTGCCGGGTAGCCTCTGTAGAAGCCGGAATAGCCGGCCAGCAGGCGACCGGCCAGCACAGGGTCGAGCTGGTCGAGCCGTGGAGCGCCTGGCGCAGGCTCGTCGGCAAGACTCGCCTGGCCGAGTTTCCGCTGACGCCGGATCTCGCGGTCGATCTCGAGGTCGAGCGCTTCTACATCACCCACGGCGCTACCCGCTTCGTGCTCGGCCGGGCTCTGACGCCGCTGCCTTTCGATCCTTCGAGCGTCGTGCTGCTGCGCGGATCCGTTGCCGGCTCGCCGAGCTCGCGCGTGTTTCTCGCGCTCAGCGAGCACGGCAGCCTCGGCATGATCGACCATCGCGGCGTGCGCTTCCGCGTCGACTCGCGGGGCCAACGTCAGCTGACGGTGACGTCGGCGCCGGCCGCCGGAGGCACGCTGGACGTGCCGCTGTGCGGCACCGAGGACGCCGCGTTCCTGGGCAAAGCAAGCTCGGCCGCACCTTCGCCCCAGCTGCGAGTCGGAGGCCCTCCCGCCATCCGCGGCCTGCGGCAGATCGAGCTGGCAATCGAGACCGACTACGAATTCCTCCAGCTGTTCGATGATCTCGATGCCGCCATGGCCTACGTCGTCGCGGCCTTCGCGGCGGTGTCCGAGATCTATGTGCGTGACACCGGCGCCCGCGTCGACCTCAGCTTCGTGCGACTGTGGGACGATCCGGACGACCTGTTCAACGAGCCGGATCCGTTGAGCTCCTTCCAGAGCTATTGGGAGGCCAACATGGGCCTGGTCACCCGTGACGTGGCGCAGTTTTTCAGCGGGCGCCGCAACCTACCGTACGGCGGGGTGGCGTTCCTCGGCGGCATGTGTGGCAGCCAGGGCTACTCGGTGGCGGGCTACATCCTCGGCTTCTTCGACAATCCCACCAGCCCCAGCGTCGTCAACCGTGACATCACCGTCGCCGCCCACGAGCTCGGCCACAGCTCGGGCTCGCCTCACACTCACAGCCTCGGTATCGACTCCTGCGACAACGAGTTTTCAACGCCACAACGCGGCTCCCTCATGTCGTACTGCGGCCAGACCTTCACCGGCGGGGCTTCCAACACCGATCTGCGCTTCCACACCGAGACTCAGACCATCATGGAGGATCTCTTTGCCGGCAGCGCCTGCTTGGCGTTCGACTGCAATCAGAACGGCAGCGACGATGCGGTCGACATCTCGCTCGGCAGCAGCGTCGACGTCAATATGAACGGCATCCCCGACGAGTGCGAGGACTGCAACACCAACGGCGTGCTCGACGACGCCGACATCAGCGGCGGCACCAGCTCGGACGCCAACGCCAACGGCATCCCCGACGAGTGCGAGCCCGACTGCAACGCCAACGGCACGCCGGACGACATCGACGTCGCCCAGGGGACGAGCGCCGATGCCAACGGCAACGGCATCCCCGACGAATGCCAGGCCGACTGCAACACCAATGGCGTCCCCGACTACGACGAGATCCAGGCCGACATGAGCCGCGATCGCAACCGCAACGCGCGGCTGGACGCCTGTGAGGACTGCGACGACGACGGCACCCCCGACCTCGAGGCGCTCGAGCAGGCCAACAATCTTTGGCTCGCCAGCCTCGACCACAGCCGGGCGCGCGAGTACCTGGCCAAGGTCGGGCCGCTGACGCGCATCTCGGAGGACGCCGGCATCGCGGAAGGGCAAGATCTGCGCATCACGTCCGATCGACGCATCCTGGTCTCCAGCCGGCTCGACCACCGCGTCGTCGAGCTGGCGCTCGACGGCAGCGTCGTCGGCGACCTGGTGCCCAGCGGAGCGGGCGGCCTGAGCGAGCCCGCGGGTCTGCTGCTGCCCGGCGACGGCCGCCTGCTGGTGGCGAGTCGCGGCACTGACTCGGTGCTCGCCTACTCGCTCACCTCCGGCGCGTTCCTCGGCACGCTGGTGGCGCCGGGCACTGGCGGCCTCATGGCACCGTTCGGCTTGGAGCTCACCGCCGGGCCAGGGCCGCGGACCCTGCTGGTGACCAGCGGCGACAACCGGGTCCTGCAGTTCGACAGCGAGACCGGTGCCTTTTTGGGCGAGCTGGTTACCGTCGCCGGGAACGGGGGTCTGCAGAATCCTCACGGCCTGCTCCTGCTGCCTTCCGGCAGCCTGCTGGTGGCGAGCTACGGATCCGACCAGGTGCTCGAATACCAGGCCACCACCGGTGCCTTCGTGCGGCAGTTCAACCAGGGCGGTACCGCGACCCGTCTAACCCTGGACCAGCCCTGGGGGCTTCGGCTCGGCCCGGATGGCGGCGTCTACGTCAGCCGCGCTCACGATCACGGCGATCATAGGCCCGACCCCCTCTCCCCTGAGCGTCTGCACCTGACCAACGCCCGCATCTACCACTTCGACGCGGCCAC
>JBCCEE010000235.1:0-12698 GCA_039030415.1 Acidobacteriota bacterium
GATCTCTCCGAGCTTCGCTACACCCAGGCCGTGGTTCGGGAGTCGCTGCGCCTCTACCCTCCGGCCTGGTACACCCCCCGAACCAACGTCGAGGAAGACGTGCTGGATGGCGTCCGCATTCCTGCGGGATCGACGGTGATCGTCTTCCAATACCTCATGCATCAGGACCCGCAGCACTGGCAAGATCCGCACAGCTTCAGGCCCGAACGGTTCCTGGATATCAGCAGCCATCCCGCCTACATGCCCTACGGGTGGGGGCCCAGGTATTGCTTCGCCGCCGACTACGCTCACATGATGATGACGGCCTTCACCGCGCTGATCGCCCGGGACTACGCGCTCCGCTTGAAGACGCCGGAGCCGCCGCGGATGGATCCGCTGATCAATCTGCGCATGAAGGAAGATCTCCATCTCACCATGAAACCGAGAGCATGAGCCGTTCGACTCGACTCGGACTTCGACCCGCGCTCGCCGCGATCTTTGCGCTCGGCGTCGTTGGATCGCTGGATCTCCTAGTGCAGCCGCTGGGCGTCGGCACAGCGGTTCGCGATCTCTCGCTCAGCGAGAGTCAGGCGGGCTTCTTCGCCTCGTTCGATCTGGCCGGCGCCGTGCTCAGCGCGGTGCTGGCCTTGTTCTGGATACGGCGCCTGCCCTGGCGTGAGACGGCACGGGTCAATCTGATTTTGATGGCTGGCGGCTACCTGGCGGCGACGCAGCTCGACACCCTCGCGCTTCTCGCACCGGCGAGGATCCTGGTCGGCTTTGCCGGTGGCAACCTGCTCGCGATCTGTCTCGCTTGGCTTGCCGACACATCCGACCCCGAACATTTCGGTGGGCTTTTTGTCGCACTTCAGACCGCGATCCAGATCGTCGCCTTCGCCGTGCTGCCGGTCACGGTGCTGCGCGCCGCCGGCCTGGATGGTTTCTTTCTCTTCTTCGCGGGGCTAGCGGGGCTCAGCCTGCTCTGCGTGCCCTGGGTGCCGCGGCGCGGACGACGAGCTCAGGTCGCACTCCACCCGCGGCCCGCCCCGGACATCGACCGCGGGAGCGACACGACACGCTTTCGCGCCGCCCTGGCGCTCTGCGGCATCGGCCTGTTCTTCCTCAACACCGGCGCCTTTTGGAGCTATGTCGAGCGCACCGGCACCGCGGCAGGCCTGAGCCTGGAGGCCATCGGGATGGCCCTGTCCGTCTCCGGCTTCCTCGCCTGCGCGGGCTCGCTGGCGGCGTCCCGCGTCGGCAGTTCAATCTCCCTGCCGACGGCTCTCGGGACCGCCTTTGTCGGCCAGCTGCTCGCCCTCGGGCTGCTGCTGGTCGACCTGACGCCAGCGCTCTACGCCTACGCCCTGGGACAGTTCGGATTCTTCTGGAACTTCGCCATTCCCTACCAGCTCGGAGCGCTGATCCGCAACGATCCGAGCGGCCGGCGCGTCGTCTTGATCAGCGCGTTCCAGGCGGCGGGCATGGCCGCCGGACCACCGCTCGTCGCGCTTTGGGTCGACTCCCACGGCCTGATCGCCATGCATGGGGTCGCGGTTTCGGCAGGGTCCGCCAGCCTGCTGCTGTTCGTCGCGCTGCATCAGCACCAGCCCGACGTCGAGACAGCTAGGCTAGATGGCATCCCAGAACAGTGTTCGTGAGGTGGCGGTCGCTACCAGTCCGTCGGCCGGTAGTCCTTGAGAAACTGCCCCCAGACGTGCTCGCCGGTGTTGGCGCCGACGATGATCGGGTCGACGATACGGGCGGCTCCGTCGACGATATCGAGCGGCGGGTGAAAGCGGTGCTCGCGGACTTTGCGGGCGGTGAGCTCGGCGGGGTTTTCGTCGGTGACCCAGCCGGTGTCGACGCTGTTCATGTGGATGCCGTCGTTGTGGTAGTCGGCGGCGGAAGTACGCGTCATCATGTTGAGGGCGGCCTTGGCCATGTTGGTGTGGGGATGGCGCGTCGTCTTGGAGGTGCGGTAGAACTGGCCCTCAACGGCGGAGACGTTGACGATGTGCTTGTCGCGCTCCGCGGTGCGCAGCATCAGCGGCTTGAGGCGAGCGTTGAGGATGAACGGCGCGACGGCGTTGACCAGGTGGACCTCGAGCAGCTCCACAGACGGCACCTCCGCCATCAGCATGCGCCACGAGTTCATGGTGCGCAGGTCGATCTGCTGCAGATCCTGGTCGAGGCGTCCAACGGGGAAAAGGTCGCGCTGAGCCTGCTGCTCATCGCGCGAGAGGGCCGGCAGCTCATCTGGCAGGAGGGCGACCTGGGTGAGCTCGGCGGCATTGACCAGGCCAGCGACGTCGGTCGCGGCGCTCCCAGCGTCTGCCGTCGCGAGCGCCCTCGCCTCTCCGCCCCCTCTCGCTTCCCCTTCCGGGAGAATGTGCGTGCCGCGTAGCCCCTCGTAGCTGCCGACCAACCGCTGGACATGCTCAGGCATGTCGTTCAGGGCGGCGGTCTCCCCCGTCATCATGTGCTCATAGAAGGCCGGCGGTCGACGCACCGTTTGGCAGGCGTTGTTGACGATGTAGTCGAGACGGTCGCGGGTGCGCAGCAGCACGCGGCAAAACTCCTCGACGCTCGGCGTATGCCGCAGATCGAGGCCGAAGATCTCGAGCCGATCCCGCCAGTCTTCGAAGTCGGGCTCGCGAGCGTAACGCGCCGCGGAGTCGCGAGGGAACCGCGTCGTGACGATGAGCCGCGCCCCACAGCGCAACAGCTTGAGCCCAGCCTGATAACCGATCTTGACTCGCCCGCCGGTCAACAGCGCCACCCGGCCACTGAGGTCCGCCAGCTCAGTACGCTTGCGAAAGTTGAGCTCGGCGCACTCCGGGCACATCTGATCGTAGAAGTGATGGACCTCGGTGAACGTTCCCTTGCAGATATAGCAGTGCACCGCGGTGCTGGTCTTCAGCGGTGTGGTCGCGACGGATTGCCGCTTGGCGGGATCCGGCGGCGCGAAGTTGGGAGTGTTGAACACCGGCTTGCGACGCAAACGCCGGATCTCGGTATCGTGGAAGACCTCTTCCTCACGCTCGATACGCGCCGCCCGACGCTTGGCGACCAGCGCCTTGGTCAAGCGACGTCGGGCTTTGGAGTCCGGACACCACACGTTGGCCGCGGCGTCGAGCAGACACTTCTGCTCGCTTTCGTCGAGACTCGCCAGCAGCGCCCGATCCGCGACCACAGCTTCCAAAGCCTTCGTCGCCTCGCGCAGTCGACGCGCGGCTTCTTCTCGATCCAGGGTTCTTGGCCGCTCACCAGCGTCTCGATCCTTCATGGGCCGAGAGACTAGCCGGTTTCGCCTCGTCGGCAAAGCCATAGCGATCCTCGCTGCCCTGCTGAAGGGATAGACTCTCGCCATGGTCGACGACCGCTGGCAGCAAACCCAAGAGCTCTTCGAGCTGGCGCTGGACGCAGAGCCGGCTGATCGCGAGCGGCTGCTGAGCGAAGCGTGCAGCGGAGACGACGAGCTGCGGAAGGCGGTCGACCGCCTGCTGGCGGGGCATGACAATGCTCCGAGCTTTCTCGACCACCCCGAGGAGATCAATCCGCTGATGGCCAGCGACGCGCTGGTTGGCCAGCAGATCGGGCCCTATCGGCTCGAGCAGATGCTCGGCGAAGGCGGCATGGGGGTGGTGTACCGCGCCAGTCAGGAGCGCCCGATCCGCCGCACGGTAGCACTCAAGCTGATCCAGCTCGGCATGGCGACACGTGAGGTGATCGCGCGCTTCGAATCGGAGCGGCAGGCGCTGGCGATGCTCGACCACCCCAATATCGCTAGGGTATTCGACGCCGGAGCTAGCGAGCAGGGCAACCCCTACTTCGCCATGGAGCTGGTCGACGGGGTGGAGATCACGCGCTACTGCGACGAGCACACTCTCAGCACCCGCCAGCGGCTGGCGCTGTTCATGCAGGTCTGCCGGGCGGTACACCATGCCCATCAGAAGGGCATCATCCATCGCGATCTCAAGCCGTCCAACGTCATGGTGACCGAGGTGGATGGCGAGCCGGTGCCCAAGGTGATCGACTTCGGGGTGGCGCGGGCGGTCGACAGTCGGCAAGGCGGGCGTACTGCCCTGACCCAATTCGGCGGCTTTCTGGGCACGCCCGAGTACATGTCCCCCGAGCAGGCGGCGATGGAGCTCGACATCGATACCCGCACCGACGTCTATTCCCTCGGCGTGCTGCTCTACGAGCTGTTGATCGGACGCCTACCGTTCGACAGTAAGAGTCTGCGCGCCGGCACCCCGGAACGACTGCGGGAGCTGTTGCGTGACTCCGAAGCCGAGCCGCCGAGCACCCGCGTCAGCACCCTCGGAGACGAAGCTCAGGAGATCGCGCAGCGGCGACGCACCCGGCCCTCTGAGCTGCGCCAAGAGCTCAAGGGCGATCTCGACTGGATCGTCATGCGGGCACTCGAGAAGGAGCGCCAGCGCCGCTACGGCAGCGCCTCCGAGCTGGCTGAGGACCTCGCCCGCCACCTGCGCAATGAGCCAGTGGCGGCCGGCCCACCGGAGCTCGGCTACCGCGTCGGAAAGTTCGTGCGCCGCAACTGGATCGGAGTTGCGGTGACGGCGAGCGCCGTCGTCCTGCTGCTTGTCTTCGCCATCGTGACTTCGTGGCAGGCCGCTCAGCTACGCACCGCTCTGGCCGAAAGCGAGCGCCAGACTCGCAAGACAGAGGAAGTGACGGCGTTTCTTACCGATCTCTTCCAGATCTCTGATCCCGACGAGGCCCGCGGCAACGCCGTCTCGGCACGCGAGATCCTCGACCGCGGCGCGCAGCGAGTAGCCACTGAGCTCAATGGGCAGCCCGAGATTCAGGCCGCCATGATGCGCTTGATCGGCACGATCTACCTGCAGCTCGGGCTCTACCCGGAAGCTGAGGAGCTGATCGTCGGCAGCCATGAGCTCTTGCAACGACTGCTGGGCAGGTACCATCGAGATATCGCCGGGTCGCATGCCTTGCTTTCCGACCTCAGGCAGCAGCAAGACAACCTGCCGGCAGCGGTTCGCGAAGCACGCCTCGCCCTCGAAACTCTGCAGGCCATCTCACACGACCGCATCGACGAAGCCCGGCTGCTGACCCGCCTTGCCTCGACCTTGCGCACCACCGCTCAGTTCAAAGAGGCCGAAGAGCACCTGCGCCGAGCGCTGGCAATCTGGGAGTCGACCGCGGATGCCCCGGCGGTCGAGCTCTCCGCCACCGTCAACGAGCTGAGCATGACCTACGGCAGCCGCGGCAAGTACGAGGCCGCGGAGGCTCAGTTTCGGCGCGCGATCCAGCTGCTCGAGGACGCCAACCCAGGTCATCCCTCCGTTGCCGTCTACAAGCTCAACTTGGCCAGCGTCTTGGGGCACGTTGATCGCAACGAAGAGGCTGAGGCGCTGCTGCAGGATGTCCTGGCAAGGAACCGCGTCATCTACGGCGATGAGCACTACTTGGTCGCCAACGCGATGAACAATCTGGCGCGCGTCTACCAACAGCTCGGCAAGCGCGACGAAGCCGAGATGATGCATCGCGAAGTGCTCGACATGCGCCGCCGCCTGCAGGGCAATGAACACTCAGACGTCGCGGTGGCGCTGGCCAATCTCGGCGTCGTCATGCGGCAGAAGGGCCAGTACCAAGAGGCTGAGGCTCTCTACCGGGAAGCACTCGCGATCAATCAGCGCGTGCTCGGACCGGATCATCCTACGGTGGGGATCGAGCACCACAATCTTGGCGTCATGCTGCGCCGCGCCGGCCGGCCCACCGAGGCCGAGCCTGAGATCCGTCGCGCTATCGAAATCTTTCTCGGCGCCTTGGGCGAGGATCATCTGCGAACCTCCGTCTCGCGTGCTGCTCTCGGCAAGACGCTGATCCTGCTCGACCGGCTGGAAGACGCCGAGAACGTCCTCCGCACGTCGCTCGACAGCCAGCTGGCCACGCTGCCCGCCGGCCACAGCAGCACGTCCCAGACGCGGATGTTCATGGGCCAATGTCTGAGCCGTCTGGGCCGCCTGGACGAAGCCGAGCCCTATCTCCTGGCCGCCCTCGAAGGGCATCGCGAGGCGCGCGGCCCCAGCAACGAGAACACGCTGGAGGCGCTCGACTCCCTGGCCGCCCTCTACGACGCCTGGGGCCGTCCTGAGGACGCCGAGCGCTACCGGGCTCAGGCCGACGCCGCGGCGCCGTCGGCCTGAACCCCATCGTCGTCCCGGCCCATGCGGTCGGCGAGCCAGGCGCGGGCCACCAGCCATTGCCGGTTGACGGTGCGCGACGAGACATCCAGCACTCTGGCGGTCTCGGCGATGGTGAGGCCGGCGAAGAACCGCATGCGCACGATCTCGGCCAACGTCGCGTCCTGCTCCTCGAGTCCGGCGAGGGCTTCGTCGAGCGCCAGCAGCTCGTCGGTACGCGGCAGCTCCGCCGCCAGGTGATCGCCGAACGAATCGCGCTGCAAATCACCGCCGTGCTTCTCTCGCGCTACGCGCCGAGCGCGGTCGATCAGGATACGCCGCATGGCCCGCGCCGCCGCGGCGTAGAAGTGACGCCGGTCGACCCAGGCGATGTCGGCATCCCCCACCAACCGCATGTAGGCTTCGTGCACCAGCGCGGTGGGCTGTAAGGTGTGGCCAGGACGCTCACCCGCCATGCGCGCCCGCGCGATGCGGCGCAGCTCACTGTAGACCAGCGGCAACAGCTCTTCAGCAGCCGCCGAGTCGCCATCACCGATGGCGTTGAGGAGCTGGGTGGCGCGACCAGACATGATCAATAGCTCGAGGTTGGGTTGCGGCGTGGAGCTCGACAGAGTATCTCAGATCGCGTCTCGCCAAGGCGAGCCGTCGCGATCACAATCGAAGTGTCGCATTCTCTGGCGCGACGTCGCTAGTAGGGATGACCCGTAACCTGAGATCTCGTCGACGAGTCGAGAGCCCCCGAACCCAAGCCAAGAGGACCTGACCATGTCCTGTATCGATAGCCACTCCCACCCGCTCACAGACCTCTCACCCCCTAGCGCCCTCTTCCGCTCGCGCTTCACACCCTCTCGGCAGAGTGGAGACCGGAAGCAGAGACTGATTCGGCTTCTGGCTTTGCTGGCAGTCGCGTGCCTCGCGAGCCCGATTCTTGGCCTGCAGGCGCCGGAGCAAGACCTGCTCGACCTCGGCGCCGGAGCGGCGCTGGTATCGGCCAGCTCCGAGTACTCGACCAACTGGAAGGCACAGTGGTCGGCCCTAGCCTTGCTCGACGGTACCCGCGCTCTGGGCTGGTGCAGCGCCGAGGGGGCGCCGTTTCCGCATGAATTCGTCGTCGAGCTGGCTGGACGCCAGCGCCTCGAGACCGTGACCCTGCACAACCCGGACCGCCAGGAAGCCAGCAATCCGGGCATCTCGGCACGCGAGGTCGAGATCCAAACCTCGACCCAGGGGCCGGAGACCGGCTTCGCGATGGCGGCGAAGGGCGAGGTCGAGCGTGGCGGCAGCTCGACCCTGAGTCTGCCGGCAACGCCCGAGGCGCGCTGGATCAAGATCGTCATCCGCTCGAATTGGGGACACGCCACTTACACCGAGCTGATGGAGCTCGAAGCCACTGGCAAACCCGTTGGCGATAACGCGCCGGCCAGCGCGCTGACCGGCGTCTATGAGGGGCAGTACGAGGGTCGCACCCTACGCACCGTGCTGGCGCAACGCGGAGCCGACCTCGCGGGCTGCTACACGGGATCCGGCGAGGGGCGTCTCGCAGGCCACGCCGCTGGGCGCTCCGCCGAGCTCGAGTGGCGTCAACCCAACGACGGCGGAGCCGGACGCAACGGCTCGCTGCTGCTGGTGGCATCGGACGCTGGCGTGCTCTCCGGCCTCTGGTACGGTCGCGATTCGAAAGCCGACAAGATCGGTCGCTGGACGGGTCGACGGGTCGACGGGGCCGACCGGGTCGCCGGAGCCGACCGGGTCGCCGAGGAATGCCCGGCTGTCGACCTGGCCACCACCCTCGAACAGGCTGGCACCGCCACGCTCTACGGTATCCGCTTCACCAGCGACTCGGCCGAGCTGACTGCCGAAGCCGAGCCCACGCTAAGGCGCCTGCACGAGCTGCTCACTAGCGCCCCCGAGCTCGCTCTCAGGATCGCCGGCCATACCGACGCCCAGGCGTCCGAGCGTCACAATCAGGATCTCTCCCAGCGCCGGGCCGAGGCGGTACGCGCTTGGCTGGTGGATCGTGGCGTCGCCGCCGAGCGCCTGGTGGCGATCGGTTTTGGCGAGTCTCAGCCCATCGCCGACAACGCCACGCCCCAGGGACGCCGGCTCAACCGTCGCGTGGAGGTTTCGCCGCTATGAGGCCCATGCTTCCGCGGCTCAACTTCGGTCTGGCGCCGATACTTCTGGCGCCGATACTTCTGGCGCCGATTCTTCTAGCGATGGCACTCCCGGCGCCAGCCGCTCACGCCGCCACCTATTATGTGTCGAGCATCAGCGGCGACGACACCGCCGACGGCCTCACTCCCAACACCGCCTTCGCCAGCGTGTCGCGCGTCAACGCGCTCGACCTCGAGCCAGGCGATGCGGTGCGCTTCTTCTGCGGCGACACGTGGCGGGTCGACCCGCTGCACGTCATCGACTCCGGCACCGCCGCCCAGCCGATCGTGATCTCCTCACACCCGGCGGGCTGCACAGATCAGCCCGTGCTGTCCGGCGCCCGCGGCATCGCCGGCTGGACCGTCGCCGGCCCCAACCTCTATCGGGCCGATCTCGACGCCGGCGCCAACGCCGGCCGTTTCCCGCTCGGCATCGGCCATCTCTTCCGCGGCGACGAGCGTCTGCCGCTGGGACGCTGGCCCAATATCGAGGGGCATCCGGACGGCGGCTATGCCGAGGTGGACACCTCGCCGAGCACCACCCAGATCACCGACGGCGAGCTGCCGGCGGGCGACTGGACCGGCGCCGTGCTGCGTCTCAAGGGAATCCGCTGGTACCTGCTCAACCGCGAAGTCACCTCAGATAGTGGCTCCACGCTTGGGGTCAACGCCCCGCTCTCTTGCTACCAGGAGAGCTGCGACTGCTTCAGCGGCGACTGTGCGGAATGGGGCTACTACCTCACCGCGCATCCGGCGACCCTCGACCGCGAGGGCGAGTGGTACTTCGACGCTGCCACCAACGAAGTGCTGCTCTACTCCACCGGCCCGGCGCCGGCGGACGGCGAGATCGAAGCCGCCGTCGTGCAGGCCAGTGACGGCCGATTCCACGGCGCCGTCACCCTGGGGCGACAGCTCGAGGAGCACGTCGCCTGGGTGACGGTCGAGAACCTGCGGATCGAGCGCTGGTTCGCCAACGGCATCACGTTCCCGGAGAACCTGCGGGCAGACGAGAACCATGATTTGACGATCCGGGGCAATACGATCGCTGGGGTCGACGACGTCGGCCTGCGGCTCACCACTTGGGTGTGGCAGCCGGGTGCCGGCAACGGCCCGGTCGGCTGGCGCGGTGGACGCAATCTGCGGATCGAGGGCAACACCCTCATCGGTGCCAACAACCGTGGCCTGCTCGCCTACAGCGTCGCGTCGGAGTTTCTCGACAATACCCTCCGAGACATCGCGCTGATCCCGCAGCTCGGTCACGCGGGCATGGGCTGCGGCTTCGACACCGCCGGCGAGTGCACCGAGAACGGCGACGGCCTCGCCATAATCTGGGCCTCCGTCGCGCCGGATCACACGGCGCGAGACAACCTGATGCGCGGCAATCGGCTGAGCCACATCGGCATGAACGGCATCGACGTCTACGGTCGCGATCACGTGATCGAGCACAACGTCGTCGAAGCAGCCTGCCAGTCGAAGGGCGACTGCGGCGGCATCCGCATCTACGGCCAAGGCGATCTCGCCACCACCCCGACCCACGACGTCACCGTGCGCGGTAACGTCGTGCGTGACACCCTGGGCAATACCGACGGCGTCCATCCCTACTTCGACGACCGCTTCGGCTTCGGCCTCTACTTCGACAATTGGGTGCGCGATATCACCGCCGAAGACAACACCGTCACCGGCAGCAGCTGGGTCGGCCTCATCTACCGCCTGGCCAGCGGTACCGCCACCGGCAACGTGCTATACGACAATGTCGACTCGGACTACGGCACCGAGCTTTCGGTGATCGGCGGAAGCGACGTCACGCTCGCCGGCAACATCCTGTTTCCTATCGGCTTTCTGCGCGAGAGCTTCCGCGTCTCCGACCTGAGCGTCCTGGCGGCGAGCGACGGTAATCGTTTCTTCAGCCCCTACGACCCCACCAGCCTGTGGGATGAGACCCTGGCAGGCAATCCTAACCTCGACGATCGCCTGACCCTGGCCGAGTGGCAGACCCACAGCGGCTGGGACGCCGGCTCGTCCAGCCAGTGGTACACCCTGGGCGCCACAGAGCCGCGGCGGTCCGGGCTGTTCGTCAACGACAGCGCAGCGCCTCGCACGGTCCCCCTCGTCGGCACCTGGCTCGATCTCGATCAGCAGCCGGTCGCGAGTCCCTTGACCCTGGCGCCCTACAGCTCGCGCATCCTGATCCGCAACGGCAGCGGCCTGATCTTCGCCGATGGTTTCGAATCGGGCGACACCAGCGCCTGGTGAGAAGCCAGACGTCGAGCGCGTCGAGCCCTCAAAACCAGTCGCCGTAGATCTGAAATCCGGCCCAAAAGTATGGCGCGGAGATATCTCTCATGCCTTGCTTGCCGCCATCGCCCGAGATCTCGATAGGCCCCTCGAGCAATTCGAGCTGCGCGGCTCGCAACGCCTCGTCCTTCGACGCTCCGGAGCGTAGATGGCGATAGAAGCGAATCATCAACTCTGCTGTGGCATGGTCCGCCACGTTCCACAGCGAAGCCACAACAGATCGGGCTCCTGCGTACTGAAACGCGCGCGTCAGGCCGACCAGGCCCTCGTTTCCCAGCTCTTTGCCGAGACCTGAGCTGCACGCCGACAGCACCACGAGATCAGACTCGATTCGCACACGCTCCAAGATCTCCCAGACCTGAAGTATCCCGTTCTCGGACTCCCGTGGCACGCTGGACCCACCGACTGGCTCTGGCATCGCCAGAGCGATGAACGAGCTCTCAGGGAACGTCTCATCCAAATAGGCGTGCGCGGCAATGTGCAGGAACCGAGCTCGCAGAACCCCGCTCTTGAGGCGCTCTTCCACCGCCTCGGAACCCAAAAAGACGCGACGGCCTGATGGCAAGAACAGATTAGCGATCCCTTCGACCTCGCTTCGAGTAAACGGCAACGGTTCCCAGCCCAACGACAAACGTTCTGAAAGCGATCTGACCACCGAGTCACCGCGCTCGAAAGCCGCCTCGAGACTCCCAGGGTAAAGGGGATCGCCAAATCCGATGAATTCCATGGCTCTCTCCTCCCCCTTCCACGGTCGCATCTTGAGGGTCTCGGAATAAACCGTCGCCGACGCTGAGAGATGCACGGGCTTCCAGGCAGCAACATATTGATCTCCCTGATCCGTTTCACGAATCAAGGCACCCCATGGAACGTTGTGAAGCGGCCCGTCAGCCACGATGAGAACGCGCCGACTCTTCTCAATACGCTCGGCGACCGGTGCGAGAACCAGTCCGAACATCTCCTTTGACAGCGATTCGAATCGGCGCATCCGCTGAGAGCCAGGGACCCGGGCATACCCAATACTATGCACTAAGGCTCGGACCCGCTCTTTCAGGTCTTCGACCCCGACCTCCACAGAATCCACGAGAAGGCCAAACTCCTTGGAAAAGGAAAAGAACACGACCTCGCTCTCCCCTACCGAATAAGACACCAGGAGCGTCCCATCGTCCAGAGATGACCGCGCCGCTTCAAAACCCAGTGGAGTCGGATACTGCAGAGAAGCCAGCTTCGGTGAGGCTTCCCTGATCCTCGCTTCCACGTCCCTGGCCTCCGACTTCAGAACCTCAATCTCTTCTCTTATACCAGCAGCACTAGCAGAATCACCCTCTGCGTAAGTCCGCGCGAGTCTTTGCTGCAATCGATCCCTCTTGACGGCCAGGCTCCTGCGAGCTTGATCAAGCTCTTCGGGAATGTCCAAAGAGAAAACCTTGTCTCGCTCCGTCAAACGCTCCAGATAGCCTTGAGCTCGCGAACGCTCCAACACATAAAAGGCTTCCTCATCCCGCTCAAACCTCAGATCTAGCGCAACTAAATCGTCGTAAAACCTCGTATAGCTCGAACGAAATTCTTCTCGCGCCTGATAGGCACCTCCTAACTGCGAAACCTGCTGCTCGAGGGCTTCAATCGCTTTCAGGAGAAAACCCCTCGCCCTTTCAGGCTGTTGGTAAGGCTCAGCGCTGTAGATCCTACCTATCGAGTTTAAAGCTCTCGCCATCTCGAGACTTCCAGGACTGCTCATCTGGATTCTGGCAAGCGCTTGATCATAAAGCTCTAAAGACCTATTCGGGTTATCGAGCCGCTTGTGCGCCAACGCCAGACTCATCAACCCAGCTATCACCTCTAAGCTTTCTGGAGCAGAGATCTCTAGGATTCTCAAGGCGCGCTCATGAAAGCTCTGGGCCTCGACCAGCTGTCCCAGCTGCAGCGAGACAACTCCAAGACTATTCAGACTGTTGGCTACCAGTAGCCCCCCTTTCGTCTGGCTCTTCCTAATTTCCAGGGCCCTCGAGTAGAGACCTTTTGCAACGACTAGATTCCCAGCAGCACGATAAGCAGAGCCGAGATTGTGATACGCGCCTGCTGTACC
>JBCCEE010000236.1:0-12681 GCA_039030415.1 Acidobacteriota bacterium
AGGCCGGCGCCCTGCGCCGAGACCTTGCCGGAGCGCGAGCGGTAGTAGCGATCGAAGATGTGCGGCAGATCTTCTGCCGCGATGCCGCAGCCCGTGTCGATCACCCGCACGTGCAGTTGATTCGGCTCCTCGCGCAGCTCGACGGTGACCGAGCCCCCGGTATCGGTGAATTTGAGCGCGTTGTCGATCAGGTTCTCGAGAGCGCGCTCCATCAAGCCAACGTCGACTCTCACCGGCGGCAGGTCGGGATCGAACTCGGCGCTCAAACGCACGCCTTGCTCAGCGGCGCGCAGCTGGAAGCGCTGGACGTTGTCCTGCACCAATTCGGCGAGCCGAAAGCGCTCGAGCTTGGGCTCGACCTCGTGAGCGTCGAGCTTGGTGAGCTCGAAGAGCTCGTCCACCAAGCGGCCCAGGCGCTCGCTCTGCCGTACGGCGATCTGCAGGAACTCTTCGCGCTGATCCTGCGACAGACCTTGCTTGAGTGCCAAGGTATCGAGGTAGCCGCGCAGCGAGGCGATCGGGGTCCGCAGGTCGTGCGAGACGTTGGCGATCAGCTCTTTGTGCCCGTGGCTCATGGCCTCGATCTGAGCCATCTGATGATCGATGCGCTGCGACATCTTGTCGAAAGTCTGGTCCAGCAGCTGCACCTCGTCGTTACCGCTGAGCAAGCCGACCGCATCCGAGGCTTGCTCATGTGAGCGAAAGTCTTGCATGCGAGTCGCCAACCTGCGTAGCGGCCGCGTCAACAATCCGAAGCCGAGGAGGCCTGAGAGCAGGACGACGCCGAGGTAGACCAGACCGTTGCGGGTGCTGAGCCGTAGAATGTAGCTGTTGCGCAAGCGGTCGGCGGCGGACTCGACCTCGTGGCTCGCCAAAACGATGTAGAGCAGGGCCTGCGGGCTGCCTTCGGGAGGAATTTGCGCTACCGAGAACACTTTGTCCTGCGTTGAATCTCTCGGGTCTTCGCCCAGGATCGTCCGCTTCTGCTGCAGGGTGAAGCGCCGCTGATCTAGAAAACGGTTGATCGGCTCCAGCCGCACTCGATCGCGCTCCGGCTCGCCAGCCATCTTGTCGTAGGCCAGAATCTCGCCACCCGGGCTCAGCAGATAAAAGTGAGGCCCCGGGTTGACCACCATCATCCAGTGCAGCACCTGATCGAGGCCCTCCGCCTTGATCTCGCCCCGCTCCATCAACAGGTCGTGCTTCATGTCGGCGATGTTGGCCGCCAGATCCAGATTCATGGTCTGGTTCACCTCCTGCAGATACTGCTCGGTGGTAACCAGAGTGGAATAGACGTTGAAGCCTCCCGCCAGCAGCAGGAGGATCATCAGCGTCAGTGCCAATCGCGCGTGCAGCGACTTGAGCAAGGTCTCAGCCTCACCCCGCCGCCGGCGGCTGAGGTGGCTCACCCTCTGAGGGATCGAAGAGCTTATAGCCGATGCCCCAAACCGTCAGCACATAGCGTGGGTTGGCAGGATCTTGCTCAATCTTGGACCGCAACCGGTTGATGTGCGAGTTGACGGTGTGCTCATAGCCGCCGTAGCCGTAGCCCCAGACTTGATCGAGCAGCTCGGCACGGCTGTAGACCCGCCCCGGATTGCGGGCAAAATGTGCCAGCAGATCGAATTCCTTGGCGGTCAGCTGCAGCGGCAAGCCACGCATTGTCGCGTGGCGTTTGGCAGGATCGATGCGCAGCTCGCCAACGCCCACCGCTTCTTCTTTGCGCGCCATGACTTCGATCCGCCGAAAGATCGCGCGCACCCGGGCCACCAGCTCACGGACGCTGAACGGCTTGGTGAGGTAATCGTCGGCACCGACCTCGAGACCCAAGACCCGATCGCCTTCGCTCGAGCGCGAGGTCAGCATCAAAATTGGCGTGTAGATCGATTGCCGACGGACCTGCTGACAGACGTCGAGTCCGCCGAGCTCGGGAAGCATGAGGTCGAGGATCATGCAGTCGAACGGGCGCGAGGTCGCCAGGTCGAGGCCCTCACGCCCATCGTGCGCTAGGGTCACCTCGAAACCGGCATCCGTCAGGTGGAGCTCCACCAGGCGGGCTAGCTCGAGCTCGTCTTCGACGACCAGGATTTGCTTTTTACTCATAGTTCACCTCCTCTCCCCATGGCTGATCTTAGCTGGCGAATCTCACGTTTCTGTCACGGCCCGCTAACGGTTGACTGTAGATACTCCCCAAGAACAGTCACCTCTGACGCCACTCTGAGCTCGAGCGACGGCTCCGATTCGATGCCGCGCTAGCGGCAGGCGTTTCCCGAGGGACGCTGCGTCACAGGTTGCTATACTCACAATCGACTCAACGAATCGTCCCGTTCGAGGTCGACTGTCGCTGCTCGACCCCACCATGCAGTTCGTTGAAACCTCACCTGCTTCGGCCTCATCCAACCCTTGAGGCTTTCTGCCCATCACTCCCCGATTCATCTAGCAAGCAACGTCTTACGTAAGAGTTGACGTAAGCACCGTTGGTTGCGCCGACAGCCGGTCGGCCCGCAACCCAAGGCTCTCAGGAGAAATTCAGCACGATGTCCCAATCTTCCAACGGCGACCAGCCCAGCCATCATCACCTGCTGATCATCGGCACCGGCCCCGCGGGCCTCACCGCAGCTCTCTATGCATCGCGCGCCAACCTCGAGCCGGTGATCCTCGAAGGCAATCAACCGGGTGGCCAGCTCACGATTACTACCGACGTAGAGAACTATCCTGGATTCCCTGAAGGGATCATGGGACCCGAGCTGGTCGACAAGATGCGCGAACAGGCCAAGCGGTTCGGCGCCATCGTCCGGTTCGAGGAAGCGACCCAAGTCATGCTCGATGAGCATCCCTTTCGAGTGGTTTCCGATGAGGCGACTTACACCTGCGACGCCTTGATTGCCGCCACCGGCGCCACCGCCAAGCTGCTCGGGCTGGAGTCTGAGTCGCATCTAATGGGTTATGGCGTCTCGGCCTGCGCTACGTGTGATGGCTTCTTCTTCAAAGATAAAGAAGTCGTCGTGATCGGCGGCGGCGACTCGGCCATGGAAGAAGCCACTTACCTGACGCGCTTCTGCAGCAAGGTGACGGTAATCCATCGTCGCGACGAGCTGCGTGCTTCCAAGATCATGCAGGATCGCGCCCTGAAGAACGAGAAGATCGCCTGGCAGTGGAACCAGCAGATGGTCGAGGTGCTGGGCTCGCGCGAGAAAGGCGTCCACGGCGTCAAGCTACAGAATACTCAGACCGGCGAGGAGACCGAATATCCCTGCCAGGGCGTCTTCCTGGCGATCGGCCACAAGCCGAACACCGACATCTTCGAAGGCCTGCTCGAAATGGACGACGCCGGCTATCTAGAGGTCACCTCACCATCGACCCGCACCAACGTCGAAGGCGTTTTTGCCGCCGGCGACGTCATGGATCCCATATATCGCCAGGCGGTCACCGCCGCCGGCAGCGGCTGCCAGGCGGCGATCGACGCCGAGCGCTGGCTGGAGGCACGTGAAGCATGAGTCGAGCCAAGACCCTTGGCGAGCTGAAAAGCTCGGGCTATCGTTCAGAGACAGTCCGCCAGGAGCTGCGCCGCAACTTGCGCACCAAGCTCCAGGCCAACGAAGCGCTGTTCCCTGGCATCCTGGGTTATGACCGAACGGTGATACCGGGCGTCGTCAACGCCATCCTGGCGGGGCACGACATGATCCTGCTCGGCCTGCGTGGCCAGGCCAAGACACGTATTCTGCGCAACCTCACCGAGCTGCTCGACCCCGAGATCCCGATCCTGGCAGGCAGCGAGCTCAACGACGATCCGCTGCAGCCGGTGTCAGTGCCCGGTCAGAAGCTGGTCGCCGAGGCGGGTGACGATGCGCCGATCGAGTGGCTGCCGCGCGAAATGCGCTACAACGAAAAGCTGGCCACCCCCGACGTCTCGATCGCGGATCTGCTCGGCGACATCGACCCGATCAAGGCGGCGACCCAGAAGCTCACCTACGCCGACCCGGAAGTGATCCACTTCGGCATCATTCCGCGCACCAATCGCGGCATCTTCGCCATCAACGAGCTGCCTGATCTAGCGCCGCGCATCCAGGTCGGCCTGCTCAACATGCTCGAAGAGCGCGATCTGCAGATCCGCGGCTTTCCGGTGCGCATCCCGCTCGACATCCTGCTCACCTTCTCGGCCAATCCCGAGGACTACACCAACCGCGGCACGATCATCACGCCGCTGAAGGATCGCATCTCGTCACAGATCCTCACCCACTATCCGGACGACACCGAGACCGCTGCTGCGATCACCCAGCAGGAAGCCTGGACCGAACGCGAAGCCGCGGGGCCGTCGGTAGAGATTCCGCACGACATCCGGCTGATGGTCGAGGAGATCGCGATGGTGGCGCGCGACAGTGAGTTGGTAGATCAGACTTCCGGGGTCAGCGCACGCATGGCGATCTCGGCGCTGGAGATCCTCTACTCCAACCTCGAGCGTCGCGCTCTGCTGACCGGCGACAGTCCGGTGACGCCGCGCATCTGCGACTTGCCAATGCTGCTGCCGGCGATCACCGGCAAGGTCGAGATGGTCTATGAGGGCGAGCAGCAAGGCATGGAGGTGGTCGTCACCAAGCTCATCGGCCAGGCGGTGAAGAAGGTCTTCGAAGACCGCTTCCCGAAAGTCGATCGCGAGCTAGGCAGCGGCGGCGAAGACGACACTGGCCCCTACTCCGACATCGTGCGCTGGTTTGCAGCCGGCAATGCCATCACCCTCTCGGACGAGCTACCTTTTGCCACCTACCTCGCCGAGCTCGAGAGCGTGCCCGGTTTGATAGAACTGGCGCGTGAGCACAGCGGTGACGGCCCTGAGGAGCAGGCGCTGGCCGCCGAGCTCATCCTCGAAGGGCTGCATCAGCACCTCAAGCTGACGCGCGAAGACCTCGACAGCCAGGTGAGCTATAAAGAGATGGTCAAATTCCAGCTCCTGCGACCCCAGCGGCGGCGCGGCGGTGGAGACGTCAACTAGCGCTTGGTATGTCCAGTGTCGGTCGCTCCACTCGCCCGCCCCGGGCAACTCAGCTCTAGTTTGGCACGCTCTAGTTTGGCACCACGGGAGTAGATCTAATGCGGCATCGCTACGGCTATCTCGACCCCGCCTTACTGCAGGCCCTGCTCAACGGCCTCAACCTACAGCGCATTTTCAACCAGCTGCTGCTGGCCTCGGGCGGCGACGTCGAGCAGACGATGGACTGGATGCGCTACCTGCAGGAGCAGGGCTACCTACCCGAAGACCTCGACCTCGAAGGTTTTTTCGACGAGCTCGAGCAGCAGCAGGTGGTGGCGCGCGATCAAGAAGGCGTCGCCCAGCTCACGGGCGTTGGCGAGCGCCGCGTGCGGCGCAGCGCCTTCGAAGAGATCTTCTCCTCTCTCGAGCGGGGCGGCACAGGCTATCACCCGATCCGCGCCTCCGGTGACGGCGTCGAAAAGCTGCCTGAGACCCGCCCTTACCACTTCGGAGACGAGCTGCACCACATCGACATGGCGCGCTCGTTTCACAACTCGCTGAAGCGCAATTTCGGCCAGCTCAGCCTCACCGAAGAAGACCTCGAGGTCCACGAGACCGAGCACCTGGCCAACTGCGCCACCATCGTCGCCATCGACATCAGCCATTCGATGATCCTCTACGGCGAGGATCGCATCACGCCGGCCAAGAAGGTAGCGCTGGCACTGACCGAGCTGATCCAGTCGAAATATCCCAAGGATCATCTCGGGGTGATCCTCTTCGGCGACCGTGCCGAGCCCGTCTTCCTCTCCGAACTGCCCTACATCGAAGCGGGTCCGTACCACACCAACACCCGCGAGGCCCTGCAGCTCGGCCGCAACCTCTTGGCGCGTCAGAAACAGCCCAACAAACAGATCTTCCTGATCACGGACGGCAAGCCGTCGGCGATCACCCAGGGTGAGGAAATCTACAAGAACCCCTTTGGGCTCGACATGAAGATCATCAACCTCACCTTGGAGGAGGCGGATCTCTGTCGACGCCAGGGCGTCGTCATCACCACCTTCATGATCGCCACCGACCCGACGCTCAAGTCGTTCGTCGAGAAGCTCACCCAGATCAATCGCGGCCGCGCCTTCTTCGCCTCGCCCGACAACCTCGGCGAGTTCATCCTCGCCGACTACATCAAGAACCGTAGGAAACGCGTCAAATAGCGGGGCTATACTCCTCCTCGCTGAAGCCATCTGAAACTGTAGAAAGCGCGTTCGTTAGCGGCCTGCTTCAATTTCCCTCTGAGTGCTAGACTGACCTGATTGATCTTTTAGGGGAATCACAGATGGATCATCATTTGGATCGCATTACTATCGATCCCGAGATTTGTAACGGCAAACCAACGATTCGTGGCAAAAGGATCACAGTTCAGACGATCCTGGAATTCTTGACTGCGGGGGAACGCCGAGAAGAGATCCTGCGCCAATATCCATCGTTGGATTCTGGGGACATTGAAGCCTGCCTGGCCTTTGCAACGACACTCATGAGTCGACGTTACGTCATCAAGGCATGACTTGGTCAGGTACCTAATCGACGCCAATCTGCCCTACTACTTCTCAGTCTGGCACGGTCCGGAGTTCGTGCACGTCAATGACCTCGACGATGAGTGGAAGGATTCTGAGATCTGGGACTATGCCAGAGAGCGTGCGCTGACCATCGTCTCGAAAGACGCAGACTTCTCCGACCGAATTCTCCTGAGCCAGCCACCTCCACGCGTCATCCATATCAAGCTCGGCAACATGAAGATGAAAGCGTTCCACTCGGCCATATCCAAGGTCTGGGACGAAGTAGACGGGCTGAGCCGACGCTGTAGATTGGTTCAGGTTTTTCCGGATCGCTTGGAAGGCATCGACTGAAACGACGCAATCATCGAGTATGACCCGCGAGCTGAGTTTCTGGGGCTGGGGCTACGCCGACAAGTTTCCAGGCCGCGCCAAACGGCTGGCGCTCGCTGGTCAGATAGGCCTGGCACTTGGCTTTCGGCCTGGAGCGCCGCGCAACCCGCCGCAGCTCGACGATGTCGAGTTGTCGCCACCGCGCGTCGAAGTACCGACCGCTCTCGCGGCCTTCGCGTCGATCGAACGGGAAGACCGCATTCGCCACACCTACGGCCGTGCCTACCGTGACATCGTACGCGGCTTCTACGGTGACTTCAGCAACGCCCCAGACCTCGTCGCCCATCCCCGCAGCGAAGACGAAATCGTCGCCGTCCTCGACTGGGCTGACGGTGCCGGCGTCGCCGTGGTGCCGTACGGTGGCGGCACCAGCGTCGTCGGAGGGGTCGAGGCCGACGGCGCCGGCTTTCGAGGCGTCATCTCCCTCGACCTGAAGCGTCTGGATCGGGTGCTCGAAGTCGACACCGTCTCGCGCTCCGCCCGCATCCAGGCTGGCGCCACCGGGCCAAGCCTCGAGAAGCAGCTGGCTATCGACGGTATGACCCTTCGCCACTTCCCGCAATCCTTCGAGCTCTCGACCCTCGGCGGCTGGCTGGCGACCCGCGCCGGGGGTCACTTCGCCACCGTCACCACCCACATCGACGACATGGTCGAGTCGATCCGCATGCTGTCGCCGGCCGGCGTTCAAGAATCCTGGCGCCTGCCAGCCTCAGGCGCCGGCCCTAGCCCCGACCGCTTGGCCCTAGGCTCCGAAGGCACCTTGGGCGTCATCACCGAGGCTTGGATGAGGGTCCTGCCCAAGCCACGCTTCAGATCTCGCGCCAGCGTCTTCTTCGACGACTTCGAACGCGCCACGGACGCCGTCCGGGCCATCGCGCAGTCCGGTCTCCACCCTTCGAACTGCCGCCTCCTCGACTCCCGCGAGGCTAGGCTCAACCGCGTCGTGAACGACAGCAGCTCGGTCCTCATCCTGGGCTTCGAAGCGGCCGACCTCGAAGTCGAGGACCGTCTCGACCAGGCTCTGCGCCTCGCCCTCGACGCTGGCGGCCGCTGTCCCGACGGGCCGCGCCATCGCAGACCGGGAGACGCGGCAGCGTCCAAAGACGCCGCCGGCACCTGGCGCCAAGCCTTCTTCGACGGCCCCTACCTGCAGTCGAGCCTGGTCAGCCTTGGCGTCCTCGCCGACACCTTCGAGACCGCCTGCACCTGGGAGCGCTTCCCCGCCCTGCACCAAGAGCTCGTGCACGACGTCCGCGCCGCCATGCGCCGCGTCTGCGGCAGCGGCTTCCTGTCCTGCCGCTTCACCCACGTCTATCCCGACGGCCCAGCGCCCTACTACACCTTCCTCGCCCCGACCCGGCGCGGCGCCGAGCTCGAGCACTGGGCCGAGATCAAACAAGCCGCCGCCGACACCCTCCACCGCCACGGCGCCACCATCACCCACCACCACGCCGTCGGCCGCATTCACCGTCCCTGGTACGAGCGTCAGGCTCCTGGCCCTTTCCTAGACGTCCTACGCGCTGCCAAACAGACCTTGGATCCGCGAGGGATTCTCAACCCGGGTGCATTGTTCACGACTGAGCCAAGCACTTAAAGTCGTAGCGAAGCATCTACGCCGGCAGAAATAGCGGATAATCAGATGTGCGCTTTCAAACTCCGCTTCGACTCGTAGGCCGGTGGCTGCCGGCGATTTCCGCGCTGCTGCTCTCAGCGCTGCTGACGGGCTGTGCATCTCAGGGCGAAGGCAGTGAGACGACGCGTGACGAAGAGCTGGCGCCGCCGGTAGAGGCGGTGCAGGCGCGGTTTGGCTCGCTGCCTCTGAGCGTGCGGCTCAACGGAGTGGTGAAGGCCAGGAACCAGGTCGCGGTGCGGCCGGAGATCGCGGCGCGGGTGGTGGCGGTGCTGGTGGAGAGCGGTGAGACGGTGCGCTTGGGCCAGCCGCTGGTGCGGCTCGACGATGCGGCGCTCGCCAAGCGGCTGCGGCAGGCGGAGGCGGGGCTGCGGCTGGCGGAAGCGGCGGCCAGGGCCGAGCGAGCGCGTTTGGCCGAGCTCGAAGCGCAGGTAGTGCGCAGTCGCAGTCTGGCGGGCCAGGAGCTGATCAGTGATCTCGAGCTCGAGACCCAGGAAGCGCGCCTGACGGCCGCCGAAGCGGAAGCCGATCAGGCAGTAGCGCGGGCGGAGGAAGCGCGGGCGACGGTGGCGGAGCGGCGGACCGAGCTGGAGCGCGCCGTAGTGCGCTCGCCGGTGGCCGGCCGCGTCGGCCAAAGGCGGGTCGAGGTCGGCATGCTGGCCGACCCGGGATCGCTGCTGTTCCAGGTCGGTAATCTCGATCAAGTTCAGATCGAGGTGCCTCTGACCGAGCGCATGCTGAATCTGCTCGAGCCTGGCCAGACCGCCCTGGTGGCGATTCAGGGCTCCGACGCAGAGCCGCGGCGAGCCCCCCTGGCGCGCATCTCGCCCTTCCTCGAGGATGGCAGCTTCAGCACCATCGGCGAGATCGACCTCGCCAACCCCGACGGCGCGCTGCGCTCCGGCATGTTCGTGGAAGTGGAGATCCTCTACGGCGAGAGCGAGCGGGCGACGCTGGTGCCGACCAGCGTGCTGTGGGACGACCCGCGCTCGGGCAGATACGGCATCTTCGTGCTGAGCGACCCGGCGTTTGCTCCCGGCGACGAGCTGTCGGAGGAGGCTGTGCCCGTCGAGCTGCGCACCATCGAGATTCTCGCCGAGGGCCGAACTACGATCGGCCTGCGTGGCATCGAACCCGAAGAGTGGGTCGTCAGCGTCGGCCAGCACTTGCTGACCGAAGAGGACGGCCGTGCGCGAGTGCGTGCCATCGCCTGGGATCAGGTGCTCGAGCTGCAGAGCCTGCAGAAGGAAGATCTGCTGCGCGGCTTCCTCGACAAGCAGCGGCGGCTGGCCCGCAGCCAGGGCGCCACCCTCACACCCCTGAGCACTGCCGGCGACTGACATGGCGGCCATCACCCAGGTGTCCATCAGGCGGCCGGTGGCGACCACCATGGCCTTCCTGATCTTCGTAGTGCTCGGCATCGTCAGCTTTCGCCAGCTGCCGGTGGATCTGCTGCCGAGGATCGAGCTCACCCAGCTGACGGTGTGGGTCAGCTATCCCAACGTTGGTCCGGCGGAGATCGAGCAGATCATCACCGATCCCATCGAGAACGCGGTCTCCGGCCTGCCCAACCTCGAGCGCGTCACCTCACGCTCGCAGGAGGGCTCGAGCCGAGTGCGGCTCGACTTCGCGCGCGGCACCAACGTCGACGAGGCCGCCAACGACCTGCGCGCCGCTCTCGATCAGCTGCGTGACGAGCTACCGCTGGAGGCCAGCTCGCCCGAAGTCTTCAAGCTCGACCTAGACCGTGCCGAGGTGGTGAGCCTGGTGGCCACCTCCTCCCGCGAGCTCGACGAGCTGACCCGCATCCTGGAGCGTGATCTGGCGCGGCGCTTCGAGCAGATTCCGGGCGTCGGCGCCATTGAGCTCAATGGCGGCATCTATCGCGAGATCAAGGTCGACCTGCTGCGCGATCGCCTGCGCGCCGCCGGCCTCACCGCGCTCGACGTGCGTGATGCGCTGGCGCGGGACAACGTCACACTGCCCGGCGGCAACGTCAAGCGAGGCGTGCAGGACCTCTACGTGCGCTCGCTCGGCGAGTATCAGTCGCTGAGCGAGATCGAGCGCACCGCCATCGGCGGCCGCGAGACGGAGCGTCCGATCCGGGTGGAGGACGTCGCCAGCGTCCACCATGACTACGAGGACGTGCGCTTCCTGGCCGAGGCCAACGGCGTGCCGTCGGTCGGCGTCGGCATCCAGAAGCAGAGCGGCGCCAACACCGTGGAGGTGGCGGCACGCATCCGCGAGGAAGTCGAACGCATCAACGCCGAGCGCGACGACCTCGAGCTGACCATCTTCGCCGACCAGAGCGAGTTCATCAGCCAGTCGATCGCGAGCGTGCGCAACGGCGCGCTGTGGGGATCACTGCTCGCCGTGCTGGTGCTCTACACCTTCCTGCGCAACCGCTCGGCCACGGGCATCATCGCGGTGTCGATACCGATCTCGGTGGTGTCGTCGTTCAGCCTGCTCACGTTCGGTGGCCAGACGCTCAATCAGATGACCTTTGGCGGCCTCGCCCTGGGTGTCGGCCTGATCGTCGACAACGCCATCGTGGTGCTCGAGAACATCGTCCGCAAGCGCGAAGAAGAAGGCGCCAGCATGCGCCAAGCCGCCGCGCTCGGTGCTGGCGAGGTGGCGGGAGCGATCGTCGCCTCGACCCTCACGACCTGCGTCATCTTTCTGCCGGTGGTGTTCACTCAGACCACCAGCGGTGCCCTGTTCAAAGCCCTGGCGCTGGTGGTCGTCTTCGCCCTCGCCTGCTCGCTACTGGTAGCCCTGACCCTGGTGCCGATGCTGGCCTCGATCGCCCTGCGGCTGCCGGCCGAGCGCCGCGAGACGACGTTCTTCCGCCGCCTCGAGGACGCCTACGCGCGTCGCCTGCGCCATCTGCTGCAGCACCGCGGACGCGTGTTCCTGGCCACCGCCATCCTGCTGGCTGCGGCGCTCGCCATGTGGCCGCGCATTCCGGTGGAGCTGGCGCCGCCTACCGACGCCAACGAGATCGACGTCGAGATCGAGATGGCGCGCGGCACCAACATCGCGGTGGTGCGCAGCTACCTCGAAGAGCTCGATGCCCGCGTGCGCCAGGTGCTGCCGGACGGCGACGTCGAGCTCGCTTCGATGGAGGTGCGCGGCGACAACGCCGAGGTCGAGCTCAAGCTGGCGCCGGCCCACCGTCGCTCGATGCCCAGCGAACGGCTGGCGGAGGAGATTCGCGAGGCCGTCGACGGCCACATTCCGGGGGCCGAGATCAGCGTCGACGCCCAGCCCGGTTTGTGGATCCTGCGCCGCATATTCAGCTCTGGTGGCGGCGAGGACGACCTCGAGCTCGAGCTGCGCGGCTGGGAGCTGGAGCGGGCCGACGAGCTGGCGCGCGAGCTGCGTCGACGCATGGAGGCCCTGCCCGGCATCACCGACGTGCGCATCAGCCGCCGCGAAGGCAGCCCCGAGGAGCGACTGGTGTTCGACCGCGAACGCATCTCAGAGCTCGGCCTGTCAATTCGCGACGTCGCCAGCCTGGTGCAGATCAACCTCGGTGGCCTCGAAGCCAGCCGGCTGCGCAGGGACGGCGAGGAGATTCCGATCGTCGTCCGCCTTCGGCCCGAGGACCGCCTGACCTCTCAGGACCTCGACAACGTGGCGCTGCGCACGCCGGCCGGCGCCCTGGTGCCGCTGTCGATGGTGGTCACCCGCCAGCGCGCCACCGGCCCGACCCAGATCGAGCGCGTCGACGGCCAGCGCGTGACCTACCTCACGGCCGGCCTGGCGGACGGCGTCGCGCTCGGCGAGGCGGTGGACCGGCTGCGCAGTGAGCTCGCCGATCTCGCGCTGCCGGCCGGCTTCAGCCTGTTCTACGGCGGCGAGTACCGAGAGCAGCAGGAGGCGCGGCGCGACTTCGTCGTCGCCATCCTGATGGCGCTGGCGCTGGTCTACATGCTGATGGCGGGACAGTTCGAGCGCTTTCTCGATCCTCTGATCGTCATGGTGGCGGTGCCGATGGCGCTGATCGGCGTGGTTCCCACCCTGCTGCTCACCGGCACTTCGCTCAACATGCAGAGCGTCATGGGCCTGATCATGCTGATCGGCATCGTCGTCAACAACGCCATCGTGCTGGTGGACACCATCAACCTGCTGCGGCGCGA
>JBCCEE010000237.1:0-12628 GCA_039030415.1 Acidobacteriota bacterium
GCGAGATGCCCAAGCCGCTGAGGTTGCGCCCGAAACCTTCTTCGAAGCGAGCCCGTGGAAAATCGGCGATCACCTTGACGCCCTGCGAGTCCTCGAGCGCGAGCAGCGGCTGCTCGCTCGAAAGCTCCGCCAACGCCAGCTCCTCGCCCGCGAACACCTTTTGCTGATCCGGCGGCAAGCCGTCGATCCGCGGCTCGAGCCATGGCGCGATCACCTGCAGATCCACGGCGACCACCGCGGCCAGCACGACCAAGCCGGCCGCTACGCGCACCCAGCGCCGGCGCAATGCGTGCCTGGCCCTACGCTGCAGCACGTGCAGCGGCGGGGGTCGCAACCGTTGGCTATTCAGGCTGGACCACCACTCGATCGTCGGAGTCTACGTAGGTCCAGTGCTGCTTCTTCGGCGGCCCCCGGAACCACGCCGAGATACTCAGGCCGTGATTGCCGATGGAGGGCTGCCCCTGATCATCGCGCAAGTCCCATCGATCGCGACACGCCTGCTTGCGAGGACAATTCAGCTCCTGCCGCTGGATGATCCTGGTCTCGATTCGGTTGGCTCCCGGGTCGAGCGTCTGCCGCCAGATATGAGCTTCCGTGGAGTCGAACAGCGTCTTGGACTGCAGGCTGATCTCAGCCGGGGTCGCACCGGCCGCAGTGACCGGCGAAGGGCCGAAAGTGACATCCTCAATCACCAGCGAGCCGACGGCTCGTTTGCCGACGCCCAGCCCATGGAGCGTGAAGCCGATCGGTTTACCCTTCGGTAGCTCCCTGTCATAGGCGGTCACCAGAAACTCAGCCGGTACGATGCCTTTCGAAAAACGCCGCGGTATCTTCCACTCCTCGAGCCGAATGCGCCCCTTCCTACCTTTGAAGTAGACGTGCTCGTTGTCTCGCTCTCCCAGGACCCTGAGCAGCAGCACACCCTTTTCCTCGAGCTCGAATTTGACCGCGATCGGCCATTTGCGCGCGGCGAAACCCGCCGTCTGAACGAAACGAGCCTGAGGATCCCGATAAACCTGGGGACCGAGCCTCGGAAAGCGCTCTGCTACCTCGGCCCAGACGATCGGCGGTGCGGTAAAGCCGAGTTTTCGCTCACTTTTCCAGCCAAAAACCTGCGCTTCAGCCGCTCCACCCAAGATCAGCAGACCGCAGCTCCAGGCCACGAGCCGCCACCGTCGAAACCCAAAACAACGCATAGCTCCTCCTCCCACTTCAAGGTCGGTTACAACATTGGAGGAGCCATCCTCTCGATTTGTTTACCCAGAGCTTGTTAATCCAGAGTCGCTTCGGCCGCCGCTGCCTCCAATGGGCTTTTGCGCCTCCGGGAGTGGGGCTGAATCGTGAGCGATCGTGCTCGGATGATGTTGAGCTACTGGTTGACGGCGCCCATGCCGCGGCGGTCGTAGCGGTCGCCGCTGGCGACGCCGACGGGCATGGCGTCGGCGAGGTCTGAGAGGTTCTCGGGCGTCAGCTCGAGGGTGGCGGCGGCGAGGTTCTCTTCCAGGTAGGTGCGACGCTTGGTGCCGGGGATCGGCACGATGTCCTCGCCCTGGGCCATCACCCAGGCGAGGGCGAGCTGGGAGGGTGTGACGCCGCCCTCCGCGGCGATCTCGCCGACGCGGTCCACCAGCTCGAGATTCCTGGCGAAGTTGTCGCCCTGGAAGCGCGGCGAGTGGCGACGGTAGTCTTCGGGCTCGAGGTCTTCGAAGCTGCGGATGCTGCCGCTCAGGAAGCCGCGGCCGAGCGGGCTGTAGGCGACGAAGCCGATGCCAAGCTCGCGCACCGTCTGCAGGATCTCGTCCTCCGGGTCGCGGCTCCACAGCGAATATTCGGTCTGCAGAGCGCTCAGGGGATGGATGGCGTGGGCCTTGCGCAGGGTGCGGGGGGCGGCTTCCGACAGGCCGAGGAAACGCACCTTGCCGGCGCGCACCAGGTCGCCCATGGCGTCGACGGTTTCATCGATCCCGACGTTGGGGTCGACGCGGTGCTGGTAGTAGAGGTCGATGTGGTCGAGGCCGAGGCGCTGCAGCGAGGCGTCACAGGCCTGAGCCACATACTCCGGGCGGCCGTTGAAACCCACGAACGAGCCGTCTTCGCGGCGCTCGATACCGAACTTGGTGGCTACGATCACCGACTCCCGGCGACCCTGCACCGCGCGCCCCACCAGTCGCTCGTTGGTGAAGGGGCCGTAAATATCGGAGGTGTCGAGAAAATCGACGCCTAGGTCGAACGCATGGTGGATCAGGGCGATCGCCTCGTCTTCACTGGCGGGCGTACCGTAGAACTCGGATAGACCCATACAGCCCAGCCCCTGGGCTGCGACCTCCAGACCCTGCGTTCCCAATTTCCGTCTTTGCATGGAATCTCCTCGCGCGGTGGACGACCCAACACCTTGAATAGGCGACAAAACTATCAGCTGCAGTCGCCGTTCGAGAGCCGGTGCATGTGGTCCGAGAGATGTTGGATGAAGGCGTCGAAGAGCCGCTGCGCCGGTTTTCAGTCCCTTTCCCAGGAGGATGTGAAGAGCGTATAGGAAGAGGGATTAACGGCTATTCGCCTTCGGTCTCCCACATGCCGGTCGAGCCGTAGCGCTCGCCCGAATCGCTGAGCACGGTCACCACGGTCGGGTAGCGGCGGGAAGCCGCGACCTCTAGCGCGGCGTGGACATAGCCGCCCGACGACGGGCCGACGAACAGTCCGCGACGCGCCAGGCGTCGGCTCATCGCCAGCGCCTGGTCGATGGTGACTTCAATGCGGTGGTCGATCAGATCCTCGTCGAGAATCTCCGGCACAAAGTCATTGGGCTGGCCGAGGGGCTTGAGGCCCTCGATACCCGGGAAGATCTCCGGCACGATAGTGGTGATATGGACGTCCGGCGCGTGCTGGCGCAGCCGCCGGCCGACGCCGGTGATAGTGCCGCCGGTGCCGACGCCGGCAATGAAGGCATCCGGCGGACCGCCGGCCACCTGCTGAGTCTGGGCCAGGATCTCCTGTCCCGTGGTCTCGTAGTGGGCGCGCCAGTTGTCGTCGTTGGAGTACTGGTCGGAGTACCAGTAGCGGTCGGGGTGCGCTTCGGCCAGGCGCCGCGCCGTCATCACCGCGAAGTCGTAGCCCTCGATGGGATCGGTCAACACCAGCTCCGCGCCATGAGCGCGGATGCGCTCGAGACGCTCGCGACTGGCGTTACCGGGCACGACCAGGGTGACGGGAACGCCGAAGGCGGCGCCGAACTGCGCGTACGCGATACCGGCGTTGCCCGACGACGAGTCGAGCAGCCGGCGACCGCCGCGGAAGTGCCCGGCAGAGCGCGCCCGCGACAGCATGCGCAGCACCGGCCGATCTTTGATCGACGCCCCCGGATTGCAGCTCTCGAGCTTGGCGAAGAGGCGCGTTCCCCGCGGCAGCTCGTCGAACGCCAGCTCGACGAGCGGCGTGTTGCCGACCGAGCGCAGCAGGTGCTCACTGGCGGCCACCGCCGACGCCTCGGGCACGGGCGCGGGCGGCGCGGAGATCGAAGCGTCAACGGGTGAGGTGGTGGTCATGGCTGACTCCTCAGGCGATGGCGCACATTTCAACGTAGTCGATGTACTCCGTCGTCCGCGGACCGTCGCCGCAGCGTTGGCACTCCGGATTGTGCTCCACCTTGAGCTCGGTGAAGCGCTGGCGCAAGGCGTCGTAAACCATCAGCCGGCCGACCAGCGGATCGCCGACGCCGAGCAGGATCTTGACCGTCTCGATCGCCTCGAGCGTGCCGATGATGCCCGGCAGCACTCCCAGCACGCCGGCCTCGGCGCACGACGGCGCCATATCCGCCGGCGGCGGCTCCGGGAACAGGCAGCGGTAGCACGGTCCGCGTCGCTCGCTGTACCCCGGCCAGAAGACGCTGACCTGGCCATCGAACCGGAAGATCGAGCCGTGGACGTTCGGGATACCGAGCTTCACGCAAGCGTCGTTCACCAGGTAGCGCGTGGCGAAGTTGTCCGAACCGTCGACCACCACGTCGACGCCGGCGAACAGCTCGTCGACGTTGGCGCTGGTCAAGCGAGTGGCGTGGGTCTCGACCTCGACCGCCGGATTCAGCGCCGTCAGGGTGGCGCGAGCGGAGTCGACCTTGGGGGTGCCGACGCGCTCGTCGGTGTGCAGGATCTGGCGCTGCAGATTAGAACGATCGACGACATCGTCGTCGATCAAGATCATCTTGCCGACACCGGCAGCCGCCAGGTAGAACGCCGCCGGCGAACCGAGGCCGCCAGCTCCCACCATCAGCACCGTGCTGTTCAGCAGCTTGGCCTGGCCCTCTTCACCGACCTCGGGGATGGTGAGGTGGCGACCGTAGCGCTCGCGCTCCTCCGGCGTCAGCACCCGCGGTGCCTCCACCGGCAGGCCCTGGTTCTTCCAGGCGTTGAAGCCGCCAGCCACCGAATAGACGTCGGTGTAGCCGAGCTCGTGGAGGTCGCTGGCGGCGAACAGCGAGCGGGTGCCGCCGGCACACATCACCAGCACGGCGTGGCCGAGGTCCGGCACTTTGTTCTCGATCTGCAGCTCGAGAAAACCGCGCACGATGCGCTCCGCCGATTTCGGGCTGCCGGCGGCGATCTCGTCCGGCTCGCGGACGTCGATCAGCACCGCCCCGCGGCTCTGCAGCTCGAAGGCCTCGCCGACGTTGATCTCCGGGATGGTCTCTTTGAGCGCCGCCAGCCGGCGCTGTCGCGCGATCACCGCACCGCTCCTCGAGACCGCGACCGCCCGCGACCCCGACCGCCGGCCACCGCCGGCACAATGTGGATCACGGCGCCGTCGGCGACCTCGGAGTCGAGCCCTTCGAGGGCGCGGACGTTGGCGTCGCCGAGATAGACGTTGACGAAGCTGCGCAGCTTGCCCTGGCCGTCGAGGATGCGATCGAGGAAGCCGCTGTGACGACTCCCGAGCTCGGACAGCACCTCACCGACGGTTTGACCGGTGGCGGCGACTTCGTCCGAACCGCCGGTCAGAGGGCGCAGCGGGGTGGGAATTCTGACGGTTGCCTGGCTCATGACTGTTTCTCCGATAGCTCTGTTGAAGACCTGTTCTCTGATGAAGGCTTCTCTGATGAAGACGCAGCTTCTGAAGACGAAGCGGGGGAATCGCGGATGGCCTCTTCGATGAACTTACCGCTCTGCAGCCGCCACGACCGGAAGTCGCTGGCGCCGCAGCAGGTGGTCGAGATGATGAGGTAGGAGAAGCCTTCCCATGCCGCCTCCAGATCCGTCACCGAAGGACGAGCCGGATGGTCCGGGTGGGAATGCCAAATGCCGACTATGTCGAGACCGCGGGCACGCGCCGAGCGGTCTGCCGCCATGTGATCGTCGGGATCGAGCAGGAAGCGGTCTCGCGCCCGCTCGACGTTGAGATTGCGGGCATGAAACACGTCCCTGACGTCGATCCGCTGGGCATCGGCCGTGCCGACCAGCAGACCACAGGCTTCGAACGGGTAGGACGCCTCGACGAGATAAGCCAGATCCCGCCGCTGCGCTTCGGTGAGCCAGAGCTCTGAAGCCGCCAAGCCGGGCACGGTCACGGCGTCGACGGCCGTGACCGGGCTCGCGCTCGATCCACTCACCGTTTCAGACAGGTTACTGATCATTCCAGGGGCCTCCTTCGGATCGACGCCAGCAGTCCATCCGGAGGCCTAAAACCACAAAACCGCCGGAGGGCTAGCCCGGCGGTCGACGAAGATTCGTTGGTGGTATCAAACCATCAATGTCGACGACACAGCCGAAGCCTACTGAGGTGCATACAGCAGCAACACAGGCGACCCCCGAGGTCGTTGTGCAAGGCGTCATGGCTGGAGAGCTTCGACATCACAAGTTATTGTGAGGGCCTACGACGACCAAAGTCAAGCATCAATTCCATGGGATTTGGCTGGCACCGTCTTCTTGGCTGGCACCGTCTTTTTGGCTGGCACCGTCTTCTTGGACGGCACCGTCTTTTTGGCGGGCACCGTCTTCTTGGACGGCACGCGCCCCTTCGGCTCGACGTTCGGCTCGGCCTCCCAGGCCAGCACCAGCGCCGCCAGCGGTGGCAGGGTCAGGCTCAGGGAGTCGCGACAGCCGTCGTAGGCAACGGACTCACTCTCGACCTCAGCGTCGGTAGCGTAGCCGCTACCGCCAAAACGCTCTGCGTCGGACGACAGCAGCAGGCGATAGCGCCCGGCGCGCGGGGCCCCGATGCGGTATTCCGGGCGCGGGATTGGGGTGAGGTTCAGTACGACGATCAGACTCTCGCCGTTGTCTTCGCCTTTCAGACGCCGCTCGTAGCTGACCACCGAGCACTTGTCGTCCCAACAGGCGATCCACTGGAAGCCTTCGGGGTCGGGATCCGATCGCCACAGACACGGATGCGCCTGGTAGAGCGCCCCGATCTCATCGACGAAGCGGGCGATGCCGGCACGATCGGGATCGCCGAGCAGATACCAATCCAGCGCGGTCTCGTGATTCCACTCGCGCGAGGAGGCCAGCTCGCTGCCCATGAACAGCAGCAGCTTGCCGGGGCGGGTGAACTGGTAGGCCAGGAGCGTCCGCAAGTTGGCGCGCTTCTGCCAC
Organism: Acidobacteriota bacterium; assembly: GCA_039030415.1. Taxonomy (GTDB): domain Bacteria; phylum Acidobacteriota; class Thermoanaerobaculia; order Multivoradales; family J023; genus JAAELT01. Next base: position 6,582 of record JBCCEE010000237.1, read on the forward strand.
GGATCGCCCGGCATCTTCTGGTAGAGCGAGCCCTTGCCGTGCACCACTTCGTCGTGGGATAGCGGGTTGATGAAGCGCTCGCTGTACTCGTAGACCATGGCGAAGGTCAGCTGATCGTGGCAGCCGGAGCGAAAGTACGGGTCGACGCTGAAGTAGCTCAGGGTGTCGTGCATCCACCCCATGTTCCACTTGAAGGTGAACCCGAGGCCACCCTCCGCCACCGGTCGCGTGACGCCTTCCCAGGCGGTCGACTCCTCGGCGATGGTGAACTGTCCGGGACAGCGCTCGGCCACCGCGTGGTTGACGGTCTTGAGCAGCGAGACCGCGTCGAGGTTCTCCCTGCCGCCGAAGGTATTCGGCAGCCACTCGCCCTCTTCGCGGCTGTAGTCGAGGTAGAGCATCGAGGCTACGGCGTCGACCCGAAGGCCGTCGACATGCATCTCCTCGAGCCAGAACAGGGCGTTGGAGAGCAGGAAGCTGCGCACTTCGTGGCGGCCGTAGTTGAAGATGTAGGTGCCCCAGTCGGGATGCAGACCGCGACGCGGATCCTCGTGCTCGTACAGCGCCGTGCCGTCGAAGCGCCCCAGGCCATGGGCGTCCTTCACGAAGTGCGCCGGCACCCAGTCGATGATCACGCCGACGCCGCCCTGATGGCAGATGTCGACGAAGGCGCGGAAGTCGTCCGGCGTGCCGAAGCGAGCGGTCGGGGCATAGAAGCCGGTGATCTGATAGCCCCACGACCCGGCATAGGGGTGCTCGGCCACCGGCATCAGCTCGATGTAGTTGAAGCCGCGGGCCTTGACGTAAGGCACCAGCGCCTCGGCCATCTCACGGTAGCCAAGGCGGGCCGGCAGCTCGCCATCGCCTTCCTCGGAGCTCTGGCTGGGCGCCGCGGCCGACTTCTCTGACGCGGCGGCGCGGCTCTCAGTGGCAGGCGGCGGCAGCAGATCCTCCGCCTGCTTCCACGAGCCCAGGTGCACCTCGTAGATCGCCATCGGCTCGCGAGTCACGTCGCGCTCGCGCTGCTGAGCCATCCACTCCGCGTCGCCCCAGGCATACTTGGAGTCGAACGTGCGAGACGCCGTATTGGGCGCTTCTTCGGCCCACTGCGCCATCGGGTCGGCCTTGAACTGGGTGCGCCCGCCGGCGGTGACGAGCTCGTACTTGTAGGTCTCGCCGGCGGCGAGCCCGGGTACGAAGACGTCGAATACGCCCGAGCCACCGAGTCGCTGCATCGGATAGCGCGTGCCGTCCCAGTCACAGAAGCTTCCGACTACGCTGACCCGCTGAGCGTTGGGAGCCCACACCGAGAAGGCGTAGCCGTCGACCCCGTCCACCCGCTGGCGCCGGGCACCCAGGCACTTCCACAGCTGCTGGTGGGTGCCTTCACCCAGCAGGTAGAGATCGATCTCGTCGAGCGTCACCGGCGGTGCGGCCAGGTCTTCTTGCGTCTCGAACTCTTGCGTCTCGGGCTCTTTCGTCATGAGGATACTTCGGAGTGTACTGCATCCGCGGCGGGCTGCCGCCAACTCGGCGCCTCGGAGGCCTTGGGACGGCCGGCGAGGATCTGGTGGGGATGGTAGTTGGCTTTGTAGCGCATGCTGGCGTTGCCAGCGACCCAATAGCCCAGATAGAGGTACGGCACGCCGCGCGACTCAGCCAGTGCGACCTGCTGCAGCACCGAGAACACGCCCAGGGAGCGTCGACGCATCTCGGGATCGTAGAAGCAATACACCGCCGACACCGCCTGCGGCAGCACGTCGACCAGCGCCACCGCCACCAGACGCTCGCCCTCCAGGAACAGCAGCTCACGCCCAAACCGTTCGCTGCCTTCGACGAAGGTCTGGAAGTAATCGACCGGCGTGCTGTCCTTGTCCGGCCAGGCGCGGCGCGCCGCCATGTCGCGATGGTAGCGCTGGTAGAGCTCGAGGTGCTGGCGGGTGATCGACGGCGATCGCAGCACGATCTCGAGATCCTGGTTGCGGCGCACGGTCCGCCGCATCGAACGGTTGGGCTCGAACGCCGCCACGTCGACGCGCAGACTGCGACATTCCCAGCAGCCCTCGCAGGCCGGGCGAAAGAAGACCCGGCCAAAGCGCCGCCAGCCGCGCTCCAACATCTGCTGGTAGTCGTCTTCCGGACAGGCGTCGATCAGTCGGTAGCGCATGCGAGCGCCGCGATCCGGCAGGTAGGCACACTGCTGCTCATCGTGCGTGGTCTCGCGGATGATCTGCAGCATGAGCCGGGCCGCCGGCCCCTACCGCGCCCGAACTTGGACCGTCTGGCCGATGCGATCGAGCAGATTGCGCAGCTGGTCGTAGTCGGGATGTCGCACGCGCACCCAGGCATTCGCCATGTAGCCAGCTTCCACCGGCTGCGTCGGAGAGCCCACCGGCGGCAGGTGATGATCGATGATCGCACCCGACAGCTGATCGAGAAAATCCAGGCCCTCGTAGCCGACGATGTGACCGTCGCGATCGGGCCGCAGGTTGATCAAGCCGGCTGAGAAACGCCGCGAAGGCTGCTGCGACGGATGGCCGTGCACGATCGCCATGCCCCACTCTTTGTAGACGTCCATCTCGTGCGCCGCACAGTACAGATCCCAGGCACCAACGCCGGGCGGCCGGCAGCCGATCTCTGAGAACTTGAGTCCCTTGGGGCCGAAGAACCACTCCATGTGGGTCGCCGAGGTGCCGATCTCGAGCACGTCGATGACCTTCTTGCCCATTTCCCGCAGCTCGTCGTAGCCCTCGGCTTCGAGCCGGTTGGTGGCGATGAATTGCGGCGAGATCCAGCGCGTCCGCATACCCTCGAGCACGTTCGGGAAGTAGTGCGTCACGAAGCTGTGCATGATCTCGCCGTTCACGCAGATGGTGTCGAAGAAACCCTCGTGGCCCTCGATGAACTCCTCCACCGCCACCGACGCGCCGCGACCGACGTACGACTCGGCGATCGCGTTCTCGAGCTCGGCGTCGTTCGCGACCCGCCAGGTGCCGGCGGCACCGGCACCGTCCCGCGGTTTGATGATCAGCGGGTAGCCGACCGACTTGGCGAACTCCCGCACCTCGTCAGCGGAGTCGGTGCCGGTCGACTGGGCGCAGGGAATACCGCCCTGGCGCAGCGCCTCTTTCATCGCCGGCTTGTCGCGGCACAGATAGGACGTCTGGACGCTGACCCCCGGAATGCCGGTGGCTTCACGGACCTTGGCCGTCGCCATGATGTGCGCTTCCACCGTCGCTTCCATGCGATCGACCCAGCCGCGCGCCTGGATGCGGCGCACCGCCTCCAGCAGCGACGGCTCGTGGACCACACTCGCCACCTGCTCGTAACCGTGCAGCCAGCCCTTGATCTCGTTGGGAAGCGCTTCCAGCGGCATCTCGCCAATGCCGGTGACCGTGGCGCCCGCGGCCCGCAAACCCCGGACGAACTGACGTTGATTGTAAGGAAAAGCCGGCTCGACAAAGATGACGTGCATCGGGAGGCCTCACGCGGTTCGAGGGTGGATCAGAAGTGTGTAGCGACAGGGAGCGAGCCGTCAGTGTAGCACTGACGCCGGCTCGCGAACGCTAGAACCCGCTCGCGAATCGAGCCCCGCAGCGTCACCCTATCTCGACCAGACCTTCGAAGCTCGGGGCTGTTGCCGTCCATCCCCGACTTGGCCGAAGCCCTCCTGTCTCAAGTCTGAGAACCCCAAATTATCAAGCCTGAGAAAATATCCCGCTTTCCCGGTTGTCCAGAGCGCCCCGCCATCGCCTGGAAGCCCTCGCCAGACCAGCTTATCTCCATGAATACCAATGCATTAGGGGTTTTAAACCAGAGTTATTAACAAACAGGCACGCTTCTTGCTGATTATTTAGGCAAATCAGCTGCCGCAAGATCGGTTCGGTACGGATTATCCGTCCGGATCGGGACCTGAACCCGCAAGAAGGAGGTGTTGCCCCTCGGTGAGCCTTCCGCCTGCTCGAGTGGCGAAGCTTGCCCAAAATCCACGGTCGCAGCGGATCGCGGTCCCCGCCGCAGATCGGTCTCGAACTTTGGCGCGCCGCTCGGTACGCCGAAAAATCGGAGTCGCGTCGAGCAACGCGCTCCCGCTCTCTACACTCATTGAGGAGTCCTTGAATGAAGATCCAATGCAACCGACTTCAGAGGATGACCGTCCTCTTCGCGCTCGTTCTGATCGGTTTGTCGACCGGCGCCGCCATGGCGGGCTACCTGGGCTCGGGTCGCTTCAACACCCGTTTCCTGGACTGGCGCTTCTTTGGCACGACCTCAGCCAACGGTAGCTACACCTCGCCGGTGGGTGCTGCCATGAGTCGCTGGACCTCCACCACGGATCTGCAGTTCCGTCAGATCGGCGGCAACAACTGGGACATCGCCCAGTACGTGAGCAACTTCGGCTCCACCGGCTGGGCCGGCCTGGCCTACATTTGCGCGACCAACGGTGCCTGCAATAACTCCTCGGCGTGGAACAACACGTTCAACTACTGCATCGCCTACGAGAACCGCTTCTACATGGACGGTTACAGCCAAAGCCGCCGCCAGGCGGTGTCGGGTCACGAGGCGGGGCACTGCGTGTCGTTGGCGCACAACAACAACACGTCGTCGATCATGTACACCTTCATCTCCTCGACCGGTGTCACCAACCCCAATTCCGGGGACCGCAGCGATGTCAACGCGCGCTACTAATCTCGAACGTGCCATCAAACCAGAGGACATGAACATGAAGCATAAAGATTCGACCCGTTTCGCCAGGCTCGCGCTGGGCACGTTCGCCAGCTCCCTCGTCGTCGGCGCCATCGCCACCGCCACACTACTCCCGGCCGAGAACCCGCTGGGGGGCGAGGCCCACGCGTCGTGGATCTCTACTTCGCAGACCATCGCCGAGCAGGTCATGGAAGCGGACGCCGTGGTGCGCGTCCAGGTACTCGGCCAGGCGGCACCTCGTCTGCTGTGGCATCCGACCCCGGAAGGTGCCAAGAGCGGCACGTTCGCCTTCACCGACTCTGCCGTCGAGGTGCTCGAGGTCTACAACGGTCGGCTCGAGGTAGGCGACCGCGCCGAAGTCATGCAGACCGGTGGCGACCTGCTGACGCTCGAGGGCGGCGTCTCGCGCATGGAGCTCGCAGAGGATCCACTCTACGCCGTCGGCAGTGAGCTGGTGCTCTTCCTCGTCGACATCTCCGACGACCCGGTGCACGGCCGCAAAGGCTCCCTCTTCCGCACCACCAACCCGGCCGGTCGTTACGACGTCTTCGGTGGCCTCGTCAGCCAGAAGGCCTTCGGTGACCTGACTCGCAAGGCCGAGACCGACCTTGGCGCTCTCGAAGCCGAGATCGAGCTGGCGATTCGCAGCCGCGATCAGCTCGAAGCCTTCTAGGGCCTATCACTCGCAAGACTCTGTCACTCGCAGCTCTCTCCTGCTTCGGCAGGGGAGGGCCGCAGCTCCCAGCCTCGCTGTTACGGCTCGGCGCCGGCGAAGACCTCGTCAATCGTCGCTGAGGCGAGCAGTCGACTCGACCAGTCGAGCAGCTGATCAGTATCGGCAGCCTGGATGCGACGCACCGTCGCAGTGTCCAACGAGCCGAACTTGCCCGTCATCAGGCGCAAGAAGAGCTCATTACCCAAACGTTCACCTTCTCGCCGCCCTTCTTCCCTACCTTCATCTCGCCACTGTTCGGTCCACGGCTGCATCTTCACCTCCAAATAGGTCTTGAATTCCTCCAGGTCTCGCAGTTCCGGCACTTCAGCACCGGGAACCCGAGCGGGAAGCACGACCTTCGACAACCAGGCTAACACGTCTCGACGCAAGGCGTTTTGCTCTGGCGACTCCAGCCAGCGCGCGAAGCGCTCCACCATCTGCATCAGATGGGCGGCGCCATGATCTTGCTCCACCCGTGCGATGCCCGCCACTACGTTGTCGCGCAGCGATTCCAGCATGTCCAAAGGCAGACGCTTTTCGTCGATCAGACAGTAGCGCAGCGACGGCAGGTGGAGCGCCAGGCTCTCTGGCACGGACTCGATCAGCTCGCCCACGTCGAGCGGCGCCC
>JBCCEE010000238.1:0-12557 GCA_039030415.1 Acidobacteriota bacterium
GGCGCGCGGCCAATTGCGCTTAGTTATCGCACTCCCGGTTGTGCTTGTCGGGGGGGTCGACCCCGCCGGCGGGGCCATCGACCGCCGTGACGCTGCAGTCGAGATCCCGCGGCGTGCAAGCCGCAGCGACCGCCCGCAATCTCGGGTCGTGATCCGCCAAGGCGTAGCGCAGGCTGATATGGCCGCCGAGAGAAAAGCCGAGAAGCAGCACCTCTTCGATCCCCCGGAATGCCGGGCTGCTCAAGACTGCGTCGAGATCGCGACTCAAACCGGCGTGGTAGAGATCTGCCCCTTGCCGGTCAGCGCCCCGCAAGTTGAGGCGCAAGGCGGAAACGCCCAGCTGCTCGGCCAGGGAGGCGGCCCGCAGCATGTAGCTGCTGTCGCACGAGCCACCGAGCCCGTGAACCAACACTACGAGCTTGCGACTGCCGGGTACTTCGGTCAGGGCGCCGGTGAGGCGAACCTGACCGAGGCGCGGATCTGGCGCATCTACCGACCATGCCTGAAAAGCCGGCCCCAAAGGGGTCTTGGCGAACCTTCGGACAACGGGCCAAATCGTCCGAAGGTGCGCGGGAAAGCTCAACTCTGAGCGGCCCTGACAGTCATCATCAATGAGGCCCTCTCACGCACAATCCAGCTCATTGCCATCCTGCCATTGGATCTTGCTCTCAGAGCTCGCTATCTGGGTACACCCAATGAGATAACTCTTAAACAGGAATATCCTTGACAAAGAAAAACATCTCTGGACCTTGGGAGGTGGTCACCATGCCTGAGAGCACAGCCTGCGGCTGATGCACCCGAGGAATAATGCGTACGGCCATTCCAGCATTTCCGGAAGCCTCGTTACCGAGACCGTTGAACGTCGCACCACCCAGGCTCTCGGACTCCACTCCTTCTTCGTCCACCAAGCGAAAAGATAAAGAAACCGATGACAGCGTATTGTCCGGCTCTTTGCCTCGCACTGAAAAGTAAGCCGCCGCAGAACCGAAGATTCCCGGACTGACGACGACGTTCAATTCAGCATGAACATTATCGTTGCCGGCTTGTTCGTTCGATGAAGGGGCAGCTTCTTCGCTTGCTGGCTGTTGCTCTTCTCCAGAAGCTTCTGCAGCCGTCTCTTCCCCCGCAGCCGTCTCGTCTTCTGCCATCGCGGTCTCCTTGTTGTTGAGGTGAACGGTCGACCTTTCGAGAGAAACCGCACTATACCGATGCCGCGCAGGCCTTGCAATGCCGGGGTGCGAACCGCCGCATTTCGAGGCCTGGGGCTGACGACTCGACCGCCCGGCTAAACGAAGACAGGCGGCTCGAAGAGAAGCGGCCGGCTCGAAGAGGAGGGCTCCGGCGAAGAGGCGCCAAGGCGCCTCTTCGCTCACGCCCGAATCAGCGGGCAGCGATCAGCTCAGATCGCGAGAAAAAGAACGCTAGCTCTTTTGCAGCATTTTCCGAAGAGTCGCTGCCGTGAATCGCGTTACGCTCGATGTCGGTTCCGTAGAGCGCGCGCACGGTACCTTCTGCAGCCTCGGCACTATTGGTAGCACCCATCACCTCGCGCAAGAAAGGCACCGCGTCCTCATGCTCGAGAGCTGCAGCCACAGCCGGCCCACTGGTCATGAACTCGACCAGGTCACCATAGAAGGGGCGCTCCTTGTGAACCTCATAGAATGCTGCGGCTTGTTCTTTGGAAAGCCGTAGCATTTTGAGGCCTCTCACTTTAAAACTTTTCTGTTCCAGAAAGGCAATGATATTGCCGGCGTTGCCAGCAGCCACAGCATCTGGCTTGACAATGGTCAGGGTCGTAGACATATATAAACTCCTTTGATGGGTTTTCCCAGTTTCGTTACGACTCGCCTGCCGGATCGAGTCCGAGCCAACAGGCATTCCTCTCAACTCAGCGTCAATCGCTACTGGAGCTCAAAGCGACGAGATCGCCGCTCGAATCATCCAAGTAAAAGACCTTTCCAACTAATTCCAGCTCACCATTCGGCCCGAGCAATACGGCAGAACCCGCAGGCAACCCCAGGCCCCAGTCGACCGTGGGATACTCAACGAGCTGCCAGAGCCTTCGATCATGCGAAGGATCGAAATTCGTTTCGACAGCCCCCCCAGGCAGCCAACCCAGCCCCGCCTCCAAACCGCTACCAAACAGATCCCGGCTGACCTCCCCGAGCGCTTGGGCAGCGGCAGCGATCGCTACCACCATCCCGCCGGAGCTCAGGTGCTCGCTCATGGCATCGAGCGCCGGTGAACCCACCAAAGCCTTCAGAAGATGCTTGGCGACTCCGCCGCCCAGGTAGAGCGCTGCCAAGCCTTCGATCCGCTCGCAGTTCTTCTGCCGCCTGGCATCACGCGCACGATAGATCGGTACCGTTTCGACGGTGCGATCGAAGGTCCGTTCTAGGTAGGCAGCGAGATGGCCACCATACTCGGTGGATCCGCTGGCAGCAGGGAGAAACCCGACGCTGCCAGCGGCTAACCGATCGATCCAGGCGCGGTCTGCCTTTTCGGTTTCACCGAAGCTGAATTCACCGCCACCAATGAGGACGATCCACCCCGCCCCAGGAACCCTGCTGAGCTGCACCGCCCCCTCGAATCAGCTGCTGAGAGCCTTCGCCATCGTCTCGCCTAGCTCGGCCGGAGATTCGACCACGTGGAGACCGCACTCCCGCATGGTCTTCATCTTCTCTTTGGCCGTGCCTTTGCCGCCCGAGACGATCGCGCCGGCATGCCCCATGCGGCGTCCCGGAGGCGCAGTCCGCCCGGCGATGAAACCGACGACGGGACGATCGAAATGATCGCGAATCCACTCGGCCGCCTCTTCCTCGGCGCTACCGCCGATCTCGCCGATCAGGATCACACCCTCGGTATCACCATCCTCCGCAAAGGCCTCCAGCACGTCGATGAAACTGGTCCCGTTCACCGGATCTCCTCCGATGCCGATACAGGTCGACTGCCCCAGCTCGAGGTTGGTCAGCTGCCAGACCGCTTCGTAGGTCAGAGTGCCCGAACGGCTGATCACACCGACTTTGCCAGGGCGATGAATATGCCCGGGCATGATACCGATCTTGGCCTGCCCGGGAGTGATGACTCCGGGACAGTTGGGGCCGACGAGGCGGCTCTGCTGACCCGCTTCGGCGCACTGTTTCATGAATTCCTTGACCTTCAACATGTCGTTGACCGGCACGCCTTCGGTGATGCAAACGATGAGCTCGATACCGGCATCCGCCGCCTCCATGATGGCGTCGGCGGCGAACGGTGGCGGCACGAAGATCATCGTGGCGTTGCAACCGGTTTCGGCTCGCGCCTCGTCCACCGAGTTGAACACGGGAATACCGTCGACCTGCTGACCGCCCTTACCCGGGGTCACGCCCGCGACGACCTGGGTGCCGTAGTCGCGGCAGCCCAGGGCGTGGAACTCTCCTTCTTTACCCGTGATGCCCTGAACCAGGAGACGGGTCTCGTTACCCACCCAGATCGCCATCACGCACCTCCCTTTTCTGCTGCCGCCGTGACCACTTTCTCAGCCGCGTCGGCCATATGCTGGGCGACCAGGAAGTCGAAATCCGCCTCCTGGAGGATCTCGCGACCGCGCTCGACGTTGGTTCCCTCGAGGCGCACGACCACGGGCAGATCGACGCCCCCGAGCTCCTCGAGAGCGCCGACCACGCCGCTAGCGATGCGATCCGTCCTGGCGATACCGCCAAAGATGTTGATGAGAACCGCCTCTACCGACGGATCCGAAACCAGAATCTGGAAAGCTGCCTTGACCGCTTCCTGGCTGGCCGAACCGCCGACGTCGAGGAAGTTGGCCGGCTCACCGCCGTAGAGCTTGATGATGTCCATCGTCGCCATCGCCAGACCAGCACCGTTCACCATGCAGGCGATATTGCCGTCGAGCTTGATGTAGTTGAGGCCGTGCTCGCCAGCCTGAACCTCGAGCGGATTCTCTTCCGCCAAGTCCCGCATCTCGACAATGTCCCGGTGACGGAACAGAGCGTTGGAATCGAAGTTCATCTTGGCGTCCAGCGCCAACACGTCTCCCTCACCGGTGATCAGCAGCGGATTGATCTCGGCCAACGAAGCATCCGTCTCGATGAAGGCACGAGCCAGCCCGGCCAGCAGCTTCTGTGTCTGGCGGGCGGTCTTGCCTTCCAGCCCCAGCCCCGAGCTCACGGCCCGCGCCTGAAACGGCAACAGGCCGAGATGCGGATCGAAGTGCTGGCGGACGATGGCCTCGGGATTCTCAGCGGCAACCTCTTCGATATCCATGCCGCCGGCCAACGACGCCATGATCAAGGGACGCTCGGCTTCGCGATCCAAGGTCACCGCGAGGTAGAGCTCGCGCGAGATGTCTACCGCTTCTTCGATCAGTACTTTGCGGACCTCCTGGCCCTCGGGCCCGGTCTGCGGGGTCACCAGCTGCATGCCGAGGATCTCGCCAGCCAGCTGCTCGGCTTCTTCAGCGTTAGCTGCCAGTTTCACGCCGCCGCCTTTGCCGCGACCACCGGCGTGAATTTGCGCCTTGACCACGCAGCGACCACCCAATTCCTCGGTGATCGCTCGGGCTCCGGCCGCATCGTCGGTTACCTTTCCACGCGGAGTCGGCACGCCGTATCGACGCAGAACCTCCTTCGCTTGATATTCGTGAATCTTCAACCGCTGCCTCCTTGGATTCGTATGAAGCCTGAAGGTCGCACCGAGTATCGGCAGGCTGCCGACGGGATTGAGCCTCCGGATTGGGGGAGGTCGAGCTTACCACCTTCTCAGCTAGCTGCCCAGGCGACGAAACGTCGACGCGGAAGCTTGATAAAATGTCGCAAGAGGCTAGCTTCTTGATCGAAAAGTTCGGATTTCCCGACCCGCGAAACGCTGAAGATCACGGCCTTCTCGCTCTTGGAGGCGACTTTCGGCCCGACCTGCTTCTCGCGGCCTATGCCCACGGTATTTTCCCCTGGCCCAGCGAGGAGATGCCCTACGCATGGTTCTCCCCCAACCCGCGCATGGTGCTCGTTCCCGAAGCGCTCCATATCTCCCGCAGCCTACGCAAGACCCTACGGCGCGGTACGTTCCACACCACGTTCGATACCGCGTTCGAAGCCGTGATCCGGCACTGCGCTGAAGTCCATCGCAGCGCCGATGGCGGCACGTGGATCAGCGAGGAGCTGCTCCAAGGTTTCCTGCAGCTCCATCAACTGGGATTCGCCCACTCCGTCGAATCCTGGCAGGGAGAGCGCCTGGTAGGTGGACTCTACGGACTTGGACTGGGTCGCATGTTCTGCGGCGAGTCGATGTTCCACCTCGAGCCTGAGGCCTCCAAAGTCGCGTTCGTGGCCCTGGTTCAGCAGCTACGCTCCTGGCACTTTCGCCTGGTCGACTGCCAGCTACACTCCGACCACTTGGAGCAGCTCGGTGCGCGTGAATGGCACCGCGACGACTTTCTCGATGAGGTCGAGAGAGCGCTCGAGTTTCCCACCCTACGGGGTCGATGGTCGGCACCCGAGCCCGAGCTACTGGATCAAACCTCAAAAAAAGTTACCGCCACCTGAGGGGATTTTCCTCTTGCCTTGTTTATCCCAGTGAGACCCACGGAGCATGCCAGGGTTGGGAGGATTCGAAGTCTGGCCTGCTTCATGGCCCCTGACCATGGGGTCGGCGCATCGTGGGGCTCGGGTGCCGGGCCAAAGGGCTCGGGAGGCTCCAAGATTTTCTACTTTGTTTTCTTTTTCATTTCTTGAGATTTGCTGTGCTGTTTGATCTAGCCCGGCACCCGTCTTTCACTCATACCCCAAACGCCTCGGCCGGTAGCCCCATGGCGGCGAACGGTCGCGCGAGATCTTCCGGCAGGGATGCCGTACAGCGCAGGCCGCAGCCGGTTTCGGGATGCTCGAATTCGATGGCGGCTGCATGCAGCGCGAGACGGTGAAGCCCGAAGCGCTGCCTGAAGTAGCGATTGTGCTCACCCTTGCCGTATTTGACGTCGCCGATCAAAGGGTGGCTCAGGTGTTTGAGATGGCGCCGGACCTGGTGCAGCCTTCCGGTTTCAGGGTGCGCTTCGACGAGCGAGTAGCGCTGCTCGAAGGTCGCCAACCGCCGGATCCGCGTGATCGCGGGGACCCGCGGTCCGCGCGGACTCTTGGGAATCGGATGGTCGATCAGCTCCTGCTCTGGCGCAATCCCCCGGACCAGGGCCAGATAGCGCTTGCGCACCCGCCCCTGCTGAAACAGCTCCTGGACGCTGCGGCAGATCCCCGGATCGAGCGCAAAGACCAGCACGCCGCTGGTCCCTCGGTCTAGCCGGTGCACCGGATACACGTGTCGCCCAGCCAGGTCGCGGGCCAATGTCATGGCCACCACCCGGTCCTGCGCCCAGCCTCGATGCACGATCATGCCGGAAGGCTTCGCCACCACCAGCAGCCGCTTGTCATGAAATAGGACCGGCAGGTCTTCAGGGGTCTCGGCTTCGGTCATAGAATACGCCCAATCATCCTGGAGCTGACCGAAGTGTATCCCGCAATTCTCAACCGACTTTTGGCTATTGTCGCGCTCAGCGCCCTATGGCTGAGCTCAGCCGCCCATGGCGAGGATTCAGCGCCGTCTAATGCACCATGGCTCGACGACCTCATAGACGCCTCACCGCTGGCCGAAGCGTCAGAGCTCGAGCTCGTGGAATGGCTCGCAACCGCGCTCGCCGCATCCCCCGCGGATGCCCGAGGCCGAGCGAGCCTGCCGCCATCGATTGCAGACGACCGGATTCCGCGCATGGTCTTCGCTTCCGTCAGCGACGGCCAGTCTCGAGCGCGAGTCTTCCGCGGCGCCGGCCGAGGCGTTGCGGAAGCGTCCCAGCGCCTCTTGGAAGCAGCCAGCGCGCTCGAGCTCGAGAAGCGCTGGATCAAGATCGACTGGGTCCGCGATGTCGTCTATGAACCGCGGCTCGACCCGAATCAGCCTCTGAATCTCCCTCGCAGTCTCTTTGGGCTAGCGCTCGAAACGCCCGGGAGCGCCGCGTTTCTGCCCGAAGAGCTGGTCGTCCATACCTTGGTCAACAACGATCAGCTGATCCAGCTGCGCAACATCAGTCGACGCCCGGGTACCGCTTCCCACCTCACCAACCTGCTCTCCTCCACCCAGCCAGGCGCGCCAGCCACGCTGAATCTCTACCGATTCAGCACCTCCAGCTATTTCTTCGAGGACGGTGAGATCGTGCCGCTGTATCGCGGGCACCGGCGTTTCGGTCGCCTGACGCCCGAGCTGTTGCTCGAGACAGCCGTCGAGGGTGGCGCCTACTTGACCCGCGCCGTGGGTACGGATGGGCGATTCGCCTACTCCTATCTGCCCAAGACTGACGAGGTTCGGAACCGCTACAACATTCTGCGTCATGCGGGCACGATCTTTTCGATGATGGAGCTGTACGAGGTGGTCCAGGAGCCGGAGCTGTTGGCCGCCGCCGAACGGGCGATCGGCTATCTCCAACGCAGCATTCAGCCATGTACTGCAGGTGAGGCCGAAGCGCTCTGCGTGGTAGAGGACCGCGAGGTCAAGCTGGGTGGCAACGGTCTGGCTATCGTCGCGCTCGCCAAGTATGCAGAAGTTACGGGCAAACGCTCCCACGGCGACCTCATCGCGGGACTCGGTAAGTGGATTCTCGCCACCCAGGGTGAAGACGGCGAGTTCAAGATTCACAAGCAGCCGTTCCCGAGTGGCCCACCCGATCGCTTTCGATCTCAGTACTACCCCGGCGAAGCCCTGCTGGCGCTACTGCGGGGCGGCGAAGATGAGCCAAGCTGGCTCGAAGCGACCGCTAGGGGTGCGCGTTGGCTGATCGAAGTACGCGATCGCGGCGTTCCGACGGATCGGCTGAATCACGATCACTGGCTGCTCTATGCCCTCGACGTGCTGCACCGGCGCCAGCCGCACCCCCTCTACCTGGCTCACGCTTCGCGCATCACCCAGGCAATGCTCGACCGCCAAAATCGCCGACCGGCCTACCTCGACTGGCTGGGAAGCTACTATCGGCCGCCGCGCTCGACCCCAACCGCGACCCGCTCGGAAGGTTTGACCGCTGCCTACCAGTTGGAGCGAGACTTCGGTAGCTCCTTGCGGGCCGACAAAATTCTCGAAGCCATCGAGCTGGGAACGCGATTTCAGCTGCAGACGCAGTTTCGGCCAGAGTCCGCCCTGTACGTCGCGGATCCGCAACGTATTCTGGGCGGATTCCGTCGCAGCCTCGAGAACTACGAGATCCGAATCGACTACGTTCAGCACAACATCTCGGCACTCTTGGCGCTGCGGCGAATTCTTCTCGCTCGAGAAGCCGGCTGACCTCACCGAGATGCGTCAGGGCGTAGCGAAACACCCGCGATCGGTACGCTGGGCCAAGGGCATTTCATGCACCCCGGTGCCGCTGCTCATCGCACTTTTCGCGTGCAATCCCAGCGAGCCCCCTTCGCCCGCGCAGGACGCCTCGTCCAACGCTGACAGCAACGCCGCTGACGCAGCGTTCCTCGACGTGACCGAAGCCGCCGGGCTCGAATTCCTGCACCGGCACGGCGGTCGCGGCGAGCGCACCATGATCGAGACGATGGGAGCCGGCGGCGGATTCTTCGACCTCGACCGCGACGGCTGGCTCGATATCTACCTGGTACAGAGCGGCGCTTTACCTGGCCAGCTCGACGGTGAGTCGCGTGAAGACCAGGTCTTTCGCAATCTCGGGCCTGATGAGGCCGGCTTGATGACGTTCGAAAACGTCACGGGCACCACCGGCAGCGCTAGCGGTTACGGCATGGGGGTCTGCTTTGCGGACATCGACAACGACGGCTTCACCGATGTCTATGTGAGTCAATTCGGTGACGACCGTCTGTTCCGCAACGCCGGCGGTACCCGCCTCGTCGACATCACCGAGACGGCGGGTATCGACAATCCGGCATGGGGCGCCGGCTGCGCTTTTGCCGACTACGACCGCGACGGCTGTCTCGACCTCTATGTGGTCAACTACGTCGAATTCGACTTGCAGGACCATCGCCGCTGCTTCGACGGTGAGCTCCACGTCTACTGCCACCCCGACGTCTACGCCGGTGCCCCCGACGTGCTCTACCGCAGTCGCTGCGACGGGACCTTCGAGGACGTCACCGCCGCCAGCGGAGTGCTCAATGCCGACCCGCAAGAGTCCAAGGGCCTCGGCGTGGTCTGGAGCGATATCGATGGGGATGGCGATGTCGACTTATACGTGGCCAACGACTCGACGCGCAACTTTCTCTACCTCAACGAGGGCTCCAAGTTCCGTGAGGTCGGCGTGAGCTCGGCCACCGCCTTCAACGACCAGGGGGCCACTGAAGCGGGCATGGGTACGGACGCTGGCGATGTCGACGGTGACGGCCGATTCGATCTGTTCGTAGCCCATCTGGACTTCGAGACCAACACCCTCTACCGCAACCTGGGTGGCGGCCTGTTCTTCGATTCGACCGCGACGGCGGGCCTTGCGGCTCCGTCGATGCGACGCGTCGGCTTCGGCTCCAACTTCTTCGACGCCGACAACGACGGCGATCTCGATCTGTTCGTCGCCAACGGACACATCATCGACAACATTCAGCAGCAGAAGCCGAGCCTCAGCTACGGCCAGCCGGACCAGCTGTTTATCAACGCCGGTGATGGGCGGTTCCGTGAAGCCGGCGCCAGCGCTGGTGACCACTTCACTCGCTCTCTGGTCGGCCGGGCCTCGGCGGTGGGCGACTTCGACAACGATGGCGACCTCGACCTCCTGATCACCCACAACCATCAGCGCGCTGTCCTGCTCGAGAATCGCCAGGGATCGAAGCACCCCTCACTGACCCTCAGGCTGGTCAGCCGTCACGGCGGCCGCGATGCCATCGGCGCCAAGGCGACGCTGGTGGCGTGGGACGGCACCTCTCAGGTCGAAGAGATCCGCAGCGGCTCGAGCTACCTGTCACAGGGTGATCTCCGCCTTCACTTCGGTCTGGGACAGGGTCGAGACATCGACTACCTCGAGATCCGTTGGCCGGAAGGGGACCTCCAGCGGATCCCCGGATCAGAGCTGACGTTGAATCAGACCCAGACGATTTTCCAGGCCAAGGAATGAGCCTTCAGACAAGAAGCTGCCTCGCCAGCGCCGTCGTTTTGGTCTGCGGTGGGATCATCGGCTGCGGTCGCCAGCCGGCAGATAGTCCTCCGCCACCTCCCGAGAGCAACGCGGCAGGGGTCCAGTTCGTCGACGTCACGTCGTCGGTTGGTCTCGACACCTTCCGGCAGGTCAGCGGTGCCCCGGACAAGCTCTACCTGCCCGCCGCCACGGGCGCGGGCGTCGGGCTCTTCGATGCGGACGGAGATGGCGACCTCGATGTCTTCCTGATCAACGGCTCGCGTATCGGCGGCTTCGAGGAGGGCCACGAGCCGACCAACCGCCTGTTTCTCAACGACGGACGCGGCGAGACGTTTCACGACGCCACCGCGGCCAGCGGCCTGGAGTCGCACGGCGCTTGGGGGCAAGGCCTCGCCATCGCCGATATCGACCGCGACCTGGACCTCGATCTCTACGTCACGAACTATGAGCGCAATGCGCTGTACCTCAACCAGGGCGATGGCACCTTCTCAGAGGCTGCTGCCGAAGCCGGCGTCGACAGCGCTCTGTGGAGCACCGGCGCTGCCTTTATCGACTACGACCTGGACGGCGATCTCGACCTCTACGTCGCCAATTTCGTGCGCTACGACCGGGTGCTGGCAGCCTACAAAGGGCGGGAGTGGCTCACTCACACCTGGAAAGGTCTCCAGGTCGCTTCCGGGCCGATGGGCTTACCCGCAGCCGGCGACCAGCTGTTCCGCAACGACAGCACCGAGCCAGCGATACGCTTCACCGAGGTCACCGTCGAAGCCGGTATCGCGGCGGTCGAACCCTCCTACGGCTTCCAGCCCGCGCTCGGTGACATCGATGGCGACGGCTTCCTGGATCTCTTCGTCGCCAACGACTCGCGGCCCAACTTTCTATGGCGAAATCTCAGCGGCAGCGGCTTTCGCGAGTCCGCGCTGGAGACCGGGGCCGCTTACGACCGGGCGGGTGCTGATCAAGCCTGCATGGGCGTGGCGCTGGAAGACCACGAGGGAGACGGCGACCTCGATGTCTTTGTCACCAACTTCGCCGACGAGCTCAATACGCTCTACGTCGCGGATGGCTCGGGGACCTTCCATGACGACACCCTCGCCGCGGGCCTGAGAGGCCGACACACCCACAGCAACCTCGCCTGGGGTACGTTCTTCTTCGATAGCGAGAACGATGGGGACCTCGACCTCTTCGTCGCCAATGGGCACGTCTACCCGCAGGTCGACGAGCTGGCTGGGCAAGAGTCCTACGCCCAGCTCAACGAGCTCTTCCTTCAGACCGAGCCCGGGCGCTATCGCGAAGACGCCGCGAATGCCGGCGACGGATTCGCCGTTCGCAAAGTCAGTCGCGGCGCCGCCATGGGTGATCTCGACGACGACGGCGACCTCGACATCGTGATCAACAACCTCGACGATATGCCGACCGTGCTGCGCAACGACTCACGGCCCCAAGGCCACTGGCTCAAAGTTCTGCTGCGGGGAAGTGATCGCAACGGCTCGGCCATCGGCGCCCGGGTCACCCTTGAAGCCGCGGGCCGGCGTTATCTCCGCACGGTGCGCTCGAGCGACAGCTTCCTGTCCCACCACGATCTTCGCCTGCACTTCGGCCTGGGAGAGGCTGCCTCCGTCGAGCGGATCGCGGTCGACTGGCCCGACGGAGCGTCGGAGGAGGTAGTGCCTGCCTTGATCGACGCCCTGGTGGTCATCGAGCAGGGACGCGGCATCGTTTCGCCTTGAAGCGCTCTGAGCCCGAGCGCCAGCCCCTGCACCTCGAGCCTGCTGAGCTGGCTTGCGAGCTCGGCACATGATGAAATCCCCTCATGCGCCAACCTACATCCGCTGCCAGACTGCTGGCGATCGCTCTGATCACGGCGGGCTGTGCCGAGCCCGAGAGCACGCCTACGCCGTCGCCGACTGCCGGTGTCACCGCGAGCCCTCAAACCGATGCTGCCACCGCCCGGCTTCTCGACGAAGTCACGAGCCTCCACCGAGCGGGCCGCTACGAGGAGGGCTCGAGCCTTCTCCGAGGCGAAATCTCTCGCGATCCCGAACGTCCTCGCCTGCACTACAACCTCGGCGTGTTCGAAGCCTCGACGGGCAGTTACGAGTCTGCTGTCGAAGCGTTCGGTGAAGAGCTCGCACGCTTTCCGGACCATACGGACAGCCATCGCGCACTCGCCGTCGCTTTCGTGCGACTCGGGCGGCTCGAAGACGCGCAGCCACACTTCGAGCGGTGCATCCTGGATCAGCCCGGCGACGCGCTCTGCCGATTCGAGCTCGGCAAGAGCTATTCGACCCTGGGCATGTTCGCAGACGCTCGCCCCAACCTCGAAGCCGCCGCCGAGCTGCGGGACGACGCGGCGGGCTATGCCGAGCTGGCCCTGCTCTACCGCCGCCTGGGCGAGAACGAGCGCGCCTTCACTGCCTTCAGCAAGGCCCTTGCGGACGACCCC